>CAZMKQ010000037.1:0-34664 GCA_964566955.1 uncultured Caldilineaceae bacterium | reverse complement strand
ATTCTGCGCGGCTTCCCCTTTTTTGGTCAACTCCCAATTCCACATTAGGCGTATTGTGGTTCCCTGGGCAATGGGCCGGGGCCAACCCCGTCCCAAATGGGGCAGGGAGGTTCGTTGGATGACATGGACGGTGTGCCTCCGGTGTCTTAGGGGGCGTGTGTGCGTACCGAATCCAGCGAGAGGCTGCGGCGGCCGCCACGGGGCCGTTGGAAGTGAAGTACCGCGGCCAGTTCTGCCGCGGTTCCTCCGTCGTCAGTGGTGTTGACCGCACCCTGCTGCCCAGCCGGGTGCAACTCCCGTGGCCGCAAGAATTCTAAAGCACGCACAGCCGAGTCTGCAGCTGACGCTGCCGGGCATTGACTTCGTGTCCACCAAGGTGCGGACGGCACCGTCGAGCTGATTGTCCTCGCCCCGGAGATCGACCTGAAGCACGCCCTCGACATCGACGGCGATCTCGGAGCCAGAGAGCGGGATCCGCGGTCCTGTGACCTACAGTATCTCCCCTGATTTGACCTACGACCAGGACCCCATGACAACGGGCAGCAGCCTGCGAGGCCTCGACAAACTGTGAAACGACCACTACAGGCAGCTGGCCTTGGTCCAAGTGCCGAACCCAGTCTGGCAGGCGTGCCGGGAGGGAGGCCTGCCCCCGCCGCTGCTGCTGGTCGTGTCCGCAGGTGTCAAAGTCAACGACTACCTCCTTGAGGAACGACTGATAGGCCCACTCCCTGACCTCGGCCATGTCCCAGCCCGTCGAGCCGTCCACATTCTCGAAGGGCGGCGGCCCGCCCATGATGGTGTCCAGACGGACGTTGGTGGGCGGGCGAGACGTTGAATTTGGGACGGGGTTTCGAGACCGTGGCCAGTGCCTTGCGGAGCGCTGCAGTTGCGTCGCTCCGGACCTGTGCCACAAACGGCCGTTTGCGGGACGATGTGCCTTGCATCGGCACCGGGCCACCGCGCGTCCGATCCCGTAGAGTGCTGGGCATCGACTTCGTGCCGCCGAAGGTGCGGGCACAGGTGGTGCGCCTGGCCGCCCGGCGGCCGCAACCGGAGAACCCCGAAGGAAAGCCATGTCCCATCCGCGAGCAAACGGCAACCGGCGCGATCGCCGGGCGGCCAAAAAACAACTGATGTCCCTGATCGATCTCGGACCTAAGTGCCAACAGGATGCGGAGGGGTGCTACTTCGACTCCGCCTGCCAGGCGAAGGCCGACGATCTCATTGATGCCCATGCCCTATCCAAATCCTGGCTGAAGCGCGTGCTGGCCGATGCAAATCAGCAGGTGTACTGGTTCTCCCATCGCGAGGGGTTGGTCCCGTCGTTGCGCAAACTCCTGATCGACATGGTGTCGACGATGACACCGGACCAGGCGCAGCAGGAGGCCTACATGGACCAGGCACAGCGGGAGGCCTATCCCGATCCGGTTTCCGTTGACGTGGCCACGACCGCCAAGTTCTGTTGCAAACAGTGCGATCCGAAGTTCAACCCCATCGACGGTCTGGACGTCCGGGCTGTCCTGACACCGTCGGATTTGGACGAACACTGTCGGAACCTGCTGTTCCACCGGGCCGTGATCCAGAAGTTGTACAAGGACGCCGAGTTCAAGATCTACTGCAGGGAGCTTTACAAGCGGGATCCCGGGCTGTCCTTTGCGTGGGCCGACAGCCCCCACTGGGGCAGGCACGACATTGAAAACCTGCAGCGACCCCGGAAGATTCTGTTGAAGGCCCTGAACGGCAAAGGGAGTTCATGGCGCGTGCGGCACATCGTGCGGCACGTTCCGGGGGAGCCGCAGGTGGCGGGATGCGGCGCGGGTTCCTGGGGCAACGGGAACTCCGATGTCTGGGGGTGCACGGTCGTGCCCCATACCGGGGGACACCTAGTGGCCTTCCACTTCTGCACCACCCTGCCCCTACCCGGGGCCTGGGAAAGGATGACGCGGATGGAGATGTCCTCGATGGCTGGGATGTTCAGGGCCGCGGCCAGCGAGCCGCGGCTCATTTCGCGGTTCCTTCTGACCTGGTGCCAGGAGGTGTGTCTGGCCCCCGTGGCCTGGCACCGCTGGGACGCAGGCAAGCAGAATGCCGTCCGGGACCTGTTCTTCAGCAACATCACCGGTGATCGGTTCGGCGGCCCGCCGTTGGACGCCATCCCCGACGTCAACCTGTTTGACTGAGGCTGCCAAGTCAACAAGGTCGGTTTGCGATTGACACCTGGTCCCACAGGGCATCGAGGGTGGCATAGGACGACACATGGCGCAACGCGCCCGCAAAATCCGGGAACATCGTGTCCGTGCGGATGCCGTGGCATCGGGCCAGATACATGAGCAATTGTCGTTTCAGGCACTTGGGAACGCACAGGCTCTCATATGCATCCTCGGGCAGGATGCCGCATTGCTCCACACAAAACACGCTGCGCTGCGCGATGGCCCGGTTGTCCCCGATGGGTGCGTCTACAATCGTCGCGTTGGCCTCCGGCAGGAACACAATGCGCCCGTCACCGCCTGTCCAGCCCCCGCCGTTCTCTTCGCCTTTCCGGTCGTAACAGGCAAAGAACAATGCCACCAGGTAATCCCGCGTGAAGTCAATCAGATTGGTCGGACCACCGAAATGCTGCACCCGCGCCAGCAGTTTCCAATCGTCCGTCTTGGCATAGGGTTCCGGCAGCAGCAGGTTGATTTCGTCCGCGATCTTGTCCTGCAAGGCCTCCAACATGCGTGTCTCGGTCTCCTGCAAGCGGGGAGGGGCCAACCTTCCGGGGGTCAAATGGACTGGGGGCGCACAGTGGTTTTGCACCCAGCGGTAGAGGGAAGACGTGACGGGACGCGCATGGCCCTCCAGGCCCTCGGCTTTCAGTTCGCCCCGAAACACATATTCCCCCTGGAGTGCCTTTTGCCGCAGTTCGGACAGAAAGCGGGTCAGATCGGAGTGCCTGTTCATGGTGGGTTGCCCAATGGATCCATGGCCAATATGGCGGGCCCTGCGGCCCGCCGGTTGCGGTGCCGTCCGCGGGATGCGGGCATCATCCTGCCAGGGACAGCAGGAGCAGCAGCAGGCCGCTGGCCAGCGGCAGTCCCAATACCAGCTCCCAACATCCGGACCGGCGGCTTTGACGGCCGTCGGTCCGGTCCGAGGCGGGCCGCTCACCCATTCCGGCCGGCGCGGCCTTGTTGAACAGGGCCTTCCACACGTCGTCCGCTGGTTGCGAGGCGGGCGCGTCCCATTGGTCCTCCAGCCAGCGACCGGCCTCCGCGGCCGTTGTGGCATCGAGCACCAGGTTGAACTCATGCCCCGGTTCCGTCAACCCGGACTGCGAGAGGTTGGAACTTCCGGCCAGGCCCTGCCATTGATCCGCCTCCAACCGGATCAGGTAGAGCTTGGCGTGCAGCTGGTGGCGCGGATCGCGCAGGCGGATCCGCAACCGGCCCGCGCTTTGAAAGCCGACCAGCCGCCCCAACAGCGCACGGTCCAGCTCCGACGCCTTGGTTTGCATGGCGCGCAGGAGGTAGGTCGCGTGGGCGTCGGCCGACTTGGCCAGGAACTTCCAGTTGTGCGGTGCCATGCCGACCAGGAGCAGCAGCTCGCCGTCGGGGGCCATGAGGTCCAGCCAATCGAGCAAGCTCGCCAAGCCGGCTTGGGAAACGTAGCCGACACAGACCAGGACCCGGCGCGCCCCGACCACTTCGTCGCGCATGAAGCCGTCGACCGTGCGGCCGCCGGTGTTGTCCACGAACGGGAGCGGGGCCTGCGGGTGATCGGACATTGTTCAGCCTGGCCGTTGGCAGGACGGGGGTTCGGGACTAGGTGGCGTAGGGCAGCCGGGGCCGTTGCCCCGTCAGAATCTGCTCCCGGGTCAGGGTTTGTATACGCGGGAAGGGGTCCGGTCGATACAGACCCTCCTGCTCCGGTGCTACCAGGCCGGATTGCTGTGCCAGCTCCCGCATCGGACGCGTGGGCAGCTGGCGCGTGATCAACACCCAGGCCACCTGCTTGTCGTTCAGCAGCCCCTTGAACTCGCGCACGTCAGTGACCGAGACGCGGCCGCTCTTGACCGAACAGATGGCGGTCAGTCCGCCTTCCAACGGGATCCGTCCGTCATTATCGCCGTAGTACAACTGCCGGACGGTGCCCGCGGGCGCGCCGGGGCCCTGGTTTACACTGGGTTGGCCAGCCATTGGAACCTCCGGTTGTTCCGGTTGGCGAAGGAACCGGCTGTGGAGAGCCGGTTCCGCTCATTATAGGGCCGTTGGCGGGACGGGAATCCTTTCGGGATTCCCTAAAGTGCCGGTATAGACTGGACATGGATTCTGGCAGACGAGGAGAGATCGTGGCAACCGAAGGCGACAAATCAGGTGAGGGTGATTTCCTGACCAGCGGGAGACTCGTCCCGGATGGACGGGAGGGTAATGTCGTCTATGCTCGGACCCTCCGACGAGGTGAAGAGGATACCGGCGAGGGTGTCTACATTGGACGCGGAGACAGGCTCGTGATCCGGTCTGGTGGGCTTGTATTCAACTCGCGGTACATAGACGAGCACTTCAACCCGCCTGGTGTAGGGGGTTACCGACCGGTGGCCAATACCGTCTGGACGTGGTACCAGGTCGCGGGGGAGCAACTGGGCTTCTTTCTCTTCTTTTTCGCCCTTGCCCGGCGGACGGATGCCGCCCATGCACTTTGGGTGTCCGCCATCGAGGCGCGCAATGAGGGAAGAAAGGGATCCGGCATTGTGCACCGGCAGGAACACATCTCTTCACTCGGGGAGGCAGAAGTGGCGATCATTGCACTTGGTCGGTGCTATCAGATGATGTGTGCTCTTGTTGAGAAATATTGCCCGGGCATGGACCTCCCGGACAGTGTGAAAAAGACCAAGGATGCAGTGCTGGCAATGCGGAATGCGTTTGAGCACATCGACGAACGCGCTGAGGGCAAGGTCGGAAGGGGGAAGGTTGATGCAGACGCGCTGACGATATTCCATCAGCCGGATTTCGTTTCGATGGCGATCCTCCGATACCAAAGTTACGAATTGAATTTCGAGTCGGACGTGCTCTCCGCGCTCATTGACTGCCGCGAATTGATAATGGACGCCATTGACGAACGGGCAAAGCAGCGGTCTGGGGACAATACGCAGGAGACATAGGGGTACCGTGGTCAGCCGCGCCGGCATGCTTCGGGCAGTGTCCGTGGGTCTGTCCCCGGTCGCCGCGGGCGACGGTCGAACCACATGACCAGCAAATGGGCAAATCAGACGATCTGGACGGGCGACAACCTGGAAATCATGCGCGGCATGAACAGCGAGTCGGTGGACCTGATCTACCTGGACCCGCCGTTCAACTCGAACGCTAACTACGCCACACCGATTGGATCAAAGGCCGCGGGCACGGAGTTCAAGGACACGTGGACGCTCAGCGACGTCGACGCCGAGTGGATCAACCTGATCGAAGCCAAGCATCCCGGCCTGCACCGGGTGCTGCAGGCCGCCATGACCGACAGTGACAAGTCGTACCTGGCCTACATGGCCGTGCGATTGCTCGAAATGCAGCGTGTGCTGAAGCCCACCGGTTCGATCTACCTGCACTGCGATCCGACCATGAGCCACTACTCAAGCTGCAATTCTGAATGACAACACGATCGGCGAAGGGGGCTGGGCCGGGTGTTGGATTGGGGTTCGCCTGCGCAGCGGTACCGCTGCGCAGGGCCTTGATGATCTTCGGGTTACCGAGACGCTCCCGGCATAGTCGAGGGAATTGACCAGATCGGCCCGGTTCCGCACGGCGGCCGCAACCTCGACGCGTTCGAGATCTCCTACAGATGAATCGAGGTCAGCCAGCGTGGGTCGGCTTCTGGTGGCGGCGCAGGCACAGGTGGTGCATCTAGAGGCCCGGCGGCCGCAACCGGAGAATTCCGAAGGAAAGACATGTCCCATCCGAGAGCAAACGGCAACCGGCGCGACCGCCGGGCGGCCAACCAAAAACTGATGGACCCGATCGATCTCTGGCAAGAATGCGTACAGGATGTGGAGGGGTGCTACTTCGACCCCGCCTGCCGGGCACCCGCCATCGATCTCCTTTATGCCCATGCCTTGTCCAGGGGTTGGCTGAACCTGCTGGACGATGCAAATCGGAAGGTGTACTGGTTCTCCCATCGCGAGGGGCTGGTCCCGAAGTTGCGCAAACCCCTGATTGAAACGGGGACGACGACACCGGACCAGGCGCAGCGGGAGGCATACCTGGACCAGGTGCAGCGGAAGGCCCACCCAGATCTGGCTTTCGTTGACGTGGCCACGACCGCCAAGTTCTGTTGCAAACAGTGCGATCTGAAGTTCACCCCCATCGACGAGCTGGATGTCCGGTCTGTCCTGACCCCGTCGGATCTGGATGAACACTGTCGGAACCTGCTGTTCCATCGGGCCCTGATCCGGCAGTTGCACAGGGACACCGCGTTCAGGGCCTACCGCAGGGAGCTCCGCAGGCGGTATCCCGGGTACCCTTTCCGGTGGAACAACACCCCCCATTGGGACCGGCACAGCCCGCGGTTCCGGAAGATTCTGTTGAAGGTCCTGAACGGCGAAGGGGGGTCGGAGCACGTGCGGCACATCGTGCAGAACATTCCGGGAGTGCCGCAGGTGGCGGCCTGCGGTGTGGGTTCCTGGGGAAACGGGAACTCTGATGTCTGGGGGGGCACGGTCGTGCCCCATGCGGGCGGACATCTGGTGGCCTACCACTACGGCACCGCCCAGCCGCTACCCGAGGCTTGGGAAAGGATGGCGCAAATGGAGACATCCCCGTGGGCCAGGATGTTCAGGGCCGCGGCCAGCAAGCCGCGGCGCATTTCGCGGTTCCTTCTGGTCCATTGCAAGGAGGTGTGCCTGGCCCCCGCGGCCTGGAACGCTTGGAATGAAGGCAAGAAGGATGCCGTCCGGGACCTGTTCTTCAGCACCATCACCGGTGATCGGTTCGGCGGCCTGCTGTCGGCCGCCTGTCCCGACGTCAACCTGTTTGACTGAAGCGCAGTGCCGGCCGGTTGGAGCCGACGATCGGCCCGGTACGCCGATTCGGAGGGTCCGTGCCGACCAAGGGATGCCAAGGTTCGCCGTTCGACTACGCAGCCAGGCAGTCTGCCGGAGCCTACTTGGCCAGGTAGGGGTGTAGCGGCCGGTGGTGGCCGGCGAGGCGTGGCCCAGGGTCTGCTGCACCACGTGCACGGGTGCGCCGCGGTCCAGGCTGTGGCTGGCACACGCATGGCGCAGCCAGTGCGACGAGGGGCTGCACTGCAAGCCTGCACGCTATACCCTGCCATGTCAGGCCGTCGCCTCCAGCCATGCGCCGGCCACAGGGGCCAGTGCGCCGTACAGCAGCTTCAAGTGCAAAGCCGGCTCAGCGTCATTCGAGCGGTCCAAGCAGGCCGGGTTCGGACGGTCAAGGTGCCGCTGGACATCCTCAGCGCAGTCCGCACAGAGCCACAGCAGGCCGGGCGGGTGTGGCAGGTGCAGGATGGCGGCAGCCGTGACCGGCTGCGGGTGTGCAGCGGCCTGGCAGGATGCACAGGTGCCGCGGGGGTGTATCTGGGGTATCTACATTGTGTGGGTTTCCGATGTGGACGGCCGCCCAGGCGCTCAATCACCGTGTTCTGGCCTTCGGTCATCTCTTCCATCACGTTGGTGAGCTTCAGCACAACGTTGGCCAATTGCCGATTGTCCGGCGGTGTGTGTCCGGTGCCCACAAGTTCCTCCCTGATGTCCGCAAGCTTGGCCGTTTGCCGCGCATTGGGGTTACGCCCGTTCGCGGGGGGTGGCCGGCGAGCTACCCGGTGGCGCATACCAGACATGGCCCACCTGGTTGTAGTCCTCGCGGGCTGGCGCCAATCTTCTGAAGCGTGCGCATCTACCTGCGCTGGAAATCCTGTTGTTCCTCCAAGGCCCGCGGTATCTCCCCAATGACCTCTGTTTCAGAACCCCAAGAGAGCATCAGCATGGCATCAAAGTTGCCTGCCACGGTCGCCAAATCCAAATCCAGTTGAGATGCCGTATAGCGGTCCATCCGGTCCTGGGCGCAAGCAGTGTCCAAAACCCCCCACTCTTCATCCGGCCACAACCACTGCAAGTCGAACTGTCGGCAGGTCGTTCGATTCATGCCTTCCCGATATAGTGTTCCCAAATAGCACCCACCTTCGGCGGGGACGTCAACGATGGGGTCGTAACAGGCCCACCCCGCCTGCGACAGGGGCTGGCCTTCCTCGTTCAGCGCCAAATAGGGTTCGTGGAACCGCTCGCGGACCTTATTCTGGAAAGCATCAATCCTCAGCTGTTCCTCTGTGAATATGGCTGAGTTGGCAAAGACGTCACTCCAGTGGGAGCCTTGGCATTCTTCCCCGGTCCACCCGCACCGATCGGACGCAAACGTGATTCGAGCCAGCTGCCAGCCTGGATGGTCCAACTCGCCGGGCCAGAGTGTCAAGAAGGCTGTGTCTTCAATCTCGCCCTGGCGGTAGGCCCGCAGGGCCTCTTCCATCAACGTGGCCAAGCGTTGTTCCGGGGTGACCGCATCGGGAGCCACCAGACTGATGCGACTGCGGGTTCTCCCTGCAAAGGAACCATGCGAGGCGCTCACCACCTTGTAATCCTGGGCCTGCCACACCGCGTTCAGATCTTCGGTAGGTGGCGGGGGTTCTTCAGTAGGTGGCGGTGTGGGTGCGGGTGTGGGGGTACTCAGTAATGGAGCCATCGCGGGCATGATGCAACCGGTCAGCAACAGTCCCAGGACCAACATCGGGACCAGGGCGCGGAGATGAAACATGGGGCTTCGGTTCGATGGGGTGTTGGCGAGGGCTGCGGTTTCGCAGTATGCCACCCGCAGCTGATCACCTATACAGTGAAGCGCGGCAAACAGCCTGTTTGATGTTCGGATCACACATGCCATAACTGTCTGGCGATAGGCCGGTGGTCGACGCGGTCGGGAACAAGTCGGCCTTAGGACCTGGCGATGGCGGCGGCATGCGCCCGACTGCCTCCGTCAGGACCTGGCGCGGGTCTGCGGCCAGACGCGCGATGAGACCCGGGTGACCGGACTTGCTCCAGGCCGACGGCATCTGGCCGTCGGCCGCCGCGCGGCGGCGATCCGGTTCCGCGTGCTCGCGGAACACCCCGTTGGTCAGTGTGAAGGGGTTGTAGACGCGCTGGGTTGAGGGCAGTTCCGAGAAGCGGTAGCCGTTGTAGAGATCCCGCCACGCGGCCCGAATGGCCGCATCGTCCAACCCGGGCTCCCGTTCCGCGAGGCGCGCCCGGTAGGGGGCCAGATCCCGGTCCACCTCGTCCTCCGTGAAGCCGCAGAGAGCCCTGTAGGCGGGCCGGTCGGAGATGTCGATGAAGTTGTTGGCCGCGGCGAACAGGTGGCGGCGCGCAAAGCGTGTGATGCCCGTCACGAACACGCCGTAGAGCAAGCCCTCGTCGTCCTTCAGCACGCGGATGAATTCGCGGAGTTCCACAACCGCGGGTTCCAGGGATCGGTCGGTCCCGATGTGGTTGACAATCGGCGCATCGTACTTGTCGACCAGCACCACGGGTTCCGGTTCGTAGATGTCCGCAAGGTCTTCAACGAGGGTGGTCAGGAGTTCCGCCGGCGACGCAGTGGCCGCCGTTGGATCGGTACCGAGGCTCCGCCCACTGCGTCGCCGCCACAACCGGATCACGCTGTACAGGTAGTTCTGCAGGTATGTGAGCGTACCGGCGGGCGATGAAGCCGCCGCACGGGACAGGTTAAGCCGAATCACGGGATGCCAGCCGTGCGATCCGTGCCAGTCCTCGGCATCCAGGCCCGCCCACAGCTACGCCGGCGAAGTCCAGCCCGCGGGTAGGCCGTCCAGGGGCTCGGTGTCGTCTGTGGGATTCAACCGGTGGCCCGGCGGCAAACCCTGGAACCAGGCCTCCAGCGTGTTGATCAGCAGCGTCTTGCCGAAGCGCCGCGGACGCGCCAGAAACTGGTGGCGCGTGGTCAGTGGTGAACTGGGCAGGGGGCTTGGATCCGTCTCAAGCAGATCCCGGAACAAACCGGTCTTGTCCACATAGAAGCCGTCCCGGTGGCGAAGGGCCGCAAAGTCGGCGTCGGTGGGGTGCAGGGGGGAGTGTGCGCATGGCGGTCACTGGACACCGCCACGCCCCTCGGTCGACGGATCGCCCGGACCGCGTCCCAGCGTGGCCTCAATCCGCCTGTGGAGCTTCTCCCGCAGGTCCTCCGGTTCCTTCCAGGTTATGTGGTTGATGGAACTTGTGTCGAAGTGCACGTCGTCCATGCAGTCCTCGTGAACGGTGTGGATCACGGGAATATCCAAGCCGCGGGCGAAACCCGCCTCGTAGTAGACACCGCCGCGGGCACCGCACTCCTCCATGGTTGTGAAGTCGGCCACCATGAACCGGGACTTGCGGATTTCGGCCATGATCTCATCGTCCACCTTGCCCAGGAACTCCTGCCGGTCGATGCGCACGGGTGTGTAGCCGGCGTCCTCGATTGCGGATGCGATCCCGTTCTCGAACACCGCCGCCATGCAGTCGGCGAACCACATCGCCACGAAACCGTTCCGGCCAGTGCCGACATCGCGGAGCTGCTCTTCCACATGGATGCGTGCGGAAAGGTTGATGCGGTTTGATGAGATCCTGCCTGTCAAGTTTGGGTCGCGGCTCCCCGTCCAGCCCTGCTCCACTGCGTGCCTCCGAAGCTCTGCTAAATCGCCGTCATTTCGGCAACCGCCGGCCGCCATCAGCAGAGCGTCAAGGGGCTGTTTGTCGGCATCGTCACAGCGGATCAATTCGCGTAGGAACGTCACCATGCGATCCGATGTCGAGGGTATGCGGCCCCGCTTGCCTTTCACCCACTCGCGGTTCAGGACAAGCGAGTCCCTCCGCGGGTCCGAAAATTCGTCGAACAGCTGATATTGAAGGTTGTGATGGTAGATCCAGTAGCTGAGATTGGCTCTCCGCCTATCGCTCAGGCATTCCTTCTGCAGCAGAGGGACGCCGGTTCGATCCAGCAGGAACCGGCCGCCGGCACGCGGCGACGGGCAGAAAAGAGGTGACCTGCCGATCTCGTGCACGGAAGGTGGACTCTCCCAAATCGGACAGGGGCGTGCTCTGGATGACATGAACGGTGTGCCTCCGGGTTCCTGGGGGTTGCGCTGTGACCGGGTGCCGATGACACCTTGCAGGTCCGTATGCAGCCAAATCTGCTGGAGCGTAGCACTACCGGTGGGTTTAAGGCCGTTCAGGTCCTGGTGGTGCGGGCGGCCACGATAGTTCTCCTTTTTCAAGCGTTGCAGCGGCGTTGCGTCCAGGCCGGATGTACGGCTGGTGGCGCACTGCACCAAGGGCAAGCAGATGTCCCCGGGCAAGCCCTCCGGCACAGGACCATGGGGTCCAAAGGACTCAACAAGCGGCACCGTACAGGCGCGGTAGTTGATCGTGGGACAAAAAGTGGTACAAATAGGATGAGACACCCTAAATCAGTCGATGGTAATAGTCCCATCCCCGGCACCAAACTTCCAACCGTCCCTTCCTTACCCGACTCTACGGACCGGGGCGGCGCCCAATGGCATCCGTCCAACGCGGGCTGGCGTGGCGCACCAGATCGCCGTCGGCATCGGCCAGGATGCGCGTCCGGGCCAGATCGATGCGATCCGCAGCCTTCGCCGCAATGTTGACGGTGCAGTCCGGGTCCGCCTCCAGGTCGAAAACCCGCGGCCCCTCGAACTCCAGCGAACTGAAGAACCAGGTCCGATCGTCCCGGTACCACACATGGTCTCCGTAGCGACAGGTCAGCCACTCGCGGCCGTCGCCTGAATCCGCCAGCAGGTTGCGGCCCTCGATGCCGCCCTGCGGCGCAACGCCGGTCGCGGCCATGACGGTGGCCGGCACATCCAGGGTGTAGACCAGTTCGTCCGAGGTCCGGCCCGCTCCGGCACCGTCCGGGTGGCGCACCATTAACGGGATATGCATTGTGCCGGGGTACATGTAGCCGGCCGGCTTGCCGACCACCTTCTCCGGGTTCTCCGCGAAGTTCGTGCCGTGGTCCGCCATCAGGACCACCAGCGTGCGGTCGCGCAGCTTCAGGTTGTCCAGGGTCTGCATCAGCCGCCCGAACCAGGTGTCCACGAGTGTCACCAGCCCGGCATAGTTTGCCTTCAGGCTTGCGAGGCTTTGTTCCAACTCGGGATTCTGGTCCAGCAGCGGCCCGTAGGGCACCGTCAGCCAAATGGGCTCCCGCACGTCGCGACTGGCGTACAGGTCGTAGTAGTGAAGCGGGGCCTCCCAGGTCTCATGCGGCGAGAAGCTGTCCACATAGAGGTAGAACGGCTGTTCCGAGCCCTGGTTCTGTTCGAGAAAGCGCATGGCGCTGCGGAACGTGCGGGCAGTGTGCCACTCCTCCTCCGGCAGGTCCGGCCGCACGTTGACCAGGTGGTTGCGAATGCGGTCGGGGTTGCCGCGGTACCGCTGCAACAGGGCCTCGTCGGCGAATTGACCCGCCAGGAAGCGATCCTCGGCCTGCCCGCGAATGTACTCCCACTGCTGGAAGCCGCGCGTGAAGTTCATGCCCGGGACCATGTAGTGCGGCACGTCGGAATAGAAGCCGGTGTGGTAGCCGCCCTGGGAGAGGGCCTCCGCCACAGTGGCCTCGTCCCGATACATCGGTTGCCACCCGGGCAGGTACACGTTGTCCCAGGGCACCGGATCGTAGGTGCGAAACGGATAGGCCCGGCGGCCGGTATGCAGGGTGCGCCGCGTGGGAATGGTGGGGAGGCACTCCGGATAGGCCCGCGTGAAACGCAGGCTTTCCGCGGCAAAACGGGCGATGCTAGGCGTGTGGATCCAGTCGTTGCCATAGGGTGCCAGGTACTGGGTGCGCAGTGTGTCTACCACCACCAGCACGACGTTGAGGGACGAATTCCCGGAATTGCTCATGGTTCGTTCGACTCGCTGCAAGGATTTGAGTGACTAAAGGAGACGGGCTGGACGAAACCAGGCCGGGGAGCCATCAGAACACGCGGAACCGCTCGAGGGCCGGATAGTTGGGTTCCAGCCCGGCTCCGGGCACTTCGGGCGGGCTGACGGTACCGTCCTCGTTGATGACCACGTCATGGACATATGTCTGTCCGTGCATGGGATCCGTGGACTCCCGGTAGAACTCCAGGATCAGGCCGTTGGCAATCGCCGCCAGCAGATGGATGTGGAGCTGCTGCGGCCCGTGCGGGGCAATCGAGAGATCATGGGCCTGGGCCAGATAGGCCACCTTCATGAATTCACTGACACCGCCCAGCACGAGGGCATCGGCGTTGAAGATGGCGGCCGCCTCCTCCCGAATCAGGTCGCGAAAGCCGTAACGGGTGTACTCGTTCTCGCCGGTGGCCACCGGTATGGACGTCGATTGAGCCAGGCGCCGGTGGCCGGCCATGTCGTCCGGCTGCACCGGTTCCTCAAACCAGAAGATGTCCAGAGGTTCGATCAAACGGGCAAACTGAATAGCCTCGTGGGCGCGGTAGGCGCAGTTGGCATCCACCATGATCGCCACATCCGGCCCCACCGCCTCCCGCACGGTCCGTACGCGTGCAAGATCCTCGCGCTGGGAGACCGCCCCCACCTTCATCTTCACGGCGCGGGCCCCCATGGCCACGCTGTCCAGCATTTCCCGGGCCAGCTCGTCCAGCCCCTTGCCATCCTCGTAGTAGCCACCGGCCACATAGGTCGGAACACGGTTCCGGTACCCGCCCAGGAGCTTGTACAGCGGCATGCCGGCCGCCTTGGCCTTCAAGTCCCAGAGCGCGATGTCGAGGGCCGCGATGGCCCGCGTGGTCAGCCCGCGGCGTCCCACCAGCTTGGGCACCCACATGTCATGCCAGTGGCGTTCGATGTCGAGGGGATCCTTGCCGATCAGATCGATGGCAAAGCGCTCAACAGCGGCCTTCACGACCGAATCAAGGCTGCCGATGCCAATGCCGGTCAGGTCGCCGTCCGTCTCGACCCGAACCACGCCCAGCCCCGAATGCGTGTACGTGTGGAGGCCGTTGGTGATGGGCTTGTGACGGGGCCACCGGAAGCTTTCGGTGACAATGCTGGTGATCTTCATGTGCGGGATGGCAGGTTTGACAGGATCCGGGTGCGGAGCCGGCGGACCATTGTAGTGGGGCGGACCCCACCGTTGATTCCGCGTACCGGCTGCAAACGGATTGCCTCAAGGGTGGTAGCCTTCGGCATCCCGAGCCCGTTCCCCTCCAGACTTCCCGGACCGTCAGGCCCGCAGCAGCAGGATGTTGGGAGCGTGCTTCCACTCGTGCCAGGCCAGGTACAGGGCAGCTGCCAAGATGACAACATTGACGACCGCGGTTTCGGAGAGCATGCCGACACGCAGCAAGGTGAACAGGGCCCCGACCATGATGGCCGCCGTCAGCAGGCCGCTGTACCAGCGGGTAATGGGCAGCAGAACCAGCAGAACTGCCAACAGCTCCAGGCCGCCGGTTGCATGCATGAACCACTCCGGATAGCCGAACTCGGCAAACATGGCCGCGGAATCCATGTCTCCGGGCACAGCCCCGGGCAGCAGCTTGGGCAGGGCGCCCATCACCAGCATGGTCAGGAACACGATCAGCATGGACGCGTACTTGAGCACGCGTTCCCATGTGGCAGGACTGGATTCGGTTGACATCGCAGAATGAAGGAGCGGGGCGGCCGTAGAGCATTATAGGACTTGAGCCGATTGGAGTGGCGCACGGTGCAACCAAGGGTCCGTGCCTGTTCAGAATGGGCGGATGGAAGGCCTCCGACAATGTTGCCGAAGTGCAGCAGGTCCTGCGATTGGCGAGCCCGGATGTCGGTTCCATGCGCACCGCGACCTACGCGACCGGCCATGCCTCCATATAAGGCAAATAGTTGTTTATGTACGACTCTGGATCAATCGGCAGAAGCTCGATCAACAACACAATGCTGCCGATACTGTCCACATCCTATCCCGGTCCGGATGTGTAACATCCAGAAGATGCGACTGCGCGTTCATTTCAGGTTATCTATTCAAAATTATGCGTCCGTACACTTGATATTGATTGGATAGATGCCAGAAATTAAAAGCCGAATCGGCGTTGTTTCTACACGCACGCTCATATAGTTCCCTATCGGCTGTTATGATTGGAGACTCGGAGGCTGCCAGTGTCAGCAGACCGGCATCGCCTAGTCCGATTCGAGTGAACCCGTCAACTTCGCAGGCGTCGGTACTGGCTACGACGATTTCCCTGGTTTCCAAGACCACGCGGTGCAACTCCGCAAGCAGTCGGTTGGGTCCAGCTGCTGCCCTGTCTTCGATAAAATTAGATATTTTAGTCAATATATTGACAATAGTTACAATTTTCTGATCTTTTTTAGAATCAACATCAGCACATCAAAATCGTCTTCAATGTACTCTCTGAGCCGCCGGTGTGATCCAATCAGCCCCTTGTCGATGCGCCCGGCGACGTACAACACCAAAACGTTCGCGTTCAAAAGACACTGTCGCCAACGCATAATTCGACCACCCGACTATTTCAATGTTCCATCTTCAATCGCGACCACTTCACCGTCATCATCATTCACTATGATGTTCTTGAATTTCCGGGGTTGTGCTTCGAAAATATCCATATCCTCCAAATACAGATCGAAGCTCAGGGTAACACGCCACCGGTTTTTGTTTTCATCGTACTTCAACTCTTCCAAACCCAGCCGTCGGATGCCTTCTTCGGCAAAATACATGAGTGCTTGGTTTTTTGCTGTAACAACAGCTTGCAATCCGTTCATGCGATTCTCCTTGCAGTACAGTGAAATTTTTTTTGGGGGGGGGTACCGTTTGAATATTCCACAGCCGCTGCAGAACAACACGCGGAAGTTCAGGCACCCGATGTGCATCCGACACCGACACCCGGCCGCCCCTGCCACAACAGGGAGCCAAACCGACGGGATGGTTGGCGAAGTTGCCCTTGGGCCGGATGCATCGCCGCGGCCAGACGCGAAAGGACCCGGCACATCTCGGCCATGGGTCGTTTCGGCACGGGGCAGTCCAAGGTTGCGGCGGGTCGCGGGTTGCGGCTGCGGGTCCAGACGACATGCGCCGTTTCTCCATGTCCCGGGGGAAGACGCGCCCGGGCTCGCCCCGCCCCTTCCGGTTCCTCCGAACGGGAGAAGCAATCGTAGTTTAGAATAGCCTGAACCCCAGCGCCCCCTGCGCCGTTGCCCCCACTGCCACCTGATTGCTCCATGGACACCCTGGTTGAATACCTGCAAAGCGAATTCGCCGCCCTGGCCCCGGAGGAATTGCACCTGTTGGCATCGGGCATGCAGGAACGCACCGTCGAACAGTACCAGTCGCTTTGCCGACGGGGCGAGGAAAGTGATTCCTTCGCCGTCATCAAGTCGGGCCGGGTCGGCCTCCTGGACAGCGACGGCCGCACCATGGTCACCCTGACCGCCGGCAACGTGCTGGGTGCCAGGGACTTCTTCACCAACTCGCCGGCACAGATGACAGCCCGGGCCGAAAGCCCGCCGGTAACGTTCTGGGAAATGACGGCCGAAACGTTTGCGGACCTGCTGGAAGCCCAGCCCCGGCTGGGGGTCCATTTCGCGCACAGTCTTGGCAGCACCGATTCCTCCACCCGCCTGACCGAGCATCTGCGGCGGCGGCTGCATCGGTTGCCGGCCTTCTCGGGTCTGGGAACCGACGTGTTGACCATGGTGGCGGCAGCCCTGTCCCCCATGGAACTGCAACTGGGCGACACCTTGTACAGGTCGGGCGAACAACCCAGCGGCCTGTATCTGGCTGTGGAAGGCAGCCTGTCCCGCATGACGGACAGCCAGCCCCCGATGCTGATCGAGGACAGTGCGCTGCTGGGCGGCGAAAACCTGGCGAGCGACATTCCCTACAACCATACGGTCGTGGCGGAGGAACCCACCCTTTGCTGGGAGCTGTCGCGCAACGACTTCCACCGCATCAACCAAGTGCATCCCGTCCTGCAACGGGCCCTCAACCGGCCGGCCATACCCGCCCGGCCGGATACGGTCGCCGCCCCCGCGCCGGTGGCCGGCGACGTCTCACTGGCCAGCGTCAGCGAACTGGCAGCGTTGCCGGACCATGTCCTGAAGGCCGTGTCCCAGGTGATCACCACCCGCACCGTATCGGCCGGGCAGGTCGTCTACCGGCCCGGGGAACCGAGTGCCGAGTTCTATGTGGTCCACTCGGGCGAAATCGAACTGTCAACCCCGTCGGACATCGGGGTCAACCAGGAACTGAGCCGGGCCGCGGTGCAGGACGTCTTTGGCCTGGACAGCCTCCAGGCACAGACACCTCGCACCAAGCAGGCAACCGCCACCGTGGACACCGAACTGCTGGTCCTGCCCCGCATCTACCTGTTGCGCCTGGCCGAACAGTTCCCCGAAATCAATACGCTCCTGACGCCCGACAAGGCACCTCAACCGTCGGAGGCCTCGGAAGAGCCACCAACCCCGCCGACCGGCCTGCGCGCCGAAAGTGACCTGGGCGACCTGCACGGCTTCAGCGTCTTCTGGGGCCTGACCGGCCAGGAACTGGCACGCATTCAGTCCGAATTGCAACCGGTCGTCTTCTATCCCCAGGAACAACTGTTCACGCGCGGCGATACCGTCACCGCCCTGTACCTGCTCCAGGAAGGCAAGGTCCTGCTGGAAGCGGAGGATGGGCAAATACAGTACCTGGAACCCACCAGTGCCATTGGCCTGGGCAGCCTCCTGTCCCAGGCGCCCGTAACCGAACACGCCTTCGCCTCCACGGAAATCCGGGTTGTCCTCATCCCGCGGGAAAGGGTGTGGCAGCTCGCCACCGAGATACCCCGGTTTGACGAGAACCTCCGCAGCCTGGCCCAACAGGAAACCAGCGCTCCCCCGGTGCCCGTTGTGCAACAGCAACCCGCGACCCCGCCCCCCACCTGGCCGGCCGGGGCCACACCGCCGCCGGTTCAGCCCTCACCAACCGTTCCCTCGGGGCCTGCCACCGGACCCAGTCTGGCCGAGCCGCCCTCCGGCCTGCCGCCGGCCCACAGTCCCCAAATCACATCGCAACCCGCCGAACCCGTCAATCCGTTCGGGCCGGCCCCGGCCGGCACCCCGCCCCTGTCCGCACCGGGACCGGCCCCGGTGGTGGAACAGGATCCGTTCCTAGCCGACAGCAAATCCAGCACGCGGAACGATCGGGGCTTTGGCGGCATGAGCATCGCCGGCAAAATCAGGGCAATCCTCACGGCCGTGCTCGTCGCCTATCTGGTCGGATGGGCCGCCTTCAGCCTCATTCAGGATCTGGTTCCCGACCTGTTCTAGGCCCGGATCCCCAACAGACTCTCAGCCAACCGGACATCCCGCCGGCCGGCCACCATCTGGCGGCTTGCCTCAATTCGGCCACGCCATGTTTCGTCGCGGCCCGCCAGGCCGCGCGCCCAGTGCAGGGCCCGCAGGTGGGCCGTCAGCGCAGCCTCCCCGAATGTGGCCCCCCTCTGCCATCGGGCCAGAAACAGCGGCAGGGTCGGCACCGGCAGCCAGTTTTCGCCCAGTACGCCATTCACCGCTTGGGCTCCCACTGCCAGCCAGGCATCGGCTTGGCTGGCGGAATGGCAGGCAATGGTGTAGACGCATCCAAGATGCAAGGGCAACCCATGCCCCACCCGCACCGCCTGCAGTTCGTTCAGAAACCCCTGATCCAGACAGGCTCCCTGCCAGCCAACCGCCCCCTCGGGCGTTCCGTGGGTGAGCACCAACAGGTCGGCCACGGAACGCTGGCTGATCCCCACGAGAGTCGAAAGCAGCTCATCGGGACATGCTCTCTGGTCCTCCAGAACCCGGATCTCCCGCCAGTAGCGGTCCGCACCCAGCATGGACAGCATCGTGCGGGCGCCGCGTTCGCTCCAGTAGTCCAGCGCACGGCTCAGGATTGGCGGCAGATTCGAGTGCCCGAACGCACCACCGTTTTCCAGGAACACCACCAAGCTGCGATGCCCGGGTATGGAATTCTCCATGCTGCGGGATCCTTGGCACCGGCCGCACCGGCGGCGGTCAAACCTCTTCCTGCACCAGCTTCAGGGACAGATTGTCGACCAGTGACCGGAACTCCTCCCACAGCTTCTGCCAGCGGTCGGTCCGCACCAGTTCCCGGAGGGCATCTGCCGAGCCTTCCGCGATGATGCCACCCAGGAACTGGGGTATCTCGCCCCACATGGTCCACCAAATCTCGCCGACATAGACTCGTCCGTGTCCCTGCACCAATGGCGCAATATTCTGGGCGAAGAAGCGTTGTCCGGCGCCGGCCTCTCCGTCGCGGGCATCGAACGTAATGATGAGTTTGTACAGCATCATGGAGTCCAAACCTTCGTGTGCGGAAATCGGCGGGCGAAACCGGCAACGGTCAGGGGCCGTCAGCCGAGTGGCACTCCAACCGGTTCGGCCTGTTTGGCCGGCGGATCGGGCAGCTGCTCGTTCGCCTTTCGCTGGAAGGCCTCAACCCTAATGGAACGCAACAGGAATATGGCTCCGATGATACCCGCACCCTCCAACACGAAGACTGCGGCATAGCCCAGCCAGGCACTGCCGCTGAGAAGGCGGAGGGATTCGCCCAGACTCACGGGTACGAAGATCATGGCCTGGCCCAGGAAGTTCGCGACGCTCCAGGTACCGATATACAGCGCCCGGGCCCGGGGCACGGTCATGCGCAACATGAACGCCAGGTTGCTTTGTGTCATCAAGCCGCCGCCCAGGCCCAACAGGAACACGGATCCCATGAACAGGTAGGGCTGCCCCAGCAGGCCTGATCCGGAAATGAGGAGAAAGGCGGCGGCGGCCAGACAGGATCCCGCGCCGGACACAGCGCGTTCGCCGTACCTGCGCACGAGCGGAATGCCGCCCAGCATGGTAACCAGGAAGCCGGCCCCCCAAATCGAGACCAGCCGCGACGTGGCCGCGACGGGCATGCCCAACACTTCCGCCCCGAAGGGTTCCAGCAGGACATCCTGCGTGTGGATGCAGATCAGTACTAGCATCAGGTAGCCGAAGAAGCGGCGCGCTACCGGATTGTCCCTGAGCGACCGCAGCAGCAGGCCGGGCGAGGTCCGTTCCTGCACTTTGCCTTCCGTTGACGTGGACGGCCCTTCCAGACCCAGGCCGCCCAGCAGCACGAGCACCAGGGCGATTACCGGCACCGCAATCAGCACCACGGTTAGTCGGGCCTGGGAGTAGGTTTCCAACTGCGACGACAGAAAGAGGCCGGTACCAATGCTCGCCGCAATCATGGCGGTGAACATGACCCCAACCGTGCGGCTCCGTTCCTGCGCATCCGCCTGTGCCGACAGCAGGGCCAGATAGGCCACCGACGACAGATTGATGCCCACGCCCCACAACAGGAACACCACCGCCGTGGCGGCCAGTCCCAGGACCGGGCCTTCCGGGATCAGGAAAACGGTGAAAGCCATCAGCGAGGCGCCGACTGTCGCCAACAGCCCCCCCAGCCGCGTCCACGGCACAAACCGGCCGCCGCCGGCAACCTGCCGATCCATAACCGCGCCGAACCAAATCTGCAGCGGCGACAGCAGATAGGGCAGCGTCACGAGAAACGCCACCAGTGTGCTCGACAACCCCATCTCGGCGATCATCACGCGGTTCAGGACGCTGGTGACCGGCACCACGGTCAGGGCGGTGCCCACGTGAATCAGCGTGAACTGCGAAAGTCGGCGACCGGCGGGCGACCGGAAGTCAAAGCTCATTCCCTTCCCAGCAAACGGATTGGCAGTTCAGTCATGGTCCGCAGCAGCCGCAGTTCCTGACGGAGATTGCGCACCGAGCTGATTTCGCGCTGCACCCCCACCGTGGACAGCCCCAGGGTGCGGGCCGGTGCCAGAAACACGTCCAGGCAGCTGACCAGCACGATGCGCTCCGGATCCAGACCCAGGCCGAGGAGGGCATGGCGTACGCCGTCCCGCTGCGGAGGCAGCTTGGACATCTGTTCCCGAGTCACCACCACGTCGAACACATCCAGGGGCAGGCCGGCCTCCCGCAACTGCGTTTCAAGCGCAGAGCGGGGCCGAATGGTGATCAACCCCAGACGCAGACCCTCCTCCTGCAGCCGATTCAGGGCGGGCAGCACATCCTCGTGCAACTGCAGGTTGCTGGCTGCGGTCAGGCCCAGGGTGGGATGCAGGATTTTCTGCAAGCGGCGATCATTCACGCGCAGGCGAATCAGCAAGTTGTACAGGCGCGCCACAAACCCCGCCAGATCGCCCTGCACATGCAGCAGGACTTCGCGGCGACGCCAGATGGGCCAGCGTTCTCCCCCCAGGATCCAGCCCATGGGCGTCAGGAACCGATCCGCCAGCCGGGTGCTGAACCGTGTCAAGGTCCCGTCCAGCGTGAACAGCACTGCCTTGATGTCGTTCGAACGGAGCGCCTCCCACTCCAAGGCCGGATCCGCCGAATCCTCGGTGATGCGCGGCACGCCGGGACGATCCCACAGCTTGTTCCAGATGTAGCGCACGATCAGGACGGAACTGGCAAACGTTGGCGCCGCCAGCAGCACGCCGATGACCCCGAACTGGAGCGCGCCGAAGATGATGACCGTGAAGGTCACGGCCGGATGCAGGTGGACCCGCCGGCCAATGAAGCGCGGAATGAAATAGATGCTCTCGACCTGACCGATCACGATGTACAGGCCGGCCACCAGGGCCGCGAACCACAGGTGGGGCATGTTCAGCCAGTTGGAACCCGAGATGAGCGCCACCGTGACCCCGACCACTCCGCTGGCGATGGGTCCCACAATCGGCAGGAACTCGAGCACGCCGGCGATGACGGCTAGGGCCCGGGCGTTCGGCACCCCGACGATGAACAGGGCCATGAAGACCGTGCAGCCCACGACCAGGCCCAGGAGCACCTGCCCCCGCAGGAATGCCATCCAAATGCGATCCAGCTCGCTGGCCAGTTCGACCGCCTCGGACCGCCAGGGATCGGGGATGGCGCGGGCGAAGACCGCCTTGAGCCGGTTCCAGTCCTTGAGCATCCAGAAACTGAGGACGATCACATAGATGATGCTCAGCAGGCCGGACGTCAGGCTGCCCAGGTAGGTGGTCAGACTGCCCAGGCCGTTCACGATGACGGTCTGTATCTCCTGGTTGAACTGGGTGATCAGATCGCCGCTGAGAAACTCGACCTCGCCGACCAGGGGCAGGCTGATCGACTCCATCCAGGGCACGGTGGAGGTATTGATGCTGCGCAGCAGCGCATCCAGATCGGACTGCAACTGCACCAAAAACCTCTGGATCCACGGCCCCAGGACGAGCCACAGCAGGGCTACCAGTCCAATGAGCAGTGCATAGACGATGACCGCCGCAATGCTGCGCGGCAGATCGCGACGCTCCAGCCTTTCCACCGGGATATTGAGGATGAACACCACCAGGCACGCCACCACCGTGGGGGCAATCATCGCCCGAAAGACGATCAGCAAACCAATCGCCAGCAGGCCCAGGATGGAGCCAACCGTGATCTTGACGGCCGGTGGCCAGTGGGTCCCGGTGAGCATGGAAACTCAGGATGGAAAGAGCGTTATGTCGGGCAGGGGCCAGTAGCGCAGCCAGGCGCGGCCCACGATCTGATCACTGACCACCGGGCCGAAATTCCGGCTGTCGTGGCTGTTGGGCCGATTGTCGCCCATCACAAAATATTCGTCGTCGTCCAGTTGCCGCGGCCGGAGCGATTCCTCCATCCGGCTCTGGACATAGGCTTCCGGTTGCCGGATGCCGTTGACCCAGACCTCGCCCTCCACGATCTCCAGGGTGTCCCCGGGTGCGGCGATCACCCGCTTGATCAGGTTTTCACGCTGGTTCGGTATGTCCAGGACCACGACATCGCCCACGGCCGGCGGGGCAAAGCGGTACGAGACCTTCTCCACCACCAGACGCTGATACGGCATCAGCAGCGGCTCCATGCTCGAGCCGAAGACCACGGTGGTCTCGGCCACCAGCCGGTTGACCAGCAGGGCCAGCACCAGCGCGGGAACCAGGACCAACAGCAGTTCCTTGGCCACCGACCAAATCAGCGCGAACGGAGACAGATCCTCCGCGGCCGTGTCCTCCTGTGCGAGGTCCGCGTCGTGCACGGTGGTTGCCGGTGGATCCTTGTGCATGGTCGCTCCGGGGCCAAACCCAGTCCCTAGCGTATGAATCCGCGCCTGCACAGATAGTCCATGATGGTCCGGGCGTTCTCCAGCGGCTCATGGTTCACGGTGTCCAGCACGATTTCCGGATGCTCGGGTGCCTCGTAGGGATCATCGATGCCCGTGAAGTTCTTGATTTCGCCGCGCCGGGCCGCCTTGTACATCCCCTTCGTATCCCGGGCCTCGCAGACCTCCAACGGCGTATCCACGAATACTTCAATGTAGTTGTCCGGACCCACCATGTTCCGCACGTCGTTGCGCGTCGTGCGGAAGGGACTGACCGCCGAGGCCACCACGCAACCGCCGTGGCCGGCGATCTCCGCCGCCACGAACCCGATGCGGCGAACGTTGAGGTCCCGATCCTCCTTGGAGAACCCGAGGCCGCGCGAGAGGTGGGTGCGCACGACGTCGCCGTCCAGCAGGGTAACCTTGCGGCCCTCCTGCATCAGCAGCGGAATCAGGATGCTGGCGGTGGTGGACTTGCCGGAACCGCTCAGACCGGTAAACCAGATGCAGATTCCCTGACGGTCCAGCGCCGGGTAGCTTTCCTTGAGGATCTCCGCCACCTCCGGCCGGGTGTACCAGGCCGGCAGCAGGCGGCCCTGGCCCAGATACTCTTCCCGCGCCTGTGTGCCGGAGATGTTCAGGGTCTTGGTACCGGGCGCGACCTCGCTCTCCGGCGCATATCGCTGCTCGTTCTCCAGATAGACCATGTTGTCAAACGGAACCACCTTGACCCCGATTTCGGCGCTGTGCCGCTCGGCCAGCTCCTGGGCATCGAAGGGGCCGTAGAAGGGCCGGCCCTCCGAGTCGTTGCCGGGACCGGCGTGGTCGCGCCCGACGATCATGTGGTTGGCACCGAAGTTGCGTCGAATCAGCATGTGCCAGCAGGCCTCGCGCGGGCCGGCCATGCGCATGGCCAGCGGCAACAGGGCCAGATGCACGCGTTCCGGCGGATAATGGTTGTCGATCAGGGCCTGGTAGGTCCGAACGCGCGTGAAATGGTCCACATCGCCGGGACGCGTCATGCCGACCACGGGATGCAGGAGGAAGGAGCCGTCGATGCGCGCCATGGCGCGCTTGGTCAGTTCCTCGTGGACCCGATGCAACGGATTGCGGGTCTGGAATGCGACCACGTTGCCGTGGCCGGAGGCGGCCAGCCGGGCACGGGTGGCGGCCGGGGTCAGGCGCAGATGCGCGAAGTCGAAATGCGCCGGCAGGGCCAGCACGCGCAGGTGCCCCGCGACGTTGACCGAACCCCAGCGGTCCATCTCGGATATCAGCGGATGGCGCGGATTGGTGGAGCCAATCACGCAGGACGCTTCTTCCACCGGGTTCCAGGCAAAGATTTCACGCACGGACAGTACGGCCAGAACATTGTTCATGGCATCCCGCAGCGTGATGTCCTGTCCCAGACGCAGTTCCGGGACCGGGTTCAGGGGCAGCGTGACGGGAATCGGCCAGAAGGTGCCGTTCACCAGCCGCATGTCCGACAGTACGCTTCGGTAGTCGGCCTCGCCCATGAACGAGGTCAGCGGTGAAAAACCGCCCGTGGCCAGCAGTTCCAAGTCGCAGACGGCCCGTTCGTGCAGCTGGAAGGACGGGAGCCGGTTGGCGTAGTCCTTCAGTTCCTGCCTCTCCTCCGGCGGCACGAGCAGGTCAACCAACTTGCCCCCGTACGGGGCCACCAGTTCTGCGATGTCTGTGTCCATGAATTCAAGTCTCTCGCATGCGCGTTTCCGGGTCATGCCCAAACAGGGGCAGACCGGGGATTATACCCGGATTCGGGCTTCTTTTTTCAGGTATCCGACAGCGCGGAAGGCTGGTTGCGAGCGACCTGCTCCGCCAGTGCCACAAGGTAGCGGCCATAGGCGTTGCCGGCCATCCGCTGCCCCAGTGCCTTCATCTGCGCCAGCGAGATGAAACCGCGCCGCCAGGCGATTTCCTCCGGTGCCGACACCATGAGCCCCTGCCGTTGCTGCAACATCTGCACCAGGCGGGACGCCTCCAGCAGGGAGTCGTGGGTGCCCGTATCCAGCCAGGCCACTCCGCGCCCCAACTCCCTGACCCTCAGAGCGCCCCGTTCAAGATAGGTGCCGTTGACATCCGTAATCTCCAATTCGCCGCGGCCGGACGGCCTCAGTTCCCGGGCGATGGCGCACACCTGGCTGTCGTAGAAGTAGATGCCGGTCACGGCGTGGTGGGAACGGGGCCGTGACGGCTTTTCCTCCAGCGACAAGACCCGTCCCGTGCCATCGAACTCGACCACGCCGAACTCGCTGGGATTGGCCACGGGATAGGCGAAGACCTGGGCACCCTCTTCCAGGGAGGCTGCCTCCTGCAGGACTTCCGGCAGGCCGTGGCCGTAGAAGAAGTTGTCGCCCAGAATGAGGCACACATTGTCGCCGGCGATGAAATCGGCGCACAGCAGGAAGGCCTCCGCCACACCCCTTGGCTCCGCCTGGGCCACGTAAACGATGTCGAGACCCCACTTGCGGCCATCGCCCAGGACCGCCTCGAACTGCGGCTGGCTGCCGGGCGTGCAGACCACCGCGATCTCGCGCAACCCCGCCAGCATCAGCATGGACAGCGGGTAGTAGATCAACGGCTTGTCGTAGACGGGCAGCAGCTGTTTGCTGGTCGCCAACGTGATGGGATGCAGACGCGTACCGTGCCCGCCCGCCATCAGGATGCCCTTCATGTCGAGTTTCGAGCGCCGGCCGGCTCCGGGCGCGCGCTAATAGCCGAAGCGTTCCTCGGCAAACGGCTCACCGCGCATGTGGTACCCGTGCTGTTCCCAGAAACCCGGACGGTCCCCGTTCATGAACTCCAGGCCCGTCAGCCATTTGGCGCTCTTCCAGAAGTAGTACTTGGGCACGAGCAGGCGCATGGGGTATCCGTGTTCCCGCTCCAGGGGCTTGCCGTCGTAGAGATAGGCCAGCATGGTGTCGTCGTCGTCGAGGACCTCCAGGCTGATGTTGGTCGTGTAGCCGCCCACACAGTGCGCCATGACATGGGTGGCCGCGGCCGTGGGCGCGAGCCCCTCCAGGAAGCGCCGCCAGGGAATGCCCGTCCAGGTGGTGTCCAGCTTGCTCCAGCGGGTCACGCAGTGAATGTCCACGGTTTGGGTGTCGGTGGGCAGGGCCATCAGTTCGTCCCAGGTGAACTCCCTGGATTCCTCGACCTCGCCGAACACGCTCAGCCTGAACCCTTCCAGATCCGTGATCGTGGGGGTCGGTCCGTAGGTCAGGACCGGAAACTTGCTGGTGAGGAACTGGCCGGGCGGAGTCCGCGCGTTGGCCTGCTCCTCCGGCACGTTGGTGACCCGGCGCAGCCGCTGGACGCGGCGAAAGGGGTTTTCGAGTCTCATGTGTATATATCTCCCGTGGTGACCCGACTCAGCCGTCGTGCCGCAGCAGGACCAGCGAGGCCGACTGGCCGCCCATGCCGAACCCGTTGACCAGGGCGGCATCCACGGCATGGAGCCGCGCCTGGTTGGGCACATAGTCCAGATCGCACTTCGGATCGGGTTCCCGATAGTTGATGGTCGGCGGTATGCGGCCGTCATGCATGGCCTTCACGGAGGCCACAATGCTGTGCGCCCCCGCGCCACCCATGGCGTGGCCAAGCATGCCCTTGAGACCGGTGACGGGACAATCCGGGGCATGTTCGCCCAAGGCACTGTGGATGGCACGGGTCTCCATCGCGTCGTTGGCCTTGGTCGCTGTGCCGTGGGCCACAACCCAATCGATGTCCGCCGGGTGCAACCCGCTGTCGGCGATGGCATCGGCCATGACCCGGCCCGGCACGCGGCCTTCGGGATCCGGGTTGGCGAAATCGCTCGGATCCAGCCTCAGGCTGTAACCGCCGAACTCGGCCAGAATACGGGCCCCGCGGGCACGGGCATGCGCGAAGCCCTCCAGCACCAGAACGCCCGCCCCCTCCCCGATGACCATGCCGGTACGGTTGCCGGCGAAGGGAGCGCAGGCGGCGGCCGGATTGTCCACTTCGAACGACATGGCACCCAGGCGGCCGAACATGCTCACGGTCATCGGGGTGACATAACCGTCACTGCCGCCGGCCAGCATGACATCGGCCTCGCCGTATAGAATGCGTCGGGCAGCCTCGCCCACGGCACCGACTCCGGTGGCGCAGGCCGCCACCGGGCTGTTGGCGATGCCGGTCACGCCCAGCCGCATGCCGATAAAGGTGGGCGTGCCGCTGATCAGGGCCGCCAGCGACAGGACCGGATTGATGCGTCGAAAGCCCTTGCTGTAGAGGACGCGCGTCTGATCCTCAATCAGATCCCACCCGCCGAAAGCGTCACCGATTTCGATCCCCAGGCGACCCGCCTCCACGTCCCCCGGATCCAGGTCGGCCTGGCCCAGGGCTTCCTGGGCCGCCTTCCATGCAAACTGGGTTGCGCGGGAGGTCTTGCGCGCGTCCCGGCGATCCATATGGTCCCCGGGCTGCCAATCCACGACGGCTGCGCTGGCGCGCTCAAGACCCTTGACTTCCCGCACCTCAATGAGGCGGGTGCCGGAACATCCCGCCACCATACGCTGCCAGCTGGTGTCGGCATCCAGGCCCAGTGCGGACACCATGCCGATGCCGGTCACGACGACCCGTTCCCGGTCGTCCCGCATATTGCGTTGAATCCTGTCGGTCATAGCAAGTCGATTGCCGTCTTTCCCATCTACAGTATCGCGCAGGATGCCGCCGGGAAACCGGGCAACCGGAACTCAGTCGGGAATCCGCTCCAGACAGGCACCCAGCCGGACCAGGCGGTTGCCGATGTCGCTGTAGCCCCTGTCAATCTCCGTCACGTTGCCGATCTCCGTCACACCGTCGGCGCACAGGGCCGCCAGGATCAGCGCCATGCCGGCCCGGATGTCCGGCGTGCTGACCCGTTGGCCGTACAGCGGCGACGGCCCCGAGACCACTACGCGGTGGGGATCGCAGAAGATGATCCGGGCGCCCATGGCGATCAGGCGATCGACGAAGTAGAGCCGGCTCTCGAACATCTTCTCGTGGAACAGAATTGTGCCCGCGCTCTGCGTGGCCACCACCAGTGCAATGCTGAGCACATCCGTGGGAAAGCCGGGCCAGGGTGCACTGGCAATGCGGGGGATTCCGCCTCCGAACTCGGGTGCAACCTCGAGGGCCTGTTCCGCCGCGACGACCAGGGTGTCCCGGTCCCCCGCGTCGCCGGGCGACAACGCCATGTCCACACCGAGCCGTTCCCGGAAGACCATCTGCATCATGCGCAAATCCTCGGCCACCACGCCCTCGATGCGCAGTTGGCCGCGGGTCACGGCGCCCAGCCCAATCCAGGTTCCGATTTCCATGAAGTCCGGTCCCACGGTGAACTCCGCGCCGCCCAGGGTAGACCGCCCCTCGACGACCAGCCGGTTGGTACCGATACCGTCGATGGAGCAGCCCATCGCAACCAACAGGCGGCACAGGTCGGACACATGCGGTTCACAGGCCGCGTTGTGGAACACCGTGGTGCCCTGCGCCAGAGCCGCTGCCATCACGCCGTTTTCGGTGGCCGTCACCGAGGCTTCGTCCAGAAGCACATCCGCGCCTTGCAGATCGCCGTCGATCTGAAGCGCGAAGGTATCCCCCTCGCCCATGAGTTCCACTCCCAGGGCACTGAAGATCTGCAGATGCGTGTCGATGCGGCGACGTCCGATATCGTCCCCGCCGGCGCTGCCGGCCACTCGAAAGGCACCGGTCCTGCCCAGCATCGGCCCCATCAGGGTTAGCGATCCGCGCAACTGGCGGAACAAAGCGGGATCCGGCTCGGCAGACGGCAGCGTCCGGGCGTGCAGGTGCAGTGTGTTCGGCCCCCGCCAGGCCACGTCGACGCCCAGCCCCTGCAGGATCAGCAGCAGGTTGTCGACATCCCCGATGCGCGGCACATTGTGGAGGACGACCGGCTGGTCGGTCAGCAGGGCGGCACAGATCATCGGCATCGCCGCGTTTTTGTTCCCGGCCGGTCGCACCGTGCCGGCAAGGGGATGGCCTCCCTCAATCAACAGTCGCGCCATAGTTCGCGTCTCCACAGGGTTCGGCTCACCGAACAGGATGGATCAAAACCTAACTTGCGCAATTTTAAACCGATACCTGTGACACGCAGGCCTGCGCCAACTCACCGATTGGACCTGCCCGAAGCACCCGGAAAATCCCGGCCGCGAGCTCCCGACAAGCCACCAGGCCGCATTGGGAGGGGTTTCCGGACGTTTCAGACCCCGCAGCAGGCTCATTTGCGAACATGATTTCGGATACACGTTTAGCACAGGCCGGTTTCCGTCGCGATGGTCCGACCTGCGGAACCGGCAAAGATCTTGTTGAACTGTCCCAATCAACATTCAAACTTGCTTCTATTGGTTCCATTTTTCTTTCAGGAGCCGTGCGGTCCGCAGTCAAAAACCGGCACCGGACCGGTCCTGTGCTATGATAGATAAAGGGACGCGTGCATTAAGTTAACAAACGCGCGTGCATGGACTACCTGTCGGGCGGATAATTGGGAGACGGCATTGATCAACAGTCTGGCCCTTGGATTCAGAATCCTCGGTCTTCGTCTGGACCTCCTCATTATCCCTGTGTTCCTGAGTCTGGCAGCCTTGTACTGGCCCCCAGCGGACATCTCCCTGCTGTTTGCTGATCTGCAAGCGATTTTTGCGGAGGCCCAGGACGCGGCGTTGGGACAGGCTCCCGACGCGGACCTGTCCGCCACCGACACTCCAACCCCCTTTGCGCCCGAGGCACTGCTCGAAAGCCTGAACGCCTCCACCCTCCCCCTGGGCCAACTATTGGTCAACCGCACGTTCCTGCGCGTGCCCGGCCTGGTGATGACCCTGCCCCTGGAGCGGCTGTTGACCGACTGGAGCCCCAGCCTGTCCTCGGTGGGCGACGTTCTGTTGGTCCTGGCCGCCTTTTCGGCCGCCGGCGTGGTCATGGGCACCCTGTACCAGTGGCAACTGGCGCGCACGGTGGACGCAGCCCTGCGCGCATGGACGGAACGGGACACCTTGGACACGGATGAGACGGTGGCACCGGACCCGTGGGACGCCTTCTGGTTTCGCGCCCGTCAAACAGGTCTCTATCTGGTCCTGTTGGTGGTGCTGGTGACGGTGCTTTCCTTTGCGGTCAGCCTGCTCATGGCGGCCCTCGCCCTGGTCATGCCGGGAGCCGTGTTTCCCTTGATGGGACTGTACATGCTGTTCCTGCTCATGGCACTGCCGGTCTTCCTGTTCCTCCAGACCTACATCATTCCCGGCATCCTGCTGGACAGCCTGAAGGTGGTTGCGGCGGCCCGGCAAAGCGTCGCCCTCATTCGCAACAATGTGGTCAGCACGCTCGCGTTTCTGCTCCTGTCCGGATTTATTCTGTTCGGGATCGAGGAAGCGCTTGGTTCAATCAATACCTCCATGAATACCGGCTTTAATCCGGTCATACTGCTTCTGTCGTCCATGTCCTTTGCCTACGTCGGCACCGGCACGGCCCTGGCCTTTCTGGTCTTCTACCGTTCCCGCTGCCTGATGTCGGACGGAGTGGACATCATGGCCTGGTTCAAGTCCATGGAACTTGAATAAGCCGTCGTGCTGGTTGAGCCTTGTGGAAACGTGATGATGAAGGGGAGGGCCAATGCCACTCAGGGGTTCGCTGTGAGCCCGCCGTCACAGCCTCCCCAGCTTGGAACATCCAAGCCGGTCGGGGAAATTTCGCGGGAAGCGCAGGGCAAGGCGTTATGTGTCGCCGGTTGGGGCCCGGCCGCGGTGGGGACTGCTCCACCCGGCCTCGCGTTGCAAGGGACCGCGCGCCCCTGTCAACCGAGAGCGAATCACCTGCAAACCAACAAATCAAGTTGTAAGGAACAGAATGGCGATGGCTAACACTCCGATGCCCCCAAACGCCGAACAGAACACCAACGCCTACAGCGCCGAAGCCATCCAGGCCCTGAAGGGCCTCGAGCCGGTGCGCGAACGTCCCGGCATGTATGTCGGCGGCACCGGTGAAGGCGGCCTGCACCACTGCGTCTACGAAGTGGTGGACAACTCCATCGACGAAGCGATGCAGGGCAGCTGCGACCGCATCGATGTCCGCATCCAGGCCGATGGCAGCATCTCCGTGTCGGACAATGGACGCGGCATTCCGGTGGACATGCATCCGACGGAGAAGATGCCGGCCCTGACACTGGTCATGACCACCCTGCATGCGGGCGGCAAGTTCAACGAACGCAGCGGCTACAGCGTCTCCGGCGGCCTGCACGGCGTGGGCGTGAGCGCCGTCAACGCCCTCAGCGAGTGGATGGTGACCCAGGTCAAGCGCGACGGCCAGGTACACCAACAGCGATTCGTGCGCGGCCATCCGGTCACCGACCTGGAGGTCGTGGGAACCTGCGCTCCGGAGGACACCGGCACCACCCAGCACTACAAGTGGGACGAGACCATCTTCGACGAAGGCGTGGCCTACCGGGCGGACGAACTGCTGGAACGCTTCCGGGAAATGGCGTTCCTGAACCGCGGGGTCACGATCCGCTTCACCGACGAGCGGGAGAGCCCGGCCGAGGACACGACCTTCTACTTCGAGGGCGGCCTGGGCTCGTTTGTGCGCTACATGAATCGCCAGCGCCATGTCCTGCACCCGCCCATCTACATTCATCGCACGATTGACGGAAACGAGATCGAAGTCGGCCTGCAGTACACCGACTCCGACCAGGAACATACGGTTGTCTTTTGCAACACCATCAAGAACCCGGATGGCGGCACCCACCTGACCGGCCTGCGCAAGGCGCTCACCCGGCAGATGAACGAGCACGCCCGCAAGATCAACCGCCTCAAGGACAACGACGCCAACTTCACCGGCGAGGACACCCGCGACGGCCTGACCGCCGTGGTCAGCGTCAAGGTGCCGTCGCCCCAGTTCGAGGGGCAGAACAAGCTCAAGCTCCTCAACAAGGAGGTTCAGGGCTACGTCGAGACCGTGGTGGCCGAGGAACTGGCCGAGTGGATGACCGCCAACGCCGCCGACGCGCGCGCCATTATCGACAAGTGCCAGAATGCGGCGGAGGCCCGTACGGCCGCCCGCCGCGCCCGCGACATGGTGCGCCGCAAGGGGCTGCTGGACTCGATGACGCTGCCCGGCAAGCTGGCCGACTGTTCCAGCCGCAACCCGTCCGAGACCGAACTGTACCTGGTCGAGGGCGACAGCGCCGGCGGTTCGGCCAAGCAGGGACGCGATCGACAGTTTCAGGCCATCCTGCCGCTGCGGGGCAAGATCCTCAACGTGCAGAAGGCCAAGGACAGCAAGGCGCTTGAGAACAAGGAGATCCAGGCCCTAATCAAGGCGATGGGCACGGGCATCAAGTCCGAGTTCAGCCTGGACAACCTGCGCTACCACCGCATCATCGTGATGACCGATGCGGACGTGGACGGGGCCCATATCCGGACCCTGCTGCTCACCTTCTTCTACCGCTACATGAAGCCGCTGATTGAAGAGGGACACCTGTACATCGCCCAGCCGCCCCTATTCAAGGTGGCGGTGACCGAACAGAGCAACGGCAAGACCAGACGGAAGCAGACCAGCTACGTCTACAACGAACGGCAGCTGGCGGAACTGCAGCGGGAGATGGGCAACGACAACGTGAAGCTGGAGCAGCGCTACAAGGGCCTCGGCGAAATGAATGCCGAGCAGCTGTGGACCACGACCATGGATCCCGAAGCCCGGACCCTGCTGCAGGTGACGGTGGACGACGATGCGGCCGACGCCGACCAGCTGTTCATGGACCTGATGGGTCCGGATGCCGAACCGCGCCGGCGCTTCATCCAGCAGAACTCGGACCGGGCCACGCCCGACTACTGATAATCCGCCTGCCGGGAGACGGCAGTCCCCCGGCAGGCACCGCCAACCAATGGGGGGATCGGTTCACAACCGGCCCCCGCCACCACTAGAGAAATCCCTTCAGTTTCCGCTTGCGGCTCGGATGGCGCAGGCGATTCAGGGCACCCGCCTCAATTTGGCGGATCCGTTCCCGGGTCACCCCGAACTTCTTGCCGACTTCCTCCAGCGTGTAGCTGTGCCCGTCGACCAGGCCAAAGCGCAGTTCCAGGATGCGGGTCTCGCGGGGGGTCAGGCTGGTGAAGACATCCTGAATCTTCTCCCCCAGCAGGGTCTGGTTGGCGGAATCCTGCGGGCTGTCGGCATCCTCATCGGGAATGAAGTCCCCCAGCACGCTGTCCTCTTCCTCGCCCACTGGCTTGTCGAGGCTCAGCGGCCGCTGGCTCACCCGCATGATGTGCTCGATCTTGCCCGCTGGCACCTCCAACTCTTCGGCCAATTCGTCAATGGTCGGTTCGCGGCCCAACTTCTGTGACAGGTAGCCGTTGGTCCGGGTCAGGCGGTTGATCTGCTCGTACATGTGAACCGGCACCCGGATCGTGCGACCCTGGTCGGCGATGGCCCGGGTAACCGCCTGGCGGATCCACCAGGTGGCATAGGTCGAGAACTTGAAGCCGCGGTGGTAGTCGAACTTCGTCACCGCCCGCATCAGGCCAACGTTGCCCTCCTGAATTAGATCCAGGAAGGGCACGCCGCGTCCGGTGTACTTCTTGGCCACGCTCACCACCAGGCGGCTGTTGGCAGTGATCAAGTGGTTCTGGGCATCCTCGCCGTCGCGTATGAGCCAGCGCAAATCGTCCTTTTCGTCCTCACTGAGGTATTCGTCCGGACTGTTCAGGCGCACCTTGGCCTCCTCGGCCTTCTCCATGCGCTTGGCCAACTGGACCTCCTCCTTGGCGGTCAGCAGCGCCACCCGCCCTATCTCGCGCAGGTAGAGCGTCGTCGAGTCGTTGACGCCGTCCTGGCCGAGGGCCACCTGATCCTGTTCCTCCTCCTCTTCCTCGGGCCGGTCGTCCCGCACTTGGCCGATGTCGATGCCCTTGTCGATGAGCGCGGCGAACAGGTCCTCCAGCAGGTCCATGGCCAGTTCGGCCCGGGGCAGGACCGAGAGGACGTCGCCGTACTGCACGACCCCCTGCTTGGCACCCAAGGCCAGGATATGGTCCTTGACCGACTGGCTGTTCATGCCCGGGGCAAAGGCCTCGGATACGGCTTCGGTATGTGGGTTTTGCGCCACGGCCGTCCTCCTTCGATTGTGAACAGGATGCCGGTTTTTTGCAGAGAGACCGGCAACTCTCCTCAAGTATCCCGTTGTCCGTCGCTAAACGAACCAGTTCAGGCTCTTCCTGCGGCTGGAATGGCGCAGCCGAGCCAGCGCCTGGGTTTCGATTTGGCGCACACGCTCCCGCGTGATGCCGAATTTCTTGCCTACTTCCTCCAAAGTATAGGCGTAATCATCCACCATTCCGAAGCGAAGTTGCAACGTGTGGATTTCGCGCGGGGTCAGATCCTGGATGATGTCCTCGATCACTTCCCGCAGCACGG
>CAZMKQ010000036.1:24192-35142 GCA_964566955.1 uncultured Caldilineaceae bacterium | reverse complement strand
CGGCCATGATGCCCTTGACCCAGCCGCTCAGACGGCGGTTGGTGTCGCGGTGGCGGTATCTGGACGACGACATGGGGGCCGTCAGGTCCTCGCAGGCGATGGTGCCGGCGCGGTCGACGACGCGGTGGGCGGCATGGCAGAGAAAGTCACGCGTCTGCGCCGTGTGCTTCTGCTGCCGGCGGTCCCACTTCTGGTTGCCGAGGTTGTTGCGGCGGATGTTGTCGGCTTTCTTGATCCGTCCGGCCTCGCGGTGTTTCTGCTCGACCGCACGCAGCTGGTTGCGGCGTTCGCCCTTGACCTTGCGGGCATCGCTCTCCGCGGCCAGCAGGTCGCCCAGGCCTTCGCCGTGCCGTTCGCCTTCACTGTCGGCATAGGCTTCGGTGTAGCCCTTGTCAACACCAAGTTCGCCATCCCCGCAGGGCTTCGTGCTGCAGGCGGTGTCTTCGCCCAAAGCGTAGTGAATCTCCAACTGGCCGTCGTCCTGCAGAATGATCCGCAGATTTCCGGTCGGTAGGTGTGTGCCCCGGAGCGGGATGGCGATGCGCTGGCCGCGTTCCAGGCCCTGCAGATAGACCCAGGCCCGTCCATGCCAGACCTTGGTGGTGTAGGAGCCCGCGTCGGCCACGATCTGGTTGGTCACGCGTGCGGTGCCGCCCTGCCACTTCCTGCGCATCTGTCGGTGCAGGAAGGAATCCTCATCCCAACGGTTGCGCTTCAACAGGGAGTAGAGGCGGTGCCGCTCCTCGCCGTCACCGCGGGTCCTGTGCCAAATGGCCTTCTTGACCGGCACCTTGGCGGCTTCCCGGCCAGCCTGGATGTCACCCAAGGCGTCGGCCAGGGTGGCCTTGCCCAGGCGCGCCGGCAATCCGTGCCAGTCGTAGCCCTCCGCCATCCAGGCATTGCGGATCTCACGGGCCGACTGTGGCGCCGTGGTCAGGCCGCTGCAGCGTTGCCAGGCATCGGTGCGGACGCGCCCGCACAGCGCGGCGATCCGCGTCAACCGATCGAACTTGGCCTTGTGCACCCCCCGGCTGTGCAGGATGCGCGTGACCTTGGCTGTCTTCATGACTTACAGGATGGGGCAGGAAGTATTAGGAAACATGATGCTTATCGATGCTCTCTTTGGTGGGCGACGATGGATTACGGGCAGCTTGCAGGTCCGTGGCCGCTCGTGCTTCCCGGGCCTTGAAATTGCGAACAAAAGAATATCACGCATTTCTTGATTCGCGGCATTTCCCTGCCCGAGACCGGAACAGATTCGCTGAAATCGGGCCGGCAGGATTGGGTCTGCGAGGAGAGGCCGACACCCGCAGCGCGTGCTAGCATCCTATCCCCTGCAAATGGGGCGGTCCCTTCGATCCCATGAGTAAATTCGAAGGGATTCGTTCCAATTGGATTGACAAGACTGGGCTGTGTCCGCGGGGATCGCGCAGGCCACGTACCAAAGGAAAAAGGCTTGATGGTGCTGAATTCCATGGTTGAGAACGCCCTCAACCAACAAATCAACGCGGAGCTGTACGCCTCCTACCTGTACCTTTCCATGTCCGCCTGGCTGGAACATGCCGACTTGCCCGGCTTTGCCCGTTTCATGCGCGGCCAAAGCCAGGAGGAGTACGAACACGCCATGCGGTTCCTGGAACACATCGAGGACAGGGACGGCTTTGTGCGCCTGTTGCCCATCGAGGCGCCCCCAACCGAATTCGACTCGGTCGAAGACGTCATTGCCCAGGCCTTGGCCCACGAAGTGCACGTTTCCGTGCTCATCAACGACATTTACCGCATCACGGTGGAAAACGAAGACCATGCCGCACAAGTGATGCTGCACTGGTTCATCACAGAGCAGGTGGAAGAGGAGAAGTTGTTCAGGGACATTCTGGCGGAACTCCGCAAGGTGGGCGGCCAAAGCGATGCACTCCTGCTCCTGGATCGCGATATGGGCAACCGGGCCGACGCAGACGACGGAGCCTGACGGGCCGATGCGCACCGGGTTTGGGATTTCGCACATCCCCACGGCTCCAATACCAGTCGTCCCAGGCCGGCCGGACAACAGCCCGCAGAGGAATTCCTCCGCGGGCATCTCCTGATCGCGCAAGGGACCGCGCGGCTTCGCCATCATCCCGCCGACAGTCAGGTCCTTGTGGATTTCCCGGGAACCGGCCGCACGCAATCGCAGTCCGAAAGTTGGCGTCCCGCCACCGCGCCACAATGGCGAGCGGCTTTCGGCCGATTCAGCCGACTTGGAGCGGGTGCGGCACCGGCTGGTTGAACAGGTAGCCTTTTGCGTTGAAGGGGACGGAATCGGGCTGCGTGTTGCCGGCCGCATCCGTGGCCCGGGTCATGATCGTGTGCAGGCCCGGCCGCAGTTCGAGGTCGATGCGGAAACGCGCCCAGGAATACTGGAACTGCGGCTCCACTTGGGCGGCTTGACGCCAGGTCGCACCGCCATCCATGCTCCATTCAACCTTCTCGATCGGACCGTGCGGTGACTGTGCGTAGCCATGGATCCGCTGCGGGCCTGCCGACAACTCCGCGGGCCACGACAAGGCCAACGCGCTCTTGATGGTCTGGGTCGTCACCGCGGGCCCGAGGCGATCGCCCTCGGTGGGGAAGTCGTCGCCGATCAGCACATAGGATGTCGAGTTGTTGCGCGTCCAAAGAGGTTCCTTGGAAACCTGAATCCGGCCCAGCCACTTGATGCTCGAACTGCCGACCCAACCCGGCACGACGGCCCGCAACGGGAAACCGTGGTCCGGGGACAGGACATCCCCGTTCATGGCATAGGCCAGCAGTGTATCGGGGTGCATGGCCTTCGCAACCGGCAGGACGCGCCGGAAACCCTCCTCGGGCGCATCGACATCCAGGCCAATCAACAGCACGCTGGCGGCATCCTCCCGGATTCCGGCCCGCATCAGTACATCGCGCAGGGCGACACCGGTCCACTCGGCGTTGCCCACGGCTCCCGTCATCCACTGGGTGCCTTGCGCCGGCCGTCCCTGAACCAGATCGAACATGGCCCGGTGGTTGCCGGCACATTCCAGATAGGAAACAAGCGTGCGCCCCGGCATGCCGCGGATGTCCGGGTAGGAAAGCTCCAAGGATGTGGCAACCCCGTCGCCTTCGACCAACAGGCGCCAGTCGCGCGCATCCAGGCCCGGGCTGGCCGCATTGTTGCGCACAAAGAAAAGCCGCGTTGGCGTAACGACCCCCTGCATGGCCTCCAGGCGGGCCTCGAGGCCCGCACCCGGATGCACGCGAAACGGTGCCGAATCCTTGAAGTAAGTGGGTGCAGCGTCCGTTGCCACCGGAGCCGACAACATGGCCGCATCGAATTCGGTGCAGGCGGACAACGCAGCAACCGTGCCGCCCGCAGCCAATGCCTGCAGGAAACCGCGCCGACTCATGCCAAGCCGCACGGCATGCTGCTTCTCCATCTCCATGGTTTGGTTCCCGGTGGCGCTTCGTCGAGGGTGGAGTGCCGGTGCCGGGATTCTACGCGAGCCGACGGCGACAAAGTCCGGCAAACGCCTTGGGCCGCCCGACAACGGGTTGGGACGGGTGCCGGGATGCAGCCGGATTGTCAGGAGGACGTGTTCAGGCGCCAGTCGTAGGGGCGGAACTTCACCGTCACGCTCTCCCGGTGCTGTTCCAGCCAGAGGCGCACACCATCATCCGCCGGCATGTACTGGATGGCGGCGGCCAAGGCGCCCCCTGCGTCCTCGAAGTCCGGCGCGAACCAGGCAAAGATTTTGGATAGGGTCACTTCGCGGGCCACGCTGTCCACCTGCACGTCTCCGGCAACAAAGGCACGGGTGGCCGCATCGAGCTGTTCGTCCAACCGCTCCGGTTCGTAGACCCTGGCATACGGACAGGAGCGGCTGGCGCAGTTGAGGGCAAAGTGGACGCGCGGGTCGATCGGCTCCAACACCGCCGCACACCTGGGGTCCCCGTCCCGGAAGTGGGACCCGCGCGCCGCGGGGTGGGGAGCGTTGGCCCGCAGCACGCCGTTCTCGATGTCATTGGCGCTGAAGCGAAGGCCGCCCACGTTGTAGGCCGCCTTCTCAAAGAAGCGCATGATCCCCTGGGACAACCCGACCGTGGCTCGGCGGACGCGGAATGTGGTCACCGCGTCCAGGATCAGCAGGTTGTAGAGGTTGATCCAGAAAGAGAACGCCTGTGCCCGGTCCGCAAACGCGTCCGGAGGCGTGGCCAGCAGACCGTTGTAGAACCGTTCGCGCTGCGGGGCCAGCACCGCGTCGACCGCGGCATAGTCCGCAGCGGACCCGTCCGGCGCGATGCCGGAAGCGTGGCAGGTCCGCACCAGCTCGATGATGTCGGACACGCCAAGCGCAGTCCCGCCCGGCTGCGCCTTGCGGTTCAATACGGCCCGCGAGCGGCCGGAAATTATCCAGTAGAGCATTGGGTACGACCGCGCTTTGCGTTGGAATCAGGGCAGCCCCGCAGCGGATCAATTCCGGGCTCGACCAGTGGAGTGCGCCGCCCGCGGACTTCAACCACAAGCCGGGATGGATAGCCGCCGTGGCCATCACCGCGCACGGTCATGGGGAAGGACCGCGGTTCAGGGTCGTTGAGGTTGTTCCATTCCAAAATGATACGGGATCAATCCGTCACGGTTCGGACCCGACATCACCCTGGGACAGTCGGCCGGACAGCAACATTCACAGGATCGGATTGGCAACATCAGGCGACCTGTTCCAGGCCCAGTCGCTCGGCCACGTCCTCGTAGTCGGGATCGGCGGCATACAGCGTTTCCAGTTCGCGGCGTGCCCGTTGCTTCTGTTTGAGTTCCAGGTAGACCAGGGCCCGTTCATAGCGAAGCGCGTTCAGAATCTCCGGACGCCTGTCCTTCCTGCGCCGCAACCCGGCAGTCAAGGCGTCCCTGGCGGCCGTGGGCAAACCCAGATCCCGCAGAGCCTGGCCCCGGTACAGGAGCAGGGCCGCATGCAACTCGGAGATGTTTTCGGTCTCCCGGGTCAACGACACGGCCTTGCGGCAACGATCCTGTGGCGCGGGCCTGGTTTCCATCAGAAATTCCGCCAGCGACAACTGGACCACAACGTCGCCGCCGGCCAGGCGCAGCAGTTCCTCCAGGCAGACGATGGCATCCGCCTGCCGGTTCAGACCCTGGTACGCCTCGACCAGGCACAGGAGCACGCCAACTCGGTCCGCACCAACCCGGACCGAGATTTCGTCGCTGATCGCCAGCCCGGCACCGATGTTGACATCGTACTTGCCGAACAACCTGCCCAGTTCGTCCCCGGCCTCGTGGGCCGACCGGAGAAGAAGCGCAGCCTCGTCCCACCTGTATTCGCCAATCAGCAGCACACCCGCCAAAAAGTCGGCGTCAGGCAGGCCGCGTGCCTTGGCCAGATGCCCGGCCGCGGTCTGGTCGTCGCCGCGCGCAACAGCATTAACTCCCTCCACAAAGGCCTTCTCTTCGGCCGATGTGCCCAGGGTCTGCCAAAAGCCGGAGCGAATGGGCTCTGCACGCTCGGGGCTGTGGACAACGGCTCCCGCAGCCCCGGAACCGGATCGGCCCGGCTTGGCCACCTTCGTATAGTGGAGGCCGGTACCGGGGATGCCGGCCGTGAACCTGCGCCCGGACGTGCCGACCGTGGCCTTCAGGCCCCGTGGCCCGGCCGACATCGAAACGCCGCCCTTGCTGAGGTTCAAGTGCACGCCGGGAGCAACCCGGAACCTGCGAAAGAAACGAAAGGACATAGGAACTCGCTACCAAACCCCAACCATGTGATTTTTCCTCGACAGCTGGCCGCGCATCACCGGACCGTTGGCATCCGTTGAGGCCATCCAGACATCAGCCACACCAACTCAAGCAGCATCGGGACCGGTGAGATCAGGCAGGACCAGTCCTTGCGTACCCAACAATTCGGACACCTGAGCGCGCTGGGGCAGCAGACGCCCCGTGCCCACTACAGTCACGGAGGCGGCACCGACGGCATTGGCAATCATGCCCGCCTCGTACAGACTGCAGCCTGCGGCTTCCGCCGCCATGAATCCGGCCGCGAAGGCATCGCCGGCGCCCACCGTGTCGCGCATGCGCACCGGGAAGCCGGGGCAGTGCTGCTCCCCTTCCCGCGCAACGATGTGGCAACCGTCGGAACCGACCTTGACCACCACGCAGCGGGGACCATGATCGAGGATCCCGCGGGCCGCGCGGAACGGATCCGCCACCTCGGTCCAGGACGACAGCTCCTCCGCCGTGGCCAGCACCACATCCGCGAGCCCGAAGCCCCGGGCAATGTCGTCCCCGTCCCCGATGTACTCGGGCGGTCCCACATCGAAATAGGTTCGGCAATCGGCCTCCCGCGCTATCCGGAGGCCCTGCAATACGTTGTCGCGGCCGAACATGGACGCCATGAACATGGCGTAGCCCGTCACAAAGATCGTGCGTGAGGACCGGATGATGGCCGGCCAGGAATCGGCGAACGGCTGGTGTGGGCCGCGGTCGAGGCTGCCGATGAACACATGCTCGCCGCGGTCGTCCACGAAGACCAGCGCGGGACTGGTTCGGACCTCCGGCGACAGATGCAACCCGGTCAGGTCCACGCCCTCCTCCGCCAAGGCGGACCGGACATAGACACCGACGGGATCCTCGCCCATGACCCCGATGGGCACGGTCCGCAAGCCCAGCCGCTGCGCCATGATGAGGGTATTGCAGGTGCCTCCGGCCTCCAGCTGCATCCACTTGGCCAACTGATGCCGGCCGGCCTCAATGGGCAGTGACGGAATGGGCACGATCAGGTCGGCCACCAGATCGCCCAGCGTGGCCAGATCCCACCTGCGGTCCACTCCGGAGGGAGTCGTCATGTCACTCCTGATCGCGCGGCAGCCGCACAAACCGGCGGCGGCGGGAGCCGGCAAAGACCAGTGCCAGGACCATCGGGACATAGGGCAGGACCGCCAGCCAGGGTTCGCGGTCGGCATGCACCACGCGTATGCGGCGCCGGCTGCCCGGTACCGGCTTGCCGTCCGCATCCTCCAGATGGATCCTGAACGAGGCGGGCAGTGCGCGGGTGTCCACCGGGTATCCCCGGAAGTCCGGACGCCGCTCCCGCAGTCGTTCCAGATCGGTGGTGGCCTGATCGTGGATTTCGTAGCCCAGGGCGGCCCCCGTAATCTGGCGCACCGCGTACGAACGCCGCTCAAGCCGGCCGAGCACGCGCTGCCCCTGTGTCACAACCAGCACGCCATCTTCGATTTCATCGGTCTGCAGCCACTGGTACAGGTCCGGCCGGCCGGACGTGTCCTGCGGATCCAGCAGCCGAGTCAGGTGGATGTCGCGGTACTCCTCCTGGGCATGGGGCTGCAGGTAGGCGATGGTGCCGCGCCGGAGATACAACACCTCGCCTTCGTCATCGCTCTTCTCCGGAAACGTGTACCGGTCATGGGGAATCGCCCACATGGCAACCCCCTTGGACAAAGGCGCGAACACCTTCAGCTGGCGACGCGATCCGGGCTGAATCTCCCCATCGGCGGTGCGGACCTGAATGGTGTAGTTGCCAGCCGGCAATTCAACGGGAAAGCCGCGGTTGACCTCCGTGCTGGAGTAGAGGAACGGTTCCGGTTCCATGGGCGGAGGATCCGGTTCCTCTTCCAGGGTTCCGGCCTCGATGCGGTCGTCCAAATCCTGTCGGTAGGTGACCAGATCGTTGTAGTAGGCCGACACCCGCTCCCGGAACTCGCGCCGGCTCTCGTCAAAATGGTTCCACTGCCGATGGGCTTCCTCGCCCAGATACACCACGGCCTGACTCAGGTCCTGGCCCTCGGGATACTGCACCACGTAGTCGGTCGCCTCGATGCCGGCCACCAGCCGGCCCCTTCGGCGAATCTCGAGCACACCCTCCACCGGCTCGTTTAGGCGAGCCCAGTCCGCGACTTCGCGGTTCGTGATGGGCCAGTAGTACACCTCGGTGTGCCGCGGCGACACAACGGACACGGCGTCGGCCACCAGGTAGATGGTATCCACGCTGCGCGGATAGAAATCGCCTTCGTACCGGCCGCCGATGTAGGCATTGACCCCGTAAACCAGTTCGGTGCGGCGCACTGGATCCTGGGCGGCCAGGGCAGCCGGCACACTCCACAACAATAGACAAGCCGCAAGCCGGAGGAGGCAGGCGCGGCGGTGCGACATCCTCACGAGCGCACCCCACCCTTCCCCATCAGGTACATGCTGCCCGCGGCCAGCACCAGGACCGAACAGGTCGAAATCGCCGTCGTATAGACATAGAGCAGGGCATCGGCCCTGCGCACCGCCTCGGTGCCCTTGATCAGCAGCGCGAAGGGCGACACCCAGGTGAATGCCAGATTGATTCGTTCCAGCACAATGCGGGCCAGCCGGAGCGGAGGGTAGAAACGATTGCCGACCGGAGCCAATTCAAGCAGGTCCGGGCTGAACTGCAGGGCCAACAGCACCAGCAGGATCAGGAGGAACCAGGCCAAGCTGGTACGCACCCGGCGCGTGATCGTCGACACAAAGGTGCCCAGCGCGACCACATGCATTACCACCGGAACCGAAAGGCCGATCACCGCCCAGGTGGGTACCGCGAAGGCGAAGCCGGTGCTGCCGGCAAACAAGGCGTAGCACACCAGGTAAAGGGCCAGCAGGCCCAGGTAGGCCAGTCCGAAGGATGCCAGCTTGCCCCCGATGTAGGCCACGGCGTCGATCGGCCCATAGAACAGGACCTCGAGCGTGCCCTGCTCCCGTTCGCGGGAAATGGATGTCACCGAGGCCAGGGCCAGAAACAAACCTGTGACAAACAGCACGGAATAGATGGGCAGGTTGAACGCGCCCGAGAGCACGGCCAGGCCGCTGTCTGCGATGGACTGGGCAAGGGTATTCAGAAACAGATGGGCCGCCAACCCGGCCAGCAACACCACGAGATACGTTCCGGGGGAGAACAGAAGCCCCCTCAGGTCCCGGTGGCAAACCAGCCAGGCGGCCAGCAGCCGCCCCGTACCCATTCTTCCTCCAAATCCCATGGGACTCTTTCCTGCAGCTGCGACGAAGCCTCAGGCTGCCAGCCGCTCCACCTGCTCGTCCGTGATCGTGACAAACGCCTGCTCCAGTGTCATTTGCTCGGCACGCATGTCAACGATGACGCCTCCGTGCCGGCCGACGGCACGCGACACCCCGGCCCGCGCGGCGGTGGTGGCGGCACCCGACAGGTGCACGGACAAGCGGCCCTCACTCAGTTCGGCGCGGCGCACAAAGTCGAGGTCCAGCAGGGATGCGGCGGGAAAGCGGTCGGGCTCGGCCAGTTCAATCAGGATGCGGGCCTCGGGCTGCAGTGCATGCCGAATGTTGTCCAAGGTGTCCTCGACCACCAGGCGACCCTTGTTCATGATGCCGATCCGGTCGGCCAGCTGCTCCACCTCGGTCAGTACGTGGGACGAGATGAGCACGGTCTTGCCCCGTCCGAGCTCTCCGTGCAGCAGTTCCCTCACTTCCACAACCCCCCTCGGATCCAGCGCGCTGACCGGCTCGTCCAGGATCAGAAGTTCGGGATCGTGCAGCAGGGCCCGCACCAGGCCCAGCTTCTGCTGCATGCCCCGCGAAAAATCCCGGGCCCGGGCATCGGCGGCGTGCACCAAGTTGACGCGTTCCAGCAAGGCGTCGATTCGCCGGTCAAGCCGGTCCACGCGATACAGCCGTCCAAAGAACCGCAGGTATTCGCGGGCCGTCATGTCGTCGAAAAAGACTTGGCGCTCGCCCAGTACGCCAAGTCGGCGGCGCACGGCGAACTCCCGCGCATGGGAAGGCGAATCCAGCAGGTAGGCTCCCCCCCGGGTTGGTCGCTCCAAGCCCAGCAGCATCATGATGGTAGTCGTCTTTCCGGCACCGTTGGGTCCCAGGAAGCCATAGATTTCGTTGGTCTCGACCCGCAGCGATACATCAATGACCGCCTCGAAGTCCACAAACGACTTGGACAGCGCCTCCGTACGGATGGCATCAGCCATGGCTGGAATATCCTCTTGGGACCGGTACGCCACCGGCCAGTGGGAAGATTCGGCGGTGCATCGATCCACAGATCGGCTTGGACACGTGCATGTTGTAAAGAGCGGACGAACCGTCGCCTGCTGCCGGAACCCCGAAACGTGACTCGCACCGGCATCCCCCTACCGCAGTGCTACCATCAACTGACCTCCCTGCCGCACGCGGCGGGAAGGAACCCGCATCTGCCACACAACACGGACTGATGACAACACTGGGCCTCACAGACCTGCTCGCAAGTCTACCGGAATTCAGGGGACGTCTGGATTCCATTGTCACCGAAACACGCGCGTTCGACGTCTTTCGCAGGATTGCGGACACCTACGCGCCCACCCTGACCGTCTCCCGCACGCGGGCACCAGTCCTGAAGCGGATTCTGGATGAGGCGATGCGGGAAGGACTGTACGCCGACGAGATCGACTTCACTCCTTCCTGCCAAGGAACCGGCGTCGCGGTGGCACGCCTGGGATCGGCACCCCGGTCGCCCGTATGGTCCGTAGCCCACCTTGACAACATCAGCTTTCTGACCGGGCCTGGACGGAATGGCGTGTATCCACTGACCCCATTCTGCCAGTCGCGACTGACTCCCGGCGAGCGGCCGGGAGTGGCCCTCGACCTGACCGATCCGGATCAACCGGCGCGCATCGTTGCTTCCGGCCACATTGCGACAGCGGAACGAGCTTCGGGATCCCTGGAGCCGGAACACCGGTTCGTGACCGACTGTGCGGACCTGCCGCTGGCCACCAGGGTCTGCTTTGCCTCCACGGCGGAATGGGACCGGACCACGGGCATGGTGTACGGCTGCATCGACAACGCGGCCTGTGCCTCCGCCCAGTTGCTGGCGGCACTGGCGGTCCGACCCTATCGGCCCAATGTCAACATCCTGTGGACCGACGAAGAGGAAGGCGTCGTGGATATGG
>CAZMKQ010000036.1:8978-24182 GCA_964566955.1 uncultured Caldilineaceae bacterium | reverse complement strand
CCTTCGCCCGAGCCGCTTCGCGACTCGTGCTGCGCACGCCGCGCGCCCGGCTGCCGGAGCGCGTCTTCGTCCGCGACATCCAGGACCTCGATTTCGCTGCCGATGTGGACGTCGACGACCCTGCCTGCTTCGGCCGAGGGACTGCCATGGAAGCTTTTACCAGTCGCACCCGGGGCACCGCAACTCCACCCCTGCTCCTCGGCGCCATGCGGAATCTGTTTGCCGAAATGGAGACCATTGGTGTGCGCGTCCTCGAACAAGGTCGCTATCTGAACCGAAACGACGACGTGGCGATGACCATGGCCACGCCCAACATTGTCCATCTGTGTTGCCCCGGTGCCTTTACCCACTTCCAGGGCAGACCGCGGGTGCATGTGGCGGACATCGTGCACACGGCCAAGGCCCTGGCGTGTCTTTGGATGGTGGCGCAGTCCGACGACTGGCGCGCCAACTTCATCTGATTCCCCGGTCTCCACCGAGCCGCGGATCATGGCCGCAGTCCCGTTCGCAAATGCAGGTCGCACCATCCTTGTAGGATATTCCGTCGGCAAGTCCGGGATCGGACACCCGGTCGCCGGACGCATCCGATGCAAGTCGAGACAAGGGAAACATCGTTGTGTATACACGGCAAATCGATATTGAAAGTACCCATCCGCAGGAACTGATTGCCATCTCCGACGAGGTGCGCGGCATCGTGGAGGCCAGCGGCCTGACGCACGGCCTGTGCACGGTGTTCTGTCCCCACACCACAGGCGGATTGACGCTCAACTCGCCGCTGGATCCGACCACGGCCCAGGACTTGCGAGAAGAACTGGACCGGTTGGTGCCGACGCGGACCAACTTCCACCATCAGTTCGACACGCCGGCCGACGCGGCCGCCCACGTCAAGGGGGCGCTGGTGGGCCATTCGGTAACCGTGCCTGTGGTGGACGGCCAACTGGGCCTGGGTTGGTCGCAGGGCATTTTTTTCTGCGAGTTCGACGGGCCGCGGTCACGGCAAGTCCGCGTCTGCCTGCTCGGCAACGCCTGAATGTCCACGGACCGTCTCTCCGACGATCCGGAACAGGCCATGAACCGGCCTCCGGCATCCATCCAGTGCACGACGATCTCCAACGTCATCATCGACGACATCGTGCTCTGGGACGGCCGCACCTACATGGGCACCCTGGGCGGTTCGGGAAGCCATGCCGTAGTCGGCATGCGCACCTGGAACGAGGCGCCCCTGGGCCTGGTCGGCTATCTGGGTGACGATGCGCCCCAACCGTTCGTGGCGCACCTGCAGCGGCTGGGCGTATCGCCGGACGGCCTGGTTCATCGAGCCGGACTGCCTACACCGCGTGCCTGGCAGTTGTTCGAGGCCGACGGCCAGCGCACCGAGGTGTTCCGGACATCGCTCTCCGAGTTCGTGGCCAGCCAGGTGCGCTTTGACGAGTTGAACGCCGAACTCAAGCAGTCGTCCGGCTTCCATGTGCAATGGGGCGGGTCGATGGAGGCAACCACCCGCCTGGTCCGGCAACTGAAGGCGGCCAACCCCTCCGCGGTTGTTGTCTTCGAGCCCATCGACGACTTCCTCGGCTTGGACCGGACTGCATGGGCCCCGCTGCTGCGGGAGTGTGATGTGTTCCTGCCCAACCTGGAAGAAGCCGCGACCCTCACCGGGGAGGCTTCCCTGGCGGGCATGGCCACCGCATTGCTGAACTGGGGAGCGGATCGTGTCGTAATCCGGATGGCCGAACAAGGCATCTGGGCCCAGGACAACCAAGGACATCGGTGGCGGATTCCGGCCGTTCCGACGCAGGTGGTCGACGTCACCGGTGCCGGCAATGCATTCTGCGGCGGCCTGCTGGCCGGATTGGTGGAGAACCTGCCGTTTCTCGAGACGGCCCTGCGGGGGCTGGTGGGTGCCAGCTTTGCCATCGAGCAGGTGGGCGTGCCCGAGACTCTGGTTCCCGGTTCCCCGGAGGCATTCCGCCGGCTTGAGTGGGCCAGAAGCCAAGTCGAGAACATGGAATAATGCCGCCGCGTTGGATGTTCCGCGCGCTCGACCGGAACCGTCCATCCGCTTGCCGGCCTCATCCATTGAAAGTCCCAACTTCAATTGGTTACACTTCACACTGGACATTGAAGGGGCCCAACCGCAGGAGCATGCCGCCCATCTCCGACGAGGTTCGCGGCATGGTGGCCGCCGAAGACCAGGCACACGGCCTGTGTGCGGTGCTCTACCCACACACCGCAGCCGGGCTGCACTCATGTCACCTCCGAACTGGCGCGATGAACTGGACCGGTTGATGCAGGCCCGCACCAACTTCCAACATCAGTCCGGCACGCCTGCCGACGCGGCCGTTCAGGCCAAGGCAGCGCTGATGGACCACTTGATGCCCGTGCCCGAAGCCGATGGTCAACTGGATCTGGGTTGGTCGCAGGGAGTCTTTGTCTACGAGTTCGACGGACCACGGTCGCGGCCGGTGCAAGTCTGTCCGTTCGTCAATGGGTAGCCAATCGCGTGCCATGGTCCAGCCCTGAACTGAAACAATCCCAAACAACTCATGCCCTCCATCCAATGCACGACGGTCTCCAGCGTCATCATCGACGACATCGTCCTCTGGGATGGTCGAGCCTACATGGGTACCCTGGGTGGCTCGGGAAGCCATGCCGTCGTCGGCATGCGCACCTGGAACGATGCACCCCTGGGCCTGGTCGGCTATCTGGGTGACGACGCGCCCGAGCCATTCGTGGCACACCTGCAGCGGCTGGGCGTATCGCTGAACGGCCTTGTCCACCGGGCCGGGCTTCCCACTCCGAGAGCCTGGCAACTGTTCGAGGCCGACGGCGAGCGCACCCAGGTGTTTCGAACATCACTCTCCGAGTTCGCGGCCAATCAGGTTCGTTTTGACGAGTTGCCCGCCGAAGTCAAGCAGTCGTCCGGGTTCCATCTGCAGCGGAGTGGATCGATTGAGGAAGCCACCCGCTTCATCCGGCAACTGAAGGTGGCCAACCCTTCCGCAATAGTCGTTTTGGAGCCCGTTGACGCCTTCCTCGGCTTGGACCGGGCGGCATGGACCCCATTGCTGCAGGCGTGCGATGTGTTTCTGCCCAACCTGGAAGAAGCCGCGACCATCACCGGGGAGACCTCCCCGGCGAACATGGCAGCCGCATTGCTGGACTGGGGATCGGACCGTGTCGTTATCCGGATGGCCGAACAAGGCATCTGGGCTCAGGACAACGAGGGACACCGATGGCGGATTCCGGCCGTTCCGGTACAGGTGGTCGACGTCACCGGTGCCGGCAACGCGTTCTGCGGCGGCCTGCTGGCCGGGGCTGTGGAGGGACTGCCGTTCCTTGAGACCGCACTTCGGGGCCTGGTGGGAGCCAGCTTTGCCATCGAGCAGGTAGGCGTGCCCGAAGCCCTGGTTCCCGGTTCCCCGGAAGCGTTCCGTCGCCTTGAATGGGCCAGACAGCAAATCCGGGTGCTGCATTAGGCCGCACCGGGCGCGGTACCCTCGACACAAGCGCCGACGGAAAAGGCAACGGACAGCTGGTTTGGCCCCTGCGGCATAAATGGTAGGATCCAATTCATTCCGGTAGTTCGACAATCGCCTGGTCGGTCGATGCAAGGCCGGTCCTCGCGGATCGACGTGCCGGTGCTGGCTATCGCCTGATGCGGATTTCGCCAGGCATCCCGCAAAGGTATTAAGGAGAAAACAGTAGATGAAGACATGGAACGTGTTGGCTGTGTTATTGCTTCTGTGCGCTGCCGTATTGGCCGCCTGTACCGTGGCTCCGGCACCCATGCCGGCCGACGACTCGATGGCCATGGAGGATGACGGTCCTTCCGGTCCGGTCACCTTGCGGTTCCTGGCACTAGCCGATGACGACCAGCTCAACGCCTGGAAGGAAATTCTGGCCGAGTTCCAGCAACTCAATGACGGCCAGTACTCGTACGTGGAACTGGAGTTCGAGACGGTGCCGTTCCGCGAACTGTTCCCGAAGATTGAGTCTTCGGTGGCCGTGGGCCTGCCCTGGGATCTGTTTCAGGCCGATGGCCCGGACATGAAGCACTACGGGTTCAACCGCGTGATTACGCCGCTGACGGACCACTTCTCCGAGGAGGAAATGGCCCAGTGGTTCCCGCAGTCCATTGAGGAAGGCTCCTTCCGGGACGATTTCCTGGGACCGCCCATCATGCAGTCCTGCTCCCTGCTCATGTACAACAAGGACTTCACCGACGCCGCGGGTGTGACTCCTCCGGTGGGCATTGATAATGCCTGGACCATGGAAGAGGCCGTGGCCGCCTGGCAGGACACCACCGTCGATGAGAACGGCGACGGCGTCCCCGAAGTCTGGGGGCTGCGCTGGGGCCAAGGCACCTGGTCCGGCGACTATGAGCACGGCATCTTCCGCCGCTCCAACGGCGAGATTGGCAGTGCCACCTACGCCGGCATGGGTGAGGACGGGGTAACCTTCCAGGGTTACCTTGACACGGACGAGGCGGCCGAGGCCATGCAGTTCTACCAGGATCTGCACTTGGAATACAAGGTGTCCCCGGTCGAGGCCATTCCGGAGATCTTCGAGAGTCGGCAGTCCGCCTTCCAGGTCACGCCGGACAATCGCATCGGTGCCCTGAACCGGATTCATGGCGAAGGCAACTTCAACTGGGGCGTCTCGGGCATTCCGTACTTCAAGACCCCGGTCTGCCACACCGGCAGCTGGCACTACGGGATCTCGCCCAACACCCAGCACTTTGAAGAGGCGCTCGAGTTCGTCCGTTACGCGGCCAGCGATGCCGGCGCGCGCATCTGGTACAAGCACGTGCGCCAGCTGCCCGCCAACATCGGCCTGTTCAACGAACTGCCCGAGTACGCCGAAGGCGGCGCCCAGCGGATTTGGTTGGATGCAATGAACAGCTTCGGCATTCCACGCATTCAGACGCCCGGTTACACCGAGTACCAGCAGCTCTTTGCGGAGGCCGCCGGCAATATTGCCATCGGTGCCGATCCCAAGGAACAGCTCAGTGCGGCCGCCCGCCGCCTGGAGGGCCTGGTCGCCAAGTACACCGGGTGGAACAACTAATCCACCTGCGTTTGTAGCGTTTTGAAACAGGCGGGGCGCGTCCCGCGGGACGCGCCCCGCCAACCTGTCGCCCCATGATCGCAACCCCTATTTCAACGCCGGCCAAGGGCTGGGGCAGGATTTGGAGCAGGCGCAATCGCTATTACCTGATTGCCTTCCTGTTCGTACTGCCGGCCCTGATCAATTTCACGGTTTTCCGCTACCTGCCGATCCTGGCGGCCCTGCGCGCCAGCCTGTACCAGTACAGTCTGCTGGGCGGCTTCGGCGACTTTGTGGGCCTCGATCAGTACCAGGCAATCCTCAGCGATTCCTTTTTCCGCAATTCCTTGTGGGTGACCCTGAAGTTCACCCTGTACAAGGTACCGCTTCAGGTCCTGTTCTCCCTGATTCTGGCCCTGTTCCTGGCCCGCGAGAACCTGGGCACGGCTTTTGTGCGCAGCGCGGTCTTCACCCCGGTGGTCACGTCGGTGATTGTCGTTTCCGTGCTGTGGTCCATGATGTACCACTCCCAACTGGGCCTAATCAACAGTCTCCTGTCGATTGTGGGGGTACCGCCCCAGGCCTTCCTCTCCAATCCGAACCGGGCCCTGCCGGCCCTGACGGCCATGATGATCTGGAAGGATGTCGGGTTCTCCATGATCATCCTGATGGCCGGCCTCAAGGGCATTCCGGTGGTCTACCGCGAAGCCGCGGTTGTGGACGGCGCCAAGCCCTGGGAGGTCCTGTGGCACATCACACTGCCCCTGCTGCGCCGGGTCATGATGTTCGTGATGGTGACCCAGACCATCTTTTCCTTCCAGGTGTTCGTACCGGTCTATGCCATGACCCGCGGCGGCCCCTTGGAACGCACCAAGGCCGTGGTCTACTACATCTACCAGTACGGTTTCCTGTTCCAGGACATGGGCACGGCCAGCGCGATGTCGATCGTCACCCTGATTATTCTGCTGGTGATCAGCGTCGGCCAGATGCGCCTGTTCCGTTCGGATGTCTCCTACTAAGAGGTCCGCGCCGTGAGCATTCTCGACAACGTAGCCGGCAACCTGGCCGCCTCGACCCCCGGCTCCAGCACGGGGCTGCGGCGCGTAACTTGGCGGGACCGCTTGCAAATGGCGGTGTTGATCATCGTCTATGTGGTCATGTTCCTGGCCTTCACCATCCCCTTCTTCTGGATGTTCTTCGGCAGCATCCGGGAGGAGGCGGAAATTTTCGCCAACCTGTATCCCTTTACCTGGAAGACCATTTTGCCCATCGAATGGTCCCTTAAGAACTATCTTGACATCTTCGGCATTTCCGAGGACGGACAAAAGTTCGGCCTCCAGTTCCAGCGGTTCCTGGGCAACAGCTTTCTCGTGTCCGCCGCCGTGGTCCTGAGTTCGCTGTTCTTCAACACCTTGGCGGCCTATTTCTTTGCCCGCCTGCGCTTCCCCCTCAAGAACGTGCTGCTGGTCTTCGTGATCGCCACCATGCTGGTGCCGTTCCAGGCCACGATTGTGCCCCTCTACATCGTGGTCGACTCCTTGGGCATGGCGAACTCCTACAACGGCCTCATCTTCCCCTGGTATGCCAGTCCCTTTGTCATCTTTGCGCTGATGCAGTTCATGCGCGACATCCCCACGGACCTGGACGAGGCGGCCGTCATGGACGGGGCCAATCTGTTCCACATCCTGTGGCGCATCATCGTGCCCCTGTCGATGCCGGGGATCATCACCATGGCCCTGCTGGAGTTCCAGTTCATCTGGAACCTCTTCTATTGGCCCCTGATCCTGATCAGTTCGCCCAAGCTGCAGATGATTCAGGTGGCCATCGCCACCCAGACCACCCAGACCCAAACCTTCTGGGGTCGCACCTTTGCCGGCTCCGTGACGGCTTCGCTGCCGGTAATCATCCTGTTCCTGTTCCTGCAGCGATACTACGTGCAGGGCATCGCCCTGACCGGCCTCAAGGGCTAGCCCTCGCCGGCCACAACCCCTCCCTCGCACAAAGGCATCCGCTGGACATGTCCGAACCCCGCCATCGCATCATCTACGACACCGATCCCGGCGTGGACGATTCGATGGCCTTCTTCCTGGCGCATGCCTCGCCGGAAATCGAGATCCTGGCCTTGACCACGATTTTCGGCAACGGCGGCACCGCCACCACGACCGCCAATGCCCTGCGGCTGGTCGAAGCCGTTGGCAGGCCCGACATCCCGGTTCTGCAGGGGGCGGCCAAGCCGCTGCTGCACGCCTACGACGGACACGGCGCCAGGGTCCACGGCAGCGACGGCCTGGGCGAAAGCCACATGGCGCCTTCCTCCCTGCAGCCGGCCGACGGCGCGGCCGCCCGTTTCATTGCGGAGCGGATCATGGCGGCACCGGGGGAAATCACCCTGGTGGCCGTGGGTCCGCTGACCAACCTGGCCCTAGCGGTGTCCCTTGAACCAGGCATCGTGGACGCGGTGAGGGAGGTCGTCATCATGGGCGGTGCCGCGACCGTGGCCGGCAATGCCTCTCCGGTTGCGGAGGCCAACATCCACAACGACGCCGCGGCCGCCCGGATCGTGTTCGAGGCGGGATGGCCCCTGACCATGGTGGGACTGGATGTCACCCAGGCCACAATCATGTCGACGGCCTATCTGGACGACCTCTATGCCATCGGCAATCCGGCCACTGACTTCATCGCCCGCATCGTGCCCTTCTACCACCGGTTTCACACCCGGCAGGGGGTGGACGGCATCTACGTTCATGATTCGTCCGCCATCATGTATGCGATCGATCCAACCCTGTACGAGACCCGTTCCGCTTATGTAAGGGTCTGCCTGGGCCACGAAGGCACCAGGGGCCAAACCGTGCCGGACTGGCGAGCTCAATGGCAGGCGGAACCCGTCGTCAACGTGTGCCTTGGCGTTGACGCGGAGCGCTTCAAGGCCATGTACCGCGAGCGCCTGATACACGGATTCGCGTAAACTCGCGTACACCAACCGGGCGCCACCTTGCCGGCGCGTCGGTTCCGAACTGCACCAAAGCGAGGTCGAGGCATGAATGAAGCATCCCTGCGCAACGGCATCCTTGGTTCGCTGGCCACCGCGGGCCTGGGGGATGCCCTGGGCGCGGGCACCGAGCAGTGGACCATCGAGGAGATCTTCGAGGCCCACGATGGACCCATTGTCACCCTTATCCAACCGCCGCCGGACACATTTGCCGGCGCGGAGGGCAATCTCAAGGGCCAGATCACGGACGACACCAGTCAGATGTACTATCTGGCCGAGGACATCATCGCGGCCGACGGGACTCTGGACGAGGAGGTGTGGAAGAACTGTCTTCTGCGCTGGGCCGACAACTCCCCCCATGTGGGCAACATGGGACCTTCCACGCGTCCCATGGTGGAGGCCCTGCGGACCGGTGGGAACCCTCACCGGGTCGGCCTGGTAGGCACCTCCGACCGTCAGGTAGCCAGCATGGGCGCCACCAACGGATCCTCCATGCGGGTGGCCCCGGCCGGCCTTATTCACCCGGGCAACCTTGAAGGGGCCTGTCAGGCCGCGCTGGCCACCTGCATTCCCACCCACAACACCAACATCGCCATTGCCGCCGCCTGCGCCATTGCCAGCGGCTGTGCGGAGGGCCTGAAACCGGATGCGGATCCTTTCTCCGTGGTACAGGCCTGCCTGTGGGGCGCCCGGCGCGGCGAAGAGCTGGCACGCACCCATCCGCGGGCGCGCGTGGCTCCCGGCCCATCCATTGCCCGGCGCACCCAGTTGGCGGTTCAGCTCGGCATGGCAGCCACATCCGTGCGGCAGGCCGTGGACGACATCGAGGCACTCATTGGCAACTCGGTCATGGCCTGCGAGTCCATTCCGGCCGCGATCGGGGTGTTCATCCATGCTCAAGGGGATCCCTGGGACACCATCGTGGCCGGATCCAGCCTGGGCAACGACACGGATTCCATCGCGGCCATCGCGGGCTCCCTGGCCGGCGCGCTGCGCGGGTTTGACGCCCTGCCGCAGAACACCTATGCAACGTTCGCAGAGGCCAACCGGGCCGAACACGACATCGAACAGATCGCGGACGGACTGGTTCGCATAGCACTGGGGAATCTCTCATGACAAAGGTGATCATCGACTGCGACCCGGGGCACGACGACGCCCTGGCCATCCTGCTGGCCGGCCAGCACCTGGACATTCTCGGCATCACCACGGTGGCCGGCAACCAGACCTCGGACAAGGTGACGGCCAATGCCCTGAAGATCGTGGAACTGATGGACAGGACCGACATTCCCGTCTTCCGCGGCGCTCAGGTACCGCTGCTCAGGAAGGCGGTTCATGCGGGCCACATCCACGGCGAAACGGGGCTGGACGGACCGGACTTCCCCACGCCCGTCAAGGCGGTGGAGGACCGGCACGCCGTCGACTTCATTGTGCAGACCCTGATGGCGGAGGACGATGTCTGGCTGGCCCCGGTCGGGCCCCTGACCAACGTGGCGCTGGCCATCCGCCAGTGTCCCGAGATCGTGTCCCGCATGGCCGGGATCAGCCTGATGGGCGGCAGCCTGACCACGGGCAACTCCACCGCCACGGCGGAGTTCAACATCTGGTTCGACGCCGAAGCGGCGCGCATCGTGTACGACAGCGGCGCGCCCATCAAGATGTGCGGCCTGAACCTCACCCAGCAGGCCAACGCCACGGACCGCGAGATTGAGCGAATCCGGAGCCGGGGCAACCGGGTGGGCGCGGTCGTGACCCAGCTGCTCGAGTTCTATCTGGATGCGGGCGAACGCATGACGGGCATCCGCAAGGCGGCCCTGCACGATCCGTGCGCCGTGGCGGCCCTGATCCAACCGGACCTGCTTGAGTTTGAAGCCATGCACGTCTCGGTTGAAACCCGAGGCGAACTAACCTACGGGATGACCGTGTGCGACTACCGGCACCTGCGGGGCTTCGGTTCGTCCCAGGTGGACCGGGGACCTCTGCGCCAGGAAGCCAACGTCGAGGTCGCCATGCAGATCGATGAACCCGGCTTCCTGGATCTGCTGATAGATGCCCTGGGTCGGTACTAGACACTTCCGGTCCCGTAACCGGGAAGCCGCCGGGTACGGGACCATGCAATTTCCACACTTCAACCCGAAAGGCGGCGCGCGATGACTGGCATACCTGTGGTCCTCGATGTGGACACGGGCCTTGACGATTCCCTGGCCCTGTTGCTGGCCGCCCGTTCGCCGGCCCTCAACCTCTTGGGCGTAACGTGCGTCACCGGCAACGTGGCCGTGGACAAGGTCGTGGACAACACGCTGAAGGTACTGGCCGTGGCGGGACGCGGCGACGTTCCGGTTGCGATAGGACGGGACCAGCCGTTGCTGGAGAAAGTTGTCAGTGCAGCCTATGTGCACGGCGAGGACGGCCTGGGGGGCCTCAACTCGTCCCTGCCCGTTCCGGACCGAACCCCCGAACCCATCCATGCGGTGGATTTCCTGGCCAACCTCCTCGCCGCGGCATCGGAACCGGTGACCCTGATCCCGCTGGGACCGTTGACCAACATTGCGGTACTGTTGCGGGAGCGGCCGGAGGCGGCGGCCGGCATTCACCGGGTTGTCCTGATGGGCGGCGCCGTCGGGTCCGGGAACGCGTCGGCCGTGGGCGAATTCAACATCCGACAGGATCCGGAGGCGGCCGAGATTGTCCTGACCAGCGGCCTCGATGTAACGCTGTACACGTGGGACGTTTTCACACAGGTGACGTTTTCGGCGACGGAAGTCGCGGGCATGATGGACAGCGACAGCTCCAGTGCACAGCTGGCCGGAAGGCTGATGGACTTCATGCTGCGCAACCACGACAGGACCGAAACCTCCATCGGCGATGCCGGCGCCGTGGCCAGCGTGATTGAACCGGAAGGCCTTGAGATCCGGCAGTGGCCCATGCGCGTGGAACTGACCGGCACATGGACCAGGGGCATGACGGTCGCCGACCAGCGTCCCGGCGCCTGGGTGCACAAGGAGTCGGCCTGGCAGCCGCCCATGGGCAACCTGGTATCGGTGAGCACGGCCGTTGACGTGGAGCGTTTCCGAACCCTCTTCCGCCAGGCCGTGGAAAATCCGGTCGACCCGGCATAGGCCGCAGCGCGGCATCCGCCGGCACCAGCGGCAGGCAACGGCTTTTGAACGAACGGACACGGGACATCGATGTCCTGGCCATCGGCGGCAACAGCGTGGACTTGGTGCTTAGGGTTCCCTGCATTCCCGGGCACGACGAAAAGGTGCGGGCCGACTTCGAGGGTTGGCAGTCCGGCGGGTCGGTCGGCAACATGGCGAGTGCCGCCAGCCGCCTGGGGTTGCGCGTGCACGCGGTGTGCCAGGTCGGCGACGATGCAGGCGGTGCGCGGTTCCTGGACGACTACCGCGCGGCCGGGGTCGACACGTCGCTGTGCGATGTGAGACCGGGGGACGCCACGCCCTTCACCGTCGTCCTGATCGATCCCACCGGGGAAAAGGTCATCCTTCTGGTTGCCACCTTCAAATCGGAGTACGACCTGGAGCGGATCGGCACCGCCTTGGAACGAACCAGAATCATGTTCATGCTCCCGCACGCCAAGGACTTTCCGGCCTTGGCCCAACTGGCCCGGGATCGGGGCGCCATGGTGATGACGGACATCGAGCCGGGCCGCGACGACGACGACGAACGCCTCAAGCCGGTGCTCAAGCTCGTGGATATCGTCAGCTTCAACCAGTTCGGTGTCCAGGCCTGGACCGGCAGGGAACCGTCGCCCGCACTGGCCCGCGAACTGACTGCGATGGGACCCTCAACCGTTCTCTTCACCCGGGGAGCGGCCGGTGCTATCGGCGCCAACACCGACACCTCGCTGCAAGTGGAGGGTTACAAGGTGGAGGTGGTGGACACCACGGGCGCCGGAGACACCTTCCACGCCGCGTTTGTCAAGGGCACCCTGTCCGGCCTTGCGCTGGAAGAGGCCCTGGTCTATGCCAATGCCGCCGGCGCGCTGTCCGTAACCGCCCTGGGGCCGAGGGGTCTGCAGCCGGACCACGCGACGGTCACAGCGTTCCTCAGTGGGCAGGGCGCATGAACCCGCAACGGGCCGCGGTATTCCCTGGCCTCACGCTCCGGAGACGCGGAACACGCGCACACCGAACCCAGCCGCCGCTCCTTTGCAGTTTCAGGTCGATTATCGGAACATCCCGCCACCATTGTCGTGGCCAGGGAGATAAGGACCAAGGTGACTACGGACGCTGTGATTGCGCAGGTCGAAAGCCTGCCGGAATTGATCCAAACCGAGTTCGAAGGTTTGGACAAAGGGCCAGCAACATCCTGAGCCAAGAGCAATGGCTGTCGGTGAAGCGGATCGCGGCCACCGGATGCGGGGACTCCCATATGGCGGCGGTGGCCACCCAATGGACCTTCGAACGACTCGGGGGCGTCCCGACCAGCGCCGCCACGACCATGCGGGCGGCCAGGCATGTCCTGCCGGAAACCACCGACCGGATCCGGCGCACCCCCTTGACCATCGGCATGGCCGTCTCCGGCTCGGCGAGCCGGACGCGCGAGGCCGTGGCCGCGGCGAAGGAACGGGGTTTCCTGACGAATGCGGTGACGGGCAACCGGATGTCGGTGGGCACGGACGTTGACGGGGAGCGTTTCCAAACCCTCTTCCGCCAGGCCGTGGAAAATCCGGACGATCCGGAACAGGCCGCAGCGCGACATCAACCAGCATCAGGAGGGGCAGGCAACGGCTCTTGAACGAACAGACACGGGACATCGATGTCCTGGCCATCGGCGGCATCGACTCGGACCTGGTGCTTAGGGTTCCCCAAATTCCCGGACACGACGAAAAGGTGTGGGCCGACTTCGAGGGTTGGCAGTCCGGCGGGCCGGTCGGCAACATGGCGAGTGCCGCCAGTCACCTGGGATTGCGCGTGCACGCGGTGTGCCAGGTCGGCGACGACGAGGGCGGCAGGCAGGTTCTGGACGACTACCGCACGGCCGGGGTCGACACGTCGCTGTGCGATGTGAGACCGGGGGACGCCACGCCCTTCACCGTCATCCTGATCGATCCCACCGGGGAAAAGGTCATCCTTGTTGTTTCCGCCTTCGAACCGGAGTACGACCTGGAGCGGATCGGTGCCGCCTTGGAACGCACCAGGATCATGTTCATGCTCCCGCACGCCAAGGTCTTTCCGGCCATGGCCCAACTGGCCCGGGACAAGGGCGCCCTGGTGATGACGGACATCGAACCGGGCAGCGACGACGATGCCGAATTCCTCAAGCCGGTGCTCAAGCTCGTGGATATCGCCAGCTTCAACCAGTTCGGCGTGCGGGCCTGGACCGGCCGGGAACCGTCGCCCGCCCTGGCCCGCGAACTGACTGCGATGGGACCCTCAACCGTTCTCTTTACCCGGGGGGCGGCCGGCGCCATCGGCGCCAACGCGCACACCTCACTGCAAGTGGAGGGTCACAAGGTGGAGGTGGTGGACACCACGGGTGCCGGAGACACCTTCCACGCCGCGTTTGTCAAGGGCACCCTGTCCGGCCTTGCGCTGGAAGAGGCTCTGGCCTATGCCAATGCCGCCGGTGCGCTGTCCGTAACCGCCCTGGGTCCGAGGGGCCTGCTGCCGGACCACGCGACGGTCGCAGCATTCCTCAGCGCGGGGCATGATGCCGCCTAGAGTTCCAGCAGTCCCTGAACGCGTACTCCGGGAACAGAAGAGAAGCACACGGAAGCCAGCCGCCGATCCTTTGCAGTTTCGGGCTGATTGTCGGAAAATCCCGCCACCATTGTCGTGGCCCAGAAGATAAGGACCAACATGACTACCAACGCCATGATTGCGCAGGTCGAAAGCCTGCCGGAATTGATCCAAACCGAGTTTGAGGGCCTGGACGAGAGGGCCAGAACGATCCTGAGCCACGAGGAATGGCTGTCGGTGAAGCGGATCGTGACCACCGGATGCGGGGACTCCCACATGGCAGCGGTGGCCACCCAATGGGCCTTTGAACGGCTCGGCGGCGTCCCGACCGATGCCGCCACGGCCATGCGGGCGGCCAGGTATGCCCTGCCGGAAGCCACCGACCGGGTCTGGCGCAACCCCTTGACCATCGGCATTTCCGTCTCGGGAGCGGTGAGCAGGACGCGCGAGGCCGTGGCTGCGGGGAAGGAACGGGGCTTCCTGACGATTGCCGTGACGGGCAATCCGGAGGCGCCCCTGGGCCAGACCGCGGAACGCATCCTGAACTGCCGCATCCCCGACTTTGCGCATGCGCCGGGCGTGCGCTCCTACCGGATTTCCCTGCTGGCCCTGTGGCTGATGGCGATCCGACTGGGCGAGGTCGGCGGTCGGCTCACCGGCAAGGAAGCCCAGCAGCACCGCGACGATCTGCGCGCCACCGCAGAGCGGATTGCCGAAACCATCGAACTCAACACCGGGCCGGCCCGGGAACTGGCCGAACAGATGGCGGAACGCAAGCACTTCACCTTTGTGGGCGACGGGCCCGGCTATGCCACGGCCCTGTTCTCCGCGGCCAAGATCCTGGAAGCGGTGGGGCGCGATGCCTGGGGCCAGGACACCGAGGAATGGGCCCATCTGCAATACTTCAGCCGCGTGGAGCCGGATGCCCCCACCTTTGTCATCGCCGACGGGGGACGCGGCACCACCCGGACCGCGGAAATCCTGCCGCCCATGCAGCGGATCGGGCGGGAAATGGTGTTGATCGCGCCGGATGCGAGCGGGCTGGCTTCGCAGTTCCAGCATCACCTGCCGGTCGCTGAGGGAGTGTCCCCATTCTTCTCCCCCATGGTGAACGCCGTGCCCGGCGAACTGTTTGCCGCCCAGTTGGCCGATGTCACCGGCGAAAGGTATTTCGGCGGGTTCACCGGTGTCTACTACCCTCAAACCACCGGCGGCAACAACATTGTCACCAGCAACGTGGAGTCGGTTGCGGACATGGTCCCGTAACCGCCGCCAAGGGGTTTGTGCCAAGGCCTGAAGTCCACGCGTTCCATTGTCACCGGACCGGCCTACGGAAACATCGGAATTGCCTCCTGTGAGGCCACGTCCAGTAGCCCGGAGGTGTCCGAGGCGGACACCTCCGGAATGACCGTCAGCGCCAAGCCCGTGGTGGCCAAGGCCTTGGCGTGATGGGTGATGCCGAACTCC
>CAZMKQ010000036.1:0-8968 GCA_964566955.1 uncultured Caldilineaceae bacterium | reverse complement strand
GTCGAGCCCGGCTTCACCGGCGATCCGCTGTAGCACGGCCACGTCGTTCAGTTCGGCCATGTCCACCGCCAAATCGGCCACGGACTTGGCGGACATCAGACCGGCGATGGGGAGATCCACCTGGCCGATGATCGCCCCGCCCGAGGCAAAGGCGATGCCGCCATGGCTGGCTTCAAGCGCCTGGACCGCCGCCAGCATGTCGTCCGTGTTGCGGCCAGCCACCATCAGGTTGTGGGAATCGTGGGCCACCGTGGTCGCGACCGCGCCCTGGTTGAGTTCAAGTCCCGTGAGGATGGAAAGTCCTGGACCATGCGCCTGGCCATGCCGGGGAATCACGGCCAGAAAACAGGCATCCTCGGCAATTGAGGACAGGACCAGCCGACCGTCGCGCGCCTCGGCTTCAACAGTTCGCAATTCCGTCAGCCGTGACGGCAGCAGGTGCATTGTGTTGACCTGAACCGAGCCGTTCCTGATCGGAGTCCGCGGTTCCAGATCCCGCGTCGTCAGGGGGTTGAGGTGAACCGTGTTGCCTCCGGGCGGTTCCAGGGTGTCGAGCGGGATTTCCACCGTCATCTTTCCCGCAGCCACAACGCGTTCCCCACCCGCATAGACATCCCGTACGGAGACATCCTCCAGCGAATCCAGCAGAAGGAAGTCCGCCCGATACCCGGGGGCGATGGCACCCCGGTCCCGGAGACCGTAGTGCTGGGCACCGATCCAGGTCGCCCAACGAATGGCGCGCGCCGGTTCGACACCATGGGAAATCATCTCCCGGACCACCCGATCCATGTGGCCGTTCTCCAGCAGGTCGGCCGGTTCGATGTCGTCCGTGCACAGGGCGATGTCCACATGCCTGGCCTCGAGCATGTGCGGCAGGATGTTCGGCACATGGTTGCCGTGGCTGCTCACTTTCAGCAACGGCAGGAGGCCCAGTCTCAGCTTCTCCAGCCCTTCGGCCCCGTCCCTCAGTTCGTGGTCATTGTGGATGCCGGCCGCCGTGTAGGCGTTGGCCTCGCGTCCTTTCAGCAACGGGGAGTGGCCCTGAACGACCATGTCCGCCTCCAGGCCGGCCTGTACGATGCCCAGCATTCTGGGATCCCTGTGGATCACCCCCTGGAAGTCCATGACCTCGGCCACGCCGATCACCCTGGGCCAGGTCATCATCTCGGCCACATCCTTCGGGCCAAAGAATGCACCGGCCGTCTCCGCACCCTCAACCGCCGGCACGCAGGACGGGATGCAGACAAAGACCGACAACGGCAGGCCCTCGCTGCTGTCGATCATGTAGCGGACCCCTTCCTTGCCGAGGACATTCCCAATCTCGTGGGGATCGATTATGGACGTGGTGGTTCCCTTGGGCAGCACCCCGGCGGCGTAGGCCGGCGGGGTCACCATCGTGCTTTCAATGTGCAGGTGCGTGTCCACAAATCCCGGTGCAGCCCACAGCCCGGTGGCGTCGACTTTGGTCGCGGCTTCGAGATCGTATGTGCCGGCCGGGGTTGCCAAGGCGATCCGGTCGCCGAGCACACCGATGTCCGCCGCATACACTTCACAGGTAAAGACGTTCACCAGACTCGCATTGAGGATTGCCAGATCCAGCGGCCTGTCGCCCATGGCGGCTTCGATGAGGTCTGTTCTTGATCGCGATGTCATATCCATTCCGGGGATCCGTTGAACAGGAAGATCGATACAATGTACACGCAGCCGCATCGCGGCTCCGGCCGCGCGGTTGCCGGCCTGGCAACGATGTCGACCTTGGAACGATACCCGGAAAGCATGGCACAGTTCACCTTTCCCCAGGCCCTGTTCGGCAGCCGGCCATGAGAATGGAGGCGCTCTGTCCGGGCAAGGGCACGGCCGCGACACCAGCCATGGGGCTTTTCCGGATTTGGTATTGTTCTGACGGTGCCCGCGCAACGCACACGATCAGCCGATCCTTAACGTATTCTTGCATTGCAAGCGGAGGCACACCGTCGCCGCCGGGCGACGCGGTTACAGTCCATATGCCTATGTCACCAAACCTGGAGGATTTCATGTCAAGGACGAAATTGTCGTTGCGAAACACATTGGGCGTTGCCGGCACCCTGTTGGCGGTACTGATGATTTGCGCGGCCTGCGCCATGCCGGTTCCCGGCCAGACCGCTGCCGAGACCGAGGTTTCGGTGATCGATGTGTACATTGGCTCGGACACCAATATCTCGGACTGGTGGAGCAATTCGATCAAGCCGGCCTTCGACCAGGCCCATCCCGGCTACGAACTGAACATCATTCACACCGGCTCGGGCGGCGGCGGGAACGGCCCCATTGCCGACCGTGCCATGGCGGCCCTGGAAACGGGAGACGATCCGGGCTCCGACTACTTCGAGACCTTCAATCCCCTGCAGCCGATTGGCGCCATGGAAGCCGGCCTCTGGCAGGAAATCACGGAGGACAATGTTCCCAATCTGGCGAACGTGATCGATTCCGCGCGGCGCAGCAGCAACGGATTCGACATTCCCTACCGTGGTTCCCAGGTCCTGTTGGCCTACAACGCGGAACGGTTGTTGCAGATTCTCAAGGACAGAGGCGAGGTCGGCTCCGACGCCACCGAGGTCCCGTCCGAGTTTGTTCCGGCAACCTGGCCGGAACTCATGGATTGGATCTGCGAGTTTCCGGGTGAGTTCATCTACCCCCGGCCCGACACCACAGGCGCTGGCCGCGAGTTTGTCACCCGCGCCGTCTTCCAGGCCAACAACCTGGAACCGGCACGCTTCTCCACCCAGGCCTACGCCGAGCAGTACGGAGCCGGTGAATTGACCGCGGAGCAAATCGCCGACATCAACGAGACGCACTTTGCCGGCGCCTGGGAACAGCTCAATGCCATTGAGCCGTGCCTCTACGACAACGGGGCCTATCCTTCGGGTTCCTCGGCCGAGACGCGCCTGCTGGTGGACAACCTGACCACCATGATCACCATCTGGTCGGATCAGGCCCTGCAGGCCAAGGGCCTGGGACTGCTGCCGGAACAGACCAAGTTCATCCAACTGGACGACCTGCCAATGGTCGGCGGCTACGCGTCCTCCACGATTCCCACCAACGCCAACGACCTGGAAGGGGCGTTGCTCCTGGCCAACTATCTGCTCTCGGCGGAAATGCAGGAGTCCGTGGTGCGGGAAATCGGCGGGTTCCCGGCCATCAGCTGGGACTTGCTGCCCAGTGAACTGCAGGAAGACTTCAACGATGTCATCACCGATACGGTACCGTCCTTCAGCAGCTCCTGGCGCGCCGCCATGTTCGATGGCTGGTACACGCATGTCGCGCCGGACGTCGAGCGCGAATAGACCCGTCCCACCGTCATGACTGTTACGGGATCCCGCGGGTCCCTGCCGGAACCGGCCGCTGTACGTGGCCGGTTCCGGATTCCCCCATCCGTATTGGGATACTCCCTGATTCTGCTCCCTCTCCTGGTGATGGGGACGTTGATCCTCTATCCCGCCTTCCTCTCCGTCTCCGACACGCTCACGGACCGCAACCCGAACGGGTCCCTGCAATTGTCGCTGGCGGACTACGCCGAATTCTTCGACACTCCCCTGGCCGTCCGCAATCTGGTCTTCAGCCTGCGCATCACGGCGGTGACCGTCGCGGTGCTCTTTCTGCTGGGGTTTCCCATCGCGCTCTACCTGCGCTTCACCCGGGGCCGCCTCGGCGACCTCATCCAGGGGCTGGCGCTGTTTCCCTTGTTCGTGCCGGGCATCATCGCCGCCTACGCGCTGATCCGGTTCATCGGGGACAACGGCTGGCTCGAACGTTTCCTGGTGCTTCTGTTCGGCTACGAAGGCTTCACTTCACCGTACCTGCGCCCGGCCGGGATCGTCGTGGGCCTGGCCTGGGAGGGCATCTCCATCACGGTCCTGATTCTGACCGCGGGTTTGAGCCAGATCCCCGATTCCCTCCTGGAGACCGCCACGGACGTGGGCGCCAACCGCTGGCAGTCCTTCTGGCGCATCACCATGCCGCTGATGAAGCGTTCCGTGCTCATCGTGCTGACCCTGAACTTCCTGACGGTCTTCGGCTCCTTCACAATCCCCTACCTGCTGGGACCGGCATCGCCTGAAATGATGGGGCCTTACATGCGGCGCACCTTCTACGACGCCAACCTGCCCAGCCGGGCCCAGGTGCAGGCGGTCATCACGTTCCTGATCAGCGGCGTCGTCAGCCTCTTGTACGTACGGTCCGTAGTCAGCCAGAAGGTGGAGGAAGAAAGCTGAAGCCTCCAATCCCGAACACCGTCGTCGCACGACGGACAACCGCATGACTGTCATGCGCAACGTAGCCGAACGGAGCCTGCGCCTGGTCGCGGGCCGACCCTGGTTTGGCATCTGTCTGCTGCTGCTCCTGGCGCTGTTCGTGCTGGGCCCCATGCTGAACGTCTTTCTCTGGGCGTTCACGCGGAACTGGACCTATCCCTCGCTTCTGCCCACAATCTGGAGCATCGAGTTCTGGGACGACACCTTCACCCGCGCGGACATCGCCGAAGGGTTCATTGACAGCGTCTGGATTTCGCTGATCGTGACCGGCCTGTCCGCGATTATTTGCCTGCCGGCAGCCTACGCCTTCGCGCGCATACAGTTTCCCGGGCGAACCTTCTTCCTGCTGTCCTTCCTGGCCACCAATGCCTTCCCCCGGTTTGGCCTGTACATCACCATCGCCGTGATTTTCTTCCGCCTGCGTCTCATCGGAACCGTGCCGGGGGTGGTTCTGATCCAGCTGGTGAACACGCTGCTGTTCATGATTTGGATCCCGACAGCCGCCTTTCAGGGGGTGGACCGCGCCCTGGAGGAAGCCGCGCTGGATGTCGGCGCCTCCCCCATGCGCGTATTTGTGCAGGTCACGCTGCCCCTGGTGGCCCCCGCCCTGGCGGCCGCGCTCCTGTTGACGTTCGTCGGCACGTTCTACGAGACCCAGGGGGCGCTGCTGGTGGGGGTACCCGAAGTCCAGACCCTGCCCGTAATCATGATTCGACTCATCAACAACCAGGTGGTCGTGCAATACGGCGCCATTCTCTCGGTGGCCCTTTGGGTGCCGTCCCTGCTTCTGCTCATCTTTGCCCAGCGCGTACTGCGGGGCAACACGATCGCCTCGGGATTTGGGGTCTGACGCCATGGCCACACTGACCCTGCAAGCACTGGTCAAGCAGTTTGGCGACGTGACCGCCGTCAACGGGGTTGACCTGTCGGTGGCCGACGGGGAATTCCTATGCCTGCTGGGTCCTTCCGGATGCGGCAAGACCACGGCCCTGCGCATGATCGCGGGCTTCGAGCGTCCCACTGCAGGCGACATTCTCGTCGACGGGACCCCCGTCACGGGCACGCCTCCCAACCGACGTCCCACCGCCATGGTGTTCCAGCAGTACACGCTCTGGCCCCACATGTCGGTATTCCAGAACATCGCCTACGGCCTGCGTCTCCGCAGGCTGGCGCGGACCGCCATCGAGGAGAGGGTGGCGGACGGGTTGGACCTGGTGGGTCTGGCCGGATATGAAAACAGGTTGCCGTCCCAGCTCTCGGGCGGTCAGCAGCAGCGTGTGGCCCTGGCACGGGCACTCGTCCTGGAGCCCAAAATCCTGCTGTTGGATGAACCGTTCAGCAGCCTGGATGCCGCCTTGCGCGTGCGCCTCAGGGAGGAACTGCTGCGCATTCAGCGCCAATTGGGCATCACCACGATTTTCGTGACGCACGACCAGGAGGAAGCCCTGAGCCTGGCGGACCGCATTGCCCTGATGCAGGCGGGCAACATCGTGCAACTGGACACGCCCAGCGAACTGTACGCGCACCCCCGCAACCTGTTCGCCGCCGAATTCATCGGGGCGATGAACCTTCTGCCGACCCATCCGTCGGATCCCGCCCTCGGCCTTGACCCGCGCACGCTGTCACTGCCTCCGGGAGTGCAGGGGAACGCGTCCCTGACCGTGGCGATTCGACCGGAGGACTTTCAGGTGACGGAAGCCTCCGAACCGGGGATATGGACCGGGGAAGTGGAACAGACCATGGACATGGGGCACTACCGCAAGGTGCTGGTGACCCTGGCCGGCGCGTCCGCACCCGTCAAGGTGTTCATGGCCAAGTCAATGGAAGTCCGTGAACGACAGACGATTGGACTGACGCCACTCCGCTATCTGGTGTACGCGGAAGAAGGCGAACCGGTCGAGGTTGTCCCCGACGGACCCATGCCACAAGCCTGAGACGGTTCGGCCGCCCGGCGTGGGTTTGGTCGAACAGGAACTGCTCCGTTCCAAGTTTGAACAGAAGTTGCTCCGCAACCGTGCCCGATATTCCCACCGGCAGCCGGGAGCAGTCAGCGACCGGGATCCCGAGAGGGACTCGACGTTGGCCACGTCTGCATGCGCATCGATGTCAACGTCGATATCCGGAACAGTCCTCTGTCACCTCAGTGAAATCGATATACGCCGGCCCATGAGACTGTCTGGCAAACGACTACATTCACCTGGACGGCAAATGCGTCCTTGACACCGGAAGGCTGTCGGTCACACTTCCCCAAGCCGGTGCATAAGCCGCAACACATCGGGCAGGTCACCGGGATTCCGGGAGACCGATCGGTCCTGCAAGGATCGTGCCGGAAGGGCGTCGCCCCCCATTCGTTGCCAGGGCTCCAGGCCGTCTCTCCACCCCCTCAGAGTTGCATCCGGTATCCGGATCCGGTATGCCGTTCCGGGTTGCAGGCAAACCCGGAACGGCACCATGTTCGCCTTACTCGTCCCAATATTCCTCGCCTTCGACCCCAACCTGGACAATGCGCGCCTGGTCCACGCCAGCCACTCCCACATACCGGAACAGCATGCCGTCCGATTCCCGGGGCTGCATGTCCTGCACCACGACGGTCTCTTCTCCGTTAAGAAGAGTTGCGAAGGGCGCTGCCTGCGTATCTCCATCGGGATCCGTGGGGAACTTGAATTCGATTGCCGGGTTGTTGGTGTACACCACGTTCCCTTCTTCGTCGGTCACCCAGAACTCGGAAATCGCAGACTCGTCGGCGACTTCCACCAGCACCGCGTTGATCTCATCGGTTGTCATGCCCGCGGCAATGGCAGCCGCCACAAAGTGCGCCGTCAACTTGGCCGAGGCAACCATGTGACCACCGACATCTTCGTAGTCGTCCTCATACCAGAAGTCGTCTTCGTACCGATGGGACTTGGAGTAACCGTCGTCGAATTTGCCTCTGGGGGACCAATCGCCATAGGCATGGCCGCGACCATGCATCAGCTCATGCGTCATACCCATCATCATGGCGATGGCGGGATAGCAGCCGGAGATCGACATTGCAACAACGACCAGCAGTACCAAAGTAAGAATTTTGCGCATGTAATTCAGACCGTGTGTGGAGACAGGGCATAGGCAATTCCGCCGACCGCCAGTCGGATTTGGTCTGGCTGCCGACTTCGGAAATCAGCGTATCACACGGAAATCGAATGTCCGGTGGCGCATACGATTTTGGGCTCTGCCTCGAAGACTGTCGCGCTCCGCGGTCTCCGCCTACAATCAGGCACACGGGTGAAGGATGCCTTGGCATCCGCCACATCACCGCCGGTCGTGTTTGGAAATCTCGAATGGCGTTCCAAATCAGAGAACGCGGGGCATTCGGCCTGGTGCCTCCCGCCGCCATGCATGAATTCCTAAAGGTTCAAGGCTGGAAACCCTCGGGGCCGAATACCGTCGGCCCGGCGACGGTCTACACCAAAGCCATCGACGGGCGGCTATGGGATTTGGAAGTGCCAAACGATCCCGCGGCATCCGACTATGCCGACATGGTGATCATTGCGGGATCGGTTGTCGCGGTGGCCGAGCAGTTGGCCCCCATCGAGATCTTCACCCGATTAATGAGGCTGGTCAGCTACACGGTATCGATGATGCCCGTAGATGCCGACCGGCCGACCGGCTTGATCGAGAAGTATGAAGCCAGTATCCAGCGCGAGTTGCGCAGCTTGCTGGCGGCCGCCGCGATGGCAAGCGAGTCGTCCCAACCCATGTATCGCGGCATTCCCAGCCAACAGACACAACTCCTCCTGTCATCGGCAGTGCAACCCGTGGAGGATCCGGAACGCGGCAAGTCGATTTTGCATGTTCCCGCCGTCAACGATGCCGGCAGTCCGAACGACGCGGCGGACGAATTCGCGCTGACCGCAATGGATCAGTTGCTGCAGGCCCTGAATGCCGCGGCAGACCTGTCCGAGCCGCCCCACCGGACAGAGCCGTTGGAACGGCTGTATCCGGTCGTGCAAAAGGGAGTAATACCAACCAAGTATACTAGCGGCGTTTAGTGATTGCACCCGGTTGCCAAGGGGGGAGCATGACCCGCAAGGTTGTCATCACATGGGCCGCCGAGGACACGGCGGACGCGCTGCACCGGCAGTACCGGGCGGAAGCGGTGCCCGAAGTGCGCACGCGGCTGCATGCCCTGTGGCTGTTGCGGCGGGGCGAGCCACCGGCGGCGGTGGTGTCCGCGCTGGGCGTGGGGCTGCGCAGCGTGCACCGGTGGCTGCAGTGGTACCGGGAGGGGGGCCTGGCGCAGGTGTGCGGTCGGCGCAAGGGTGGTCCGGGCAAGCCCTCCTTCCTGACGCCGGCGCAGGAGCGGCAGGTGGTGGCGGCCGCGGCCACGGGGGGGTTTGCGACGGCCCAGGCGGTGCGGGACTGGATCGAAGAGCAGTTCGGGGTGGTCTACACGGTGGGCAGCATGTACACGCTGCTGCCGCGACTGGGGATCCGGCTGAAGGTGCCCCGGCCCCGGCATGCGAAGGCGGATCCCCAGGCCCAGGCGGCTTGGCAAAAGGGGGGCTCGGCGAACGCCTGGCCGCCGTCGGCCTGACGGCGGGGCAGGGGATTGTGTGGGGCGACGAGATGCGGCTGGGGCTGTGGAACGCGGTGCGCAAGGTGTGGGCCCCGCGCGGGGTGGCCGTGTCCCGGGAGGTGCCAAG
>CAZMKQ010000035.1:4911-35408 GCA_964566955.1 uncultured Caldilineaceae bacterium | reverse complement strand
CCATGCGCGAGGTTGATGATGCCCATCACCCCCCAGATGACGGAGAACCCCAAGACCATGACGGCATAGAAACCGCCGAGCAGCAGGCCGTTGACAAGTGCCTGCAGAACCTGGTCCATGGTGACGCCGCGCGATGAAGCCCAGTACCGTGGATCAGCGATCCTTCCAGGCCGGTGCCGGGTAGCGCAGGTCCGAGACGGCCGCGTGGCCGGGAGCCACAACCAGAATCTGCCCGTCTTGCACCTGAATGGCACCCATCGGCTTGGACGCGTTCTTGCCGGTCTCGTCGAAGTTGATGGGACCGTAGAAGGTCACGACATCCAGTTCCTGCAGAGCATTGCGCACGGAGTCGGTGTCCAGGGCACCGGCTGCCTCGATGGCCAGGTGCAGGGCCAAGGCGGTGGCGGTCGATTCGGCTGCCTGATACGTGGGCGACTCCCCCCACCGGTCCTGGTACCTGGCCGCGTATTCCGCAGCGGTGCCAAAGTACTCGTCCGCATAGCCCATTGAAGCTTCCCACTGCGTGGGGCCGATCACGTACTCCGCATCGGCACCCACTTCCTGGACCAGCTTGGGGTTGCTGGGGCCCACGGTAATCACCATCGCCTTGGGATTGAAGTCCAATTCCTTGGCGGCCCTGATGAACAGGATGGCATCGTTGAAGTGGCCGCCCCCGACGAATACGTCCGGCTCCGCCTCCTTGAACTTGGCCATGATCCCGCTGACATCCGCCACGTCGCGCGGATAGGTCTCAACCCCCAGCACTTCCAGGCCGTAGGCCTCGGCCCACCGTTGCGCGCCTTCCGCCACGCTGGTTGGGAATGCAGTGTCCTCATAGGCAATCACGACGGACTTTGCACCCTGCTCCGCCAGCATCTCCAAGGCGGACTGGGTGTAGTTGCCTGCGGGCGTGAGAACCGCGAACAGGTTGCGGAAGCCTCGCTCAAACAGTGATTCGGAAGCCCCGTTGCCCTCCACCATGATCTTGTCGTACTTCTCCGAGATGGCACTGGCGCTCTGCGTCAGGCTGGAACTGTAGGGCCCCAGCAGAAAGTCCACCCGGTCCTCGCTGATGAGCTGTTCGACCAGCCTGGCAACCGTGTCGGGGTCCCCCTCGTCGTCGTACATCACGAGTTCGACCTGATACCGCTTGCCGGCCACGTCAATGCCGCCGTATTCGTTGTTCACCCACTCCAGCCAGGTTCCGTATCCCTGACGCGTGTCCCGGCCCTCGCGGGAGTACTTGCCGGTTTCGCTGACCGCGGCGCCGATGCGGATTACCTTCACCGACGTTGGGTCGTCTGCGGGAGCCGCTGCCGGAGCATCCTCCCGGACAACGGGCGCCCGGATTCCTGAACAGCCGACCAAAGCAATCAGAGCCACCAATCCCAGCGCCAACACCCGTATATGTGTCATGGTCCGTGTTCCCATTTTGGTTTGGCAGTATGTCACGTTCGCAGATTTTGATCCGGCACCACAGTCTCCGGCGAATTCTCCGGGACTGCTTGTCGTCACGGCCGCCGTCCCACGCCTACGGACATCGAACGTGTTCGCGACCATCCGGCACCGACAACCCTTCGTCAACCGCGGCCCCGGATCTTGTCCGGAACATTGAGGCTGTGCGTCTGGTTTGTGCTTCGCCCGGCGACAGCCACGTCTGCGCAGTCCCGATCCGCAGGAATCCGGTCAGCAGTCCGGTTGAACCGCTCCTGCACCGGTCCGGGGAGTGCCTCCAACGGCCTGCCACACCGCGTCGGCATGCCTGAAACCGGCAGCCAATCCGTCAAGACCGTTCCCGCTGGCTTCCTCCACGCTGATCCAGCCGTCAAAACCGCCATCCCGCAGGATCTTGAGGATTGATGCGTGGGGACTGGCTCCGGTACCCGGCACCACGGGTCTGAAGGCTCCCTGCTGCTCAATGTCCGCGAGATGGACGGCAGCCACCCGATGCCGCACCCGGGCCAGCACGGCCTCCGGCCGATCCCACAGGGCCAGATTGTTGGCCGTGTCGAACAGCACCGCCAAGTCACTGCCCTCGGTTGTCTCCACCAACTCCAGAAACCGGTCTGCCGGCTGACTGAAGTCGTTCCAGCGCCAGACGGAGCCCCGCGTGTGGTTCTCGTAGAGCGCGGTGACCCCGAGGCCGCTGGCGTACGCGGCTGCCTGTAACAGGCCTTCGGCTGCCCAGGCCAGGCCATCCATCCGGGCCACCCCCGGCCAGCTTTGTCCGGCCGTCAAGCGAACGTATGGTGCCTCAAGACGGCCGGCCGCCTCAATTTGGACATGGACCGCTGCCTGTTCCCGCCGCCTGGCCTCCGGATCCGGGAGGGTGAAGTCGGAATAGGTCACCACCATCGCGATGCGGACACCTGCCTGCGCCGCGCAGTCGCGTAGGTGGTCCAACTCGGAGCGGTCGCTCCAGTCGAAGTGGGCCACGCTGACATCGGCCCCGTCCAAACCCATATCCGCCGCAATGCGAAACCAATCCGGCAGGGAACGGCGGCCGGATACGAAATTCGGATACAGGGAGACCGGCAGGCAGCTCAGCTTCATGCCCGGACCGCCTGCGTGCTCAGTCCAGCAGGAGCATGGGCGTCTCCATGCGGTCATGCAGCGTGGCCATGAACCGCGCGGCCAGTGCACCGTCCACGGCCCGATGGTCGCAGGACAATGTCAGATTGAAGACGGACCGCACCGCCGGTTCGCCCTGGACGGCCACTACGGCATCGCGGATGGCTCCAATCGCCAGGATCGCGGCCTCCGGCGGATTCACGATCGCCTTGAACTCCTCCACACCAAACATGCCCAGGTTGGTGATGCTGAAGGTTCCGCCCGTCATCTCCGGGAGTGTCAGTTGGCCCTCACGGGCCGCCTCCACCAGATGGCGCCGACGGTCTGCCAGTTCCGACAGGGACAGCTTGTCCGCATCGTGGAATACCGGCACCAGCAGTCCATCCGCGACGGCCACGGCCATACCGATGTTCACCTGCGGATGCTGCTGGATGCGGCCATCCCGCCAACTGGCGTTGAGGCGCGGGTGTTCCCGCAGGGATGCGGCGGTGATGCGCAGCAGAAGGTCCGAAATCGCAATGTCCTCCCTCCCCTGTCGGCGCAGGGCATCGCGCCACGCCAGCAACTGGGAGGCATCCACAGTCCGGGAGAGGTAGAAGTGTGGGACGGTCTGCCAGCTTTCGGTCAGACGACTGGCCATGACCTGCCACATGCGGCTCGGTTCCAGTTCCACCGCGTCCGCTGGTGGCGGACCGGGGACATCCCTGGCCACAGAGACATACCCCTCCACATCGGCGGCCAAAACCGCACCGTCGGGGCCACTCCCGGAGATGATGGCCAGTTCGAGGCCACGTTCGCGTGCCAAGCGGCGTGCCTTGGGCGAGGCCAGGACCGGCCCTGCGACCGGGGCCTGCGCTGCAGCATGATGCCGTTCGACATCCGCCTTGGTAATGCGGCCGCCCGCACCTTCAACCTCGGTAAGGTCGATGCCGAGTTCCGCGGCCAGCCGACGCGCGACCGGCGAGGCCGCCGGAAGCCTGGCTGGCGTACCGGGCAGCCCGGCTTCGCCGACAGGGACAGACTCGGGCCCTGCCGCAGGTGCGGCCGGTGTGTCGGCTGGCAGGGATTCGCCGGGTTCCAGTACCCAGGCCACGGCCCGGCCAACCGGCACTTCCTCCCCTTCCGCGGCCGACAGGCCGGCCAAAACGCCGTCGGCCGGGGACTCAATCTCGACGGTGATTTTGTCCGTGGCGATCTCCATCACGGGATCGCCGACTGCCACCGCGTCGCCCTCCTGGCGCAGCCAGCGCAACAGCGTGCCGGTGTCCTGGTTCATCCCCAGGACCGGCATGATCACTTCGTGTGGCATGGCCGTTCAGCCTTCAGGCCGCGCCGCACAGGGTGCGCGCCGTTTCAAAGATGCCGTCCGCATTGGGAATGGTCTGCTCCTCCAGGGACGGGGCGAACGGCACCGGTACGTTCATGGCACCCAGGCGCCGCACCGGCGCATCCAAATGGTAGAAGGCGCCATCCGCAATGACGGAAGCCAATTCACCGGTGACTCCGTAACGCTCGCAGCCCTCGTCCACGACCATGGCGCGACTGGTCCGCTTGGCGCTCTCGACCAGCGTGTCGGTGTCCAGCGGAACCATGGTGCGCGGATCCACGACCTCGGCCTCCAGCCCAACCTGGGCCAGACGCTCGGCAGCCGTCAGGGCTTCCTGCACCATGCTGCTGGTGGCCACGATCGTGATGTCCCGGCCCGACCGCTTGATCTCCGCCTGTCCCAGGGGGATCAGGAACTCTTCCTCTTCGACAGGACCGGTCACGCTGTACATCATCTTGTCCTCGAAGATCGCAACCGGGTTGTCATCCCGGATGGCACTCTTGAGCAGGCCCTTGGCATCCCGGGGCGTGGCCGGCAGGGCCACCTTCATGCCCGGCACATGGCTGAGCCAGGCGTGCAGGGACTGGGAATGCTGGGCGGCCGACGCTCGGCCGGCCCCCATGGTGGTGCGCAGCACCATCGGCACGCGCAGCCGGCCCCCGGACATGTAGTGGGTCTTGGCGGCCTGGTTCGTCATCTGGTCCATAACGAACGTGGTGAAGTCGCCAAACATGATTTCCACGATCGGCCGCATGCCGGTCATGGCCGCTCCCACGCCGATGCCGGCAATGCCGGATTCGGAGATGGGCGAATCAATGACCCGGGCAGCACCGAACTCCGCCTGCAAGCCGGTCAGGATCTTGAAGACATTGCCCGCGGCACCGATGTCCTCGCCGATCATGAACACGGTCGGATCGCGGCGCATCTCCTCGACAATCGCTTCGCGCACGGCCTCGCCGTAGGTGATTTCGCGCACGGTACCGTTAGGCGTAGACATGGGTTGTCACCTCCGAAGCCTCCGGGATCGGTTCATCCAGGGCCTTTGCCGCCGAATCGTCCACGGTCGTCCGCACTTCATCCTCCAGCTGTGTGACCACGTCGGCAGCCACGCCGAATTCGGCATCCAGCCAGTCGGCCAGGGTCTTCAGAGGATCGCGCGTAGCCTGCCACTCCTCCTCTTCCGCCCGGGTCCGGTAGGGACGATCCACGTCCCCGACATGATGGCCCCGGTAGCGGTAGGTGGTGCACTGCAGGAAGGACGGACCGTCGCCCCGGCGGGCCGCGGCGACCGCTTCCCCGGCCACCCGCGACACTTCCCGAATGTCCTGCCCGTCAACCTCGTACGCCGGGATGTCGAACGCCCGGGCCCGATCCAGAATCTCGCCGGCAATGGTCTGGTCGTTGGGGGTGTACTCTCCGTACTGGTTGTTCTCACAGACGTAGATCACCGGCAGCTTCCAGAGTGCGGCCATGTTCATCGACTCGTACAGCTGGCCCTGGCCCAGTGCCCCGTCGCCGAAGAAGGCCACGGCCACTTCATCCGTGTCGCGCATCTTGGCCGACAGCCCCGCCCCGGCCACGATGGCCGTGCTGCCCCCGACGATGCCGTTGGCGCCGAGGTTGCCGGTGTCCTGATCCGCAATGTGCATGGATCCGCCCTTGCCGCCGCAGTAGCCCGTGGCACGCCCCAGCAGCTCCGCAAACATGCGGTCCAGGTCGGCGCCTTTGGCCAGGCAGTGACCGTGTCCCCGGTGCGTACTGGTGATCCAGTCGTCGTCCCGCAACACGCTGCAAACCCCGACGGCCACCGCCTCCTCCCCGATATAGAGGTGTGTGATGCCGGGCATCAGGCCGCGCGTGTACAGGTTGTCCGCCACCTCCTCGAAACAGCGGATGCGATACATCTGCTCGTACAGGGACAGCCAGTGCTCAACGTCCTGGCTGGAAATCTCCACCGCCATGTGTACCACCTCCTGGTAACTGCCTTGGACTACACCAATACTTCGATGAAGCGGGGTCCGCGGTTGGTCAGGGCCGAGCGCATCTGATCGACCAGTTCCTCGCAGCTGTTGGCCCGACTGGCCTCGACCCCCATGCCCTGCGACAGGGACACCCAGTCGATGTCGGGGCGCGTGAGGTCGAGCATGGCCTTGCTGGTTTGGCCCGTGGCATCCGGCGCCAATCGTTCCAGCTCCCCCTGCAGAATACGATAGGCACCATTGTTGAACATGATGTTCAGCACCTGGCACTCTTCCCGGGCCATCGACCACAGGGCCTGCAGCGTGTACATGCCGGACCCGTCCGATTCCATGGCCAACACCTGCCGGTCCGGACACGCGATCGCAGCCCCCAAGGCCACGGGCAGGCCCTGGCCGATGGAGCCGCCGGTAACGTTCAGCCAGTCGTGGGGCCGCGCCCCGGCCGTCTGGCCCTGGGAGGACCGTCCCGACGTGACCGCCTCGTCCGAGACGATGGTGTCTTCCGGCATCAGGTGGGCGACGGCCGCCCATATCTTTTCAATGGAGATTTCACCCGTTGGCAAGGGCGGCGGATCGTACCGGCCGGCCCGGGCCGGATCCGGTGTGGCGCTAATCTCTTCGGCCAGCATCGAAAGGGCTCCAATCACGTCCTCGTCGGACTCTGCCAGAACATGGTACTCGCAGTCGGGAGGCGCGGAGCGGCTGGGCTGGTCCGGATAGCCGAAGAAGCCGACCGGAATCGTCGCACCGGCCAGCACCATGTGCTTGGTGCCCTCAAGCAGGGCAATCGCCTGGGGCACCGGGTAGGGGATGCGCACCAGGTCGTAGCGTCCGGCACCCCGCTCCATGCGGCTGTTGACCCGGTCGCCCAGCACGCGCACGCCGGTGCGCGCGCCGACGGCCGCGGCATGGCGGAGGCCCTCGGCCCTGAAACCGCGACCGCCCACCAACAGCACGACCTCCTCGCCCCTGGCCAGGATTTTCGCGATCTCGGTCACGCGCTCGGGCGGTACCGACCGCTGTGGCGCCGGCTCCAGCCGCCCCGCCGGTGGGCCACCCGGATCCCAGGCGGCATCCGACGGCAGCACCAGGGTTGCCACTTGGCCGGGAGGTTGCAACGAGGCCTGAACCGCGCGGGCCGTGTCGCCGGGAAGGTCCCGGGCCGAACCCGAGTAGTGGTACCAGCCGGACACCGCGCCGGCAATGGCTTCGATGTCCGAGGTCAGCGGCGCGTCGTGCTTGAGATGCCACGTGGCATGGTCGCCCACGATGTTGACAACAGGGGTCTGGGCCCGCCGGGCGTTGTGCAGATTGGCGACGCCGTTGCCAAGGCCCGGTCCCAGATGCAGCAGCGTGGCCGCTGGCCAGTCCTTCATGCGGCCGTAGCCGTCCGCGGCACCGGTCGCCACCCCTTCAAAGAGGCAAAGCACACCCCGCATCTTGTCCGTGGCGTCCAAGCCACCGACAAAGGAGATCTCGGAAGTCCCGGGATTGCAGAAGCACACCGTCACGTCGTTGTTGACGAGCGTGTGCATCATGCTGCTGGCGCCATTCATGTATGTCTGCCTGGTCTGGTGGGGGAGGAAACCGCTGCTTCAGCCGCGATCGATGCCGGCCTCCCTGAAGGCCGCGTCCAGTACATCGTACGTCTGTTGCGCCGCCGCGATGGGGTCATAGCCCTCGCGGCGCTGCACCATGACGGAAATTTCGGCGGAGATGAACCCGGTGTAGCCGTGGCGGCGCATCGCCTTGAGGTAGGTCACGTAGTCGAACACACCCTCGCCGGGGATCAGGAACTCGTAGTCCGGCACGACGCCCCGTTCGTCCTTGACATGGGTGTGGGCCGTCAGCGGCGCCAGGGCCGACACCGAGGTCTCGATATCAATCCCCATCACATTGAAATGGGAGATGTCGAAGTTGACCCCCAGGTTGTCGAGGCCCATGGAGTCGACAAGAGCCACCACGCGCGGCGGCGTGTCCAGCATGGAGCCGACATGCGGTTCGATGGCGATTACCACCCCGCGCTCGGCGGCATAGCCGGCCAGTTCGCCCAGCCTATCCTCCAACAGGGGCCGCAGGGGCTCCCAGTCGTCCGGACTGCCACCGGCAGTCGTGTCCAGGCAGGGCGGCGTACCGCCGCGGGCCCAGTCGACCGCCAGATCGACGGTGCCCTTAAGGCGACGCATGCATTCCGCCGCCCGGTCCGGGTCCTGCTCCACCAGACTCTGGTGGCCGGCCAGGGCCGGCAGCTCGAGGTTGTGCATGTCCAATAGGCGCACCACATACTTGCGGTAGGCCTCGTCCAAGGTGTCCAGCTCGATCGAATAGCCGGGGATGACGGTCAGTTCAACGCCGTCGTATCCCATTTCCGCCAGGCTGGCAATGATGTGGTCCACGGGGACATTGGGCATGCCCCAGGAACTGAATCCAAGTTTCATGTCTGCGGTTTCCGGTTTGGCGTCCGGCGGCCACGGCCGGACAAGGTTCAGTTGACCAGCGCGAGCGGTTCCTCCCCGCGCGCGATCCGGTTGATGTTGTTGAAGATGAACTCGCCCCGGCGGGAGAAGGAGTCGAAGGTAACCCCGGCCGTGTGGGGTGTGAAAATCACGTTATCCAGCGACAGCAGCGGATGATCCGGCGGGGGCGGTTCCTTGACCAGGACGTCCAGGGCCGCACCGGCAATCTGCTGCCGCTCCAGGGCGGCGTGCAGAGCCGTCTCGTCCACCACCTCGCCGCGGCAGGTGTTGATCAGCCAGGCGGTGGGCTTCATGAGGGCCAGGCTGTCGGCGTTCACCATGTTGCGCGTGGCGTCGTTCAGGGGAACGTGGATGGTGATCAGATCGGATTGGGCGAACAGGTCCTCCAGGCCAACCTGCCGCGCGCCCAGTCCGGCGGACACATCCTCCGGCGGCGGGAATGCGTCGCTGAAGATCACGTGACAACCAAACGGCCGCAACAGGCCCGCAACGCGCCGGCCGATGTTGCCGAACCCGATGATGCCAACCATCTTGCCATCCAGGGTGAACGTGTTGGTGCCCGAATCGATGCCCCGCCATTGGCCGGCCTTGACGAAGCGGTCGAAGTCGGCAAACCGGCGCAGGGCCGACAGCATCAGCATCAGGGCGTGTTCGGCCACGTCCAGGGAATTGGTGCCGCCGTTGTTGGCCACGGGAATGCCGAGTTCCCGGCACAGCTTCACGTTGATCCGGTCGTAGCCGGCCGACACCAACTGGATTAGTTGCAGGTTGGCAGCGGCCCGCACGGCCTCGTCGTCCAGCACGCCGGGGAACAGCACCAGACAGTCGTGTTCTGCCAGCAGGCGGTTGCGCTCGTCCACCGGCAGGTCGAACGACCGGACGCACACCTGGTGGTCAGGGCCGGCATGTTGCGTGATCTGCTCGTTGACGGAGGGCGCGAGCGAGGAAATTAAGAGTACCTTGGACACACTGTCGAAGTTCCTGGAAGAAGGTCGGGGCTGCCGCCGGTGGGGAATCAATATACAACCGACACACAGGCAATGCCAATGGGCTTCAGCACGGCACTGTTTCAGTTTCGTTGATACAGGCATTTGTCCACTGTCAACGGGCCGGCTCTCCTGTGTCCCATCGTGTCCGATACCGGTTGTCTTGACGACATTCGGCACAGCACGCCCGTTGTCACCTGTGGTTTCCCGGACAAAATCAACAAAGTGAAACGGTGCCGGCCACGATGGGCATGTCCCCATCAACGAGATTGACACAGTGTCGGAGGGTCTCACCGGCCCACATCCGGACAACCGTGTCCTGCAACCATGCCGCGCGGCACGCCGGCCAGTACGCATGGTTGCAGGCCGGGTACAATGCTCCCGCTTGCAAGGGAGGCGACCGATGGCCATCACCAAACCCTGGACCGGACCGGTGGAACCGCTCACGGCCGAACCGGCGGCCCCGGTGGACCTGTCCACACCCATCCCTTCCTGGAACACCCCGGAATACCCCGCCGAATGGCCCAGGAGCGACGAGATGTCCGTGGCCCCGAGACACGTCGTCATCCTGCGCTATCTGTTTGGCGCCCTGTCCGCCCTCCTGCGGCGGCGCGGCCGCCCCTTCGCCGTCAACCAGGAAATCGGGCTCCACTTCATCGATGCCCGCGGCCGGGCGCAGCGGTGCGACCCGGACCTGATCGTCATGCCCTTTCCCAACACCGGGCGCGGTTCCCTGCGTCGTTGGGACATGCCCCGCCCCCCGGACTGTGTCATTGAAGTCGCGTCCGCGTCCACCGTCGCCAACGACCTGGGGGGCAAGAAGGACTGGTACGCCGGGATGGGCGTCCGGGAGTACTGGATTCTGGATCCGGTCGACTCCAGGGACTCCGTCCACTTTGAGACCGGCCTGCTGCTGCCGGACGGCCCGCTGATGGGCTGGCGGCTGGAGCAGGACCGCTACGAACCGCTGGGGACCCATTGGGATGCGGATGCGCGTTCGTGGTCCGCCTACGCGCCGGTCCTGGACTGTGACATCCTCCTCTCGCAGGCGCTGCACCGGGAGGAAACCGACGGCGGCTACCGCATTCTGGACCCCGAAACGGGCGAGCCGCTGCCCAGCGACCGCGAGAGGGACGAACTGCTGGAACAACAGCGGCAACGGTTGGAAGACCAGACCGCGGAAGTCGCCGAGTTCATCACCGACCTTGCGCGGTTCCGTTATGGGGATTCGGTGGCGGAACAACTGGGGACGCTGATGCGGCAGGGCGCCGCTCCCATGCCTGCGCGGCAGATGGTGCAGGCTTGGATGGCAGCCCCGTCCGCCGAGGAATTCCTCGACGCGGCAGGCCAGTATTTCCGAGGGTCCCGCACGGGGCCGTAGGGAACGTCGCACCGCCATTCGGGACCGGGTTCGACCAGCAGGCCTGGGGCCGGGCTTGCCGAAGCTGTCAACACCGTCCTGCGTTGGGTGCGGGCGCGGCAAGGCCGGATGACGAGCGGCCGGGCAAACCCGCCACCGATGGTCCAAACCGGACCACCTTCACCGCCTCCGCAGCCGGGGCAGGCCCGATGCCTCATGACCTCGGAAGCACTCCCGGCTCCCGTCCCGCCGATGATCCCGAACTCTGCAGGCCCCGTCCACGGTCAAACCCTGTCCGGTGACGAAAATTGCCAGTCCGCAGCCGTCGGATGGCCCTGCACCGTGCAGTTGACGGGCCGTGGAGACGGGCAGGTCATCGGTACAGTTGAGGCCGCGTGCATTGTGCGGCAGCGCGACGACTTCGCCCCGGCCAATGGGCCCAAACAAATGTGAACACACAGCCCGTCGTTGCAACTGCACCTACAGCGGAGGGGTTGAAAGCACCCTAAGACAGCACTCTGGATTACGGTGCAGCAGCAACCGGCTGGCATCTCCCGCAGGCGATACCACGCCGGTCGTTAGGGTTGAGTCTCCATGTTTTGTACCATTGAGGCACCACGCAACAGCGCAGGTCGCGGTTTATCGGGACCCGGTCTTGGGGCCAGGAGGCGTACAGATGCCCTCCGGTCCTACCGATCGATGCCCGGAGGGCCAACTTGGTGCCTGCCAGGAGGAAACACATACATGATCGGACGCATTCGATGGACCCTAGTCGGGTGCCTGCTCGCAGCCTTGATGCTGGCGGCCTGCGGCGCACCACCGGCCGCGGAGCCAGCCGCGCCCGCGGAGGAGCCGGCCGCTGAAGAGGAAGTAGTACAGATCGAGGAAACCGTTGAGGAGGAAGCGGCGGCCCTTGAGGGCGAAATCGTCATCTCAATTGCCTCCAACGACATCCAGACCTATCAGGCGCTGGCCGATGCCTACATGGCCATCAACCCGGGGGTCAACATCGAAGTGGAACTCAAGGCCCCGGGCACCGGTCCCGATGCCTACCTCCAGTGGATTCGCACCCAGTTCACTTCCGACGAACCGCGCGTGTCGCTGATTGAAACCCCGCACCTGCGGGAGTTCGCCCAGGAGGGCCGACTGGTCAACTGGGGGCCCTACCTGAGCCAGACCAATCCCTATACGGGAGCCACCTGGGAGGACAGCTTCCAACAGTGGGGTCTGAACCTGGTGCGGGATCCCTCCACCGGTGAGATGTACAGCCTGCCGTACATGTCGGTGCAGACCTTCTGGGTCTACAACAAGGACATCTTTGCCGAGGCCGGCATTACGGACGTGCCCGTACAGCCCACCTGGGACCAGCTCGTTGAGTACAGCGAGAAGATCAAGGCAGCCGGCTACATTCCGATCGCCATGGAAGGCACCACGGAACAGATTTGGGGTGGCGGCCGCATGCCGTGGCTGATGCGCTCCGCCATGGACCAGTACCATCGCGACGACCTGCAAATCATCCAGTGTCAGGAAGGCGACTGGTGCTTCCGGGAAGGCATCGATGATGTCTGGGAATACGAGCCGAGCGACGTGCGCAACGATGATCCCGACCGCGTTTCGGTCAACATCGTGCGCCACATGCGCGCCCTGCAGGACGGCGACATCAACTTCGACAACGAATGCACGGTCGAGATGATGACCCAGGTTGGGCGTGTCTTCAAGACCGAAAACGGGTTCGTTCCCGAAGGCTGGGCCGGCATGACCGACGCCTATCCGCTGTTCCTGACCCAGCAGGCGGCCATGCGCATGGTTCACGGCGGCTTTTTCACGAGCTTCCCCAAGGACATCCGGTCGCTGGCCCAGGGCGAGTACGGCGGCTCCGGCGAGGTGGATGAGGAATCCGCCGCCGCCGCGGTCGAGTTCGAATACGGCCGCTTCGCATTTCCAAGCATCGAGGGACCGTGCGTGCAGGGCACGGCCCGCGCCAACGAGCTGACTCAGGGCTATCTGGCCCTGCCCAAGAAGAACCGGGCCCAGAACGATCTGGAAGCGGACTTCGTGATGTTCTGGACCAGCCCCGAAGGCATGCGCATCTTCCTTGAGAACAAGCTGGATACGGAGAACCTGCAGGGCGGCATTGCCGGTCCGCCCTTGATCAAGGGCGTAGCGATGCCGTCGCCGTGGGAGGACATCTTTGCCAACAGCGTCTTCGTGGGCAACTACGAGAAACCGGGCGCGCCCGGCGACGCGGTGGCCCGTGGCTTCTTCAAGCACGAGGACTCCAAGCGCATCTGGTCCATCATGGTGCAGGAGTTCTTTGCCGGAACCCGAACCGCGGAGGAATTCGCGGCCGACTATCAGGCTTTGTTGGAAGATAGCTTCGACGATCTGCTCGTCTATCTGAACCTGACCTCCGAGGACCTGGAGAGTCCGGAAAAGCGGCCGCCCGGCTACGTCGCCGCCGGACCCTATTGATCCCATAGTTGTTGACAGTTGGGACCCCCGGTTCGTTCAGGGACGAACCGGGGACTTCCCCAGGGCGGATGACCGGCACGGAAATTGGCTGTGCCGGTCATCCGCAACGTGCCTGCCCACGCCGCCTCGTGATCGCCCATGGACTGCGCTGGCTGACGACCGGCGCCTTATTGCTGGTCTGTTGGTGCGCGGCGGCAAGCCCCGTGCTGGCCCAGAGCGGGGAGATTTGGTCAGACGACCTCGCCAGCCCCATTACCGGCCTGGCCATGTCCGCCGACGGACAGCTGGCCGCAGTGGGCACCCGTGCCAACGAAGTGTCGGTGCGCGATGCAGAGGGCAACGAACTCTGGACCTTCACCGCCGACAACAGTGTTACCGGTCTGGCCTGGAGTGAGGACGGCCGCCGGCTGGCAATCTCCTCCGAAGACCGATTTCTCTACCTGCTGGACGGCGACACCGGCAACGAATTGGGCCGGATCAAGGCATCCCGCACCTTCAACTCCGTCGCAATTTCCCGCGACGGGTCGCTGGTCGCCGGTGCATCCGACGACATGCAGGTTTATGTCATGGACAGCCAGGGCGAACTGCTGTGGATGGATGAACGCGGTCTGGGAGTGGAGGCGGTGTCCATCTACGGAGCCGGCGATGATGCGCGCGTCGTGGTGGGAGCCGACGACGGCCGACTTTCCATATTCTCCAGAGCGGGACGGCAGCTGCTTTCGACGCGTCTGGACTATGACATCAAGTCCCTGGCCGTTTCCCGTTCCGGGGGCCGCATCCTGGCGGGAACCACCGACGGCTCGATTACGCTGATCAACGGTGCCAACGGAGAGCTGATCTGGACCGCCAAGGCAGACGCGGAGATCACGGACGTGGCCATGTCCGGGGACGGCCAAATCCTGATGGCCCGGGACGAACGGGGCAATGTCCTGTACCTGGACACCAACGGCTCCATTGTCCGGCGGCTGCAGCAGGAAGGCGAGATTCGGCAAATCGCCTTGACCGGGGACGGTACGCGCCTGGCATTCGGTCTGGCGGACGGGCAGGTGCAGATGCTGGACCGCATGCAACAGTCCGCCATCCTGGCGACGGCCGCCCGAACTCGGAACATGGCCATCACCGCCACCGCGGGCCTGGTGGCACTCCTGCTCGCGGGAGCGATCCTGCTGATCATCTTCACCACCGGTGGCCGTCGGATCTGGGTCCAACACTCCGTGGGGCCGCGCCGCGGCCTGGCAGCCGTGTGGCGAGCCCGATTCTCCTATTTGTTGATCCTGCCGACTCTGCTCTTTCTTCTGACCTTCAACTACTACCCGGCGTTCTCGGGCCTCTACCACGCCTTCACGGACTGGAACCCCGCGGGGCATTCACCCTGGGTGGGACTGGAGAACTTCCGTTTCCTGATGACGGACCGGTTCTTCATCGCCAGCTTCCGCAACGCCCTGATTCTGGTTGTGGTCTCGATTGTCAAGACCATGACCATGCCGCTCCTGGTGGCGGAACTGGTCTTCAACCTCAAGAACCGCTACACCCAGTATTGGATGCGGACGCTCTTCGTGGTCCCGATTGTGCTGCCGGCCGTGGTGGAAATCCTGGTCTGGAACAACATCTACGACCCGGCCATCGGCCTGTTGAACGAGTTTCTGGAACTGGTGGGGAGGCCCGAGTGGACCCGGGTCTGGTACGGCGACCCGAAGGTGGCCCTGAGTTCCGTGCTGTTCATCGGCGTGCCCTGGGTCAACGCCTTTGCCCTGCTGATCTTCTACGGCGGCCTCATCTCCATTTCGGACGAGGTCATCGATTCGTCCCGGGTTGACGGCGCCAACGTCTTCCGGCGGTTCTGGAACATCGACCTCCCACTGCTGATGGGCCAGGTAAAGCTCCTCCTGATCCTCAACTTCATCAACGCCGTGCAGACCTTCGAGCTGGTGTTTCTCACTACGGGCGGGGGTCCCGGCGACTCGACGTATGTTCCGGCCCTGGAGCTGTACTACATGGCCATGCGCATGGACCGCATGGGAGTCGCCTCCGCCATTGGCATGATTCTGTTCCTGATCATCCTGGTGGGCACCATCATCAACATGCGCTATGTGCGCACCGCGACGGAGTTCGAAGCCTGACCCATGTCCGCCGTAACCATGTCACCCACCATGCGGAGGCTGCGCCTGTCCCTGGGCCAGATGGTGATCACGATCATCCTGTTGTTCCTGCTGGTCCTGACCTTTGTGCCGATCGTCTATCTGGCGGTACTGGCCCTCAAGGACAACGGCCAGATCTACGGACGTTTCTGGTCCATGCCCAATCCCTACCGTTGGGAGAACTTCGTCCTGGGATGGGCAGTCATCGGCCGGTCGATCCTGAACTCGATCATCACGTCGGGTTCGGCCTGTGCAACCACGCTGCTGCTGTCCAGCCTGTCCGGCTATGTCTTTGCGCGCCACCGGTTCCCGGCCAAGGAGATCATCTACACCGGGATCCTGGCCCTGTTGATGATCCCGCCCATCCTGACACTGATCCCGGCCTACGTGCTCATCCTGAACATGGGACTTGAGAACACCTACTGGGCACTCATCCTCCCCTGGACATCCGGTGGCCAGGTGTTTGCGCTCCTGCTCTGCCGCAGCTTCTTCGCGACCCTGCCGGAGGAATTCTTCGATGCCGCCCGCATCGACGGTGCGACCGAACTCCAGGCTTTCTGGCGGATAGCGGTGCCCCTGTCCATCCCCATCCTGGTCACCGTGGCGGTGGTCCGACTGGTCACGACCTACAACCAGTTCATGTGGCCGCTGGTTGCCATCTCCTCCCCCAAGCGGCAGGTGGTGGCCGTGGCTTTGACCCAGTTCACCTCGGAGATAGGGGTGACGGACATCGGTCCCCGGATGGCGGCGTACATCACGGCGTCGATTCCGCTGGTAATCCTGTTTTCGTTCGGCATGCGGCAGTACGTACGGGGCCTAACGGCAGGGGGCCTCAAGGCTTGAGTCTCCTACCGTCGTATTCCACTTCAGTTCCCGACAACATCAAAGACTACCTGTTTTCGGCACTCGGCGCATGAAGTCCCCGCACAGCTCAGACTTGTACCTGCATCCAGTGGTACGATCAAACAGCACTCGGTCAAACACGTGCACGGCAAGCATCAAGACTGCGACCTTCAAACAACAGTTCCTTAAGGAGCTTGCGGTGTCTGGTTGATGCGCCATGTGAAAGGAGCTACCGCATGCTACAAAACTTGACCCACCGCGTGGTCAAAAACATCCAACGGTTCGAAGAACGAAGAGAATCGCCAACTGAAGAGGCTACCAAGCACGCTTTGGTACTTCCATTCATAAGTGATGTCCTTGGAGCGGACTACTACGACCCGGACGAAGTGATTCCCGAGTTCACTGCCGACATAGGGCACCGCAAGAGTGAGAAAGTTGACTATGCGATCTGCCGTGATGGAGAACCCATCATTCTGATCGAGTGCAAGGCCTTACACTCACCGTTGGACAAAACCGCTACCATACAGTTACAACGATACATCGGTTCACTTCGTGGTGTCAGCCTTGGAATACTGACCGACGGTCGACACTACCGGTTCCATGCTGATCTGGACGATCTCAACATTATGGACTCAGAACCGTTTCTCAGAATTGATCTTCTGAAATTGAATCCAACTGACGAGAGACGGCTACAGCTATTTCACTTGGACAACCTCGACGTAGGAGCTGTCAAAGAGAAGGGACGAGGTTGGAAGGCTGTGGCTTCCCTAGTGCAGGCATTAGAAAGCGAATGGGAGGATCCATCAGACGGATACGTCGCTTACTTTGCCAAACCCTTGCATCAGAAAGGTTTTCTAACCGAATCTGTGCGCAGACAATATGCAGGCTACTTGAAGGAGGCCCATCGAATTTTCCTTAGCAGGCGTATAGATTCGACTGATACTCCCGATACAGAGAGCGATGTGAATCGAGAAATGATGCGAAATCATCTAGACAACAAACTATCGGCAGTTGCTTTGTCGGATGGATGGCGACCACTGACAGAACTGGATCCCACCGATTTAGCACCACGGATTATCCAATTCGAAGATGGCTCGACAGCGCAAGTCAAAAATTGGGCAGATCTGGTTAGAACAGTATCCCGTAAACTCGCGTCCGAAGGGCACTTTCAACCTGTACCGATCGATTTACATAGGATTATTAGAGCGAAACCCCCGAAAACGAAAGTTCCGTGGTTTAGGCTTCCCGACAGCCAGTATATTCGTGACAGTGGTTCGGCAACCGATAGGCTCAACGTTACGGTGCGTCTGTTAACCGCATCTGGGTACGATCCAGCCAAGTGCAAGATCAAATAATGGTTCCTTGGTGCTGGTCAATCGTCACGGCTCCCAGCCGGTGCATAATGGCTGTCTGACGGGAGGCACGGCCGGTCGTCGCCTTCTTCCGGCCCTGCTTGCGGTACACAACACGCAAGCTCTGCCAAGGGATTGCTCCGGTCGAGCCGGCAGTCAGTATGCTCCCTCTTTGTAACTGCGATACCGACCATACAGGTCCTTGATGCTCGGCCAAGCCTGCGGGTCGGCAGCCTCCAGCTCCGCCCTAAGGTTTGCCAGCTCTTGTGCCGTACACAGAACTTCGGCAAGATCGAGCAGGGCCCGATATTGCCCTTCGCCATATCCTTCATCATAGAAACTGGTATCGGCCTCAATCCACTGTCCGGTCGTCGGGTCCTGACACTGGAAGCCGTCCTCTTCGTGAATGCGCACCCGAGTGCCCAGGACAAGGGAATACAAGCCCTGTTCACCAGGTACCGGACACTCCTGCCACCTTCCATGGCCATCCCGCTGATACACGGTGTGCACCTGCATGGGATGGGCTCGGCAGACCCAGTATTCCTCCACACCCAAGTCGCGGTACAGATCGGGTTTGGTCACCAGATCGTTGCGCGTCGTGGACTGCGACAGACACTCCACCACCAGCCGGGGCAGGCCCACTTCCTCCCACTGCAACATGGATTCCCGACGCACCTGGGTCCCCTCCGGCCAAACTCCCAGGTCGGGTTCCAGCCGGCGACGGGACTGCCGGGCGAGCGGGAGGTCCGGCAGATTCCGTACAGGCACCTCTCGGGTGACGGGCAAGTCCTGTCCGGTCAGTTTCAGGAAGCGCAGCAGATTGGCCTTGGCAACGGTGAGAAACTCGTCATGGTACGAATTGGGACTCAAGCGCACCCCATCCTCGATGTAGCAGGGATCAGTCGTGTTATAGGGCCCGTACTCGTAGGTCTCCGGCGCATAGGCGTAGTCTGGATCATAGTGCCAGAGGGTCTGCAACCAGGCCGGGTGGCCAGTGGCCGGGACCTCCGCAGAGATGGTCACATCCGTTGGACTGGGGGCCTGCAAAGTCATGATGATACAGGGACAGGTATGTGTCGGAGGCAGGTAGTGGCCTGCGCGAGCACCGATTCTAGCACCGCAGAATGGTTGGCAGATGTGTTTGGAAAGGGACCGGCTGCCGGCCCAGCTAGAACGGAAAGGCCCGGCTGCCGCCGCGAGGCCGCCTGCTGTTTACCACCATGTCGGCAGGTATCCACACCTTGACATCGGTCACTCGTCGCTGGCCTCCGGCAACTGGATCAGTTCCACCAAACCATCCGGAATTAGGAGCAGCTCCGCCACGGCTGAAATCTGTTCTCCGGTGACGGCATCAATGTATTCCTGGAGCCGGTCAACCAACTCCAAGTCCCTGTCCCCATAGAGAAACTCGCGTTCCAACTCCCCGATCCAGTACCAGTTGCGGGTCTGGCGGTTTTCGAGGTCGCGGGTGAGCTGGGCCTTCGCCGCGTCTACCTCTTCCTGGGTTACCCCGGCATCCAGGATGTCGTTCATGATCGCCCTGGAAGCATCGCGCATCGCGTCAAAGTCTTCTTCGTTGGTTCCGAAAAACACCGAGAAACTTGCGCTGGGGCTTGGCCGGTTTCGGGCTGAGACGGAGGCGCTGACCCCGTACGTACCCCCCATCTGCTCCCGAAGCTCATCGGTGTACCGGGAGTCCAGAATCTTGGACAGGGCCCCCACGGCCGCCAAGTCCGCATCGCTGAACTCTTCCAGATCGCGGTCCACGTGTACCTGGTACACAAACACTTGGGACGCGATCCCTTGGCGAATGCTCTCCATGTACGGACCTTGCCGGGTATCCACGGTCCTGTCCGTCCAGGCTTCCGCCTCACCAGCCGGAAGCGAGCCAATGTAGGTGTTCAGCAGTCTCTTGGCCGCTTCCAGCTCGAAGTCACCGGCCATCACGACCACCGGATTGTCCAGCGTTCCGAAACGGGCGGCATGGATTCCGGCGGCATCCGCAAACTCGATCGCATCGAGATCCGCCACCTGCATGAAACGTTCCCGCGTCGAGTTGTCGTACAACACCCTGTCAACCAACTCGATCAGATGGTACAGCGGATCCAGGTGCAGGTTTTCCAGGTAGACACGTTGGTCATCGACCGCGTTCCGAAACGCATCCTCGTCAAACCGGGGCTGCACGACCGACAAGTGCATCAGCTGGAACAGGGTTTCGATGTCGTCCGTATCGGCGCTGCCTCCATACCCTTCGGACAGTCCCCCGAACGAAGACCAGACACTGACCGTCTGCCCCGCCAACAGCTGCTCCAAATCATCGTAGTCAAACGGGCCGGCACCGCTTTCATTGGCGGTCGTGGTCACCAGCTGGGCCGCGAAGTAGTCCGCGTCTTCGATCAAGGACAGACCACCCAAACTGGACAGATCCAGCAGCACTTCGTTTTCGGTCAAGTCGGTCGGCTTCAGGAGTGCGGTGGCTCCGTTGGCCCAGGTCAGTACGGTGACATCCGTCCTTTCGTCGTAACTCTCCGTCACCCAGGCCACGGGCTCGGGCAGGACGTCCATCAGGGCCGTACCGGCAGCCAGGCTGTCGTCCTCATAGGCCGCGACTGCCATATCGCCAACCGCCTCCACCGCAGCCAGGACCGCGGCCTCATCCGGAAGTTGAAAATCGTCCTTGTCGGGTCCCACCCACAAGATGAGGCTGCGGTGGATGTCCAGGGCGTTGGCGATGTAGACATCCACATCGGCAAGTGTGATCGTCGGGATGTAGTGTTTCGCCAGGTCGTACTCGAAGGCAATGCCACTGAACGGATCCCCGTATTGGACCAGGCCGAGGATCCTGCCCTGGATTTCCCGGTTGCGCCGCGTCTCCAAGGCCTCGAAGTCGCTGGCATAGGCCTCCAGGAGATTGAGTTTGGCCCGATGCAGTTCACCATCCGTAAATCCATGTTCCATGGCCTGTCTCAAGTTGGTGAGGGCCGCTTCAAACCCGGGTAGAGCCTTGTCTTCGGCCAATTGGACGTAAAGGTTTGCCAGGGAGACACCGCCAATCCCGAGTTCGCCGGAACTCAGGCCGGCATACTGAAATGCCGAATCGGGCTCACGGCTGATGCGATCAAGCCGCTCGTTCAACATGCTCTGGGCCAAGGCCTCGACAAATCGGCGCCTGGAATCCCCCAACGTTTCGACCGGCTCCGTTTCCACCAGTTGAAACACTTGTGCGGACACGAAGGGAAACTCCGGATCGCTGAAGGGCGCGACGGTCATGCCTTCCATGGGCATGATGGGCGATTCAGGCGAGGGCCGCGATTCAGGCGGCATGTCCATGGCGCTGAACTGTTTCCGAATCTGGGCCTCAACCCATTCCGGATCCACACTGCCCGTCACCACGACCGTCATCAGATCGGGCCGGTACCAGTCCTCGTAGAAACGCCGGACGGTTTCGGAAGTCAACCCGTTGATGATGTCCATGTCGCCGATCACATCACGGTCGGCATAGCGCGAACCGGCAAGCACCACCTCAAGGATTCGCTTTTGAATGCGCCCGCTCGCATTCTCCGTGGCCAACCGCCACTCCTCTTCGACGACCCCCTTCTCCTTGTCAATCTCCTCCTGTTCCAACAGGCCGCGCATGGCCCAGTCACCCAGGATCACGAACGCGTTGTCCATCAGTTCCTGGTTGGACGTGTCGATGTCCAGGTAGTAGGTCGTGCGCTCAAAGCTCGTGCCGGCGTTGACATGGGGACCCATTGTCATGCCGTTGGCTTCGAAGAAGCGGCGCATCTCTTCCTGGGTGAAGTTCTCGGTGCCGTTGAACAGCATGTGCTCCAGGAAGTGCGCAACCCCAAGTTGGTCGTCATCCTCGTGGAGCGAGCCGACGCCCACCGCCAGTGCCACGCGGGCGCGATCCGGGGGATCGTCGTTCGGTGCGATGTACCAGGTCAGGCCGTTGTCCAGACGGCCGGTGATCACAACGGGATCAAGGGGGAACGGAGCGGTGGGATCAAAGGTTTCCTGGAACTCGGCAGACGGTGCCGGCCACTCGAACCGGTCGGACATCCCTGATTCGGATTCCGACTCGTCGCCTTCCATTGATGCGAACAAGCAATCCAGGGTGCTCCCCGGTGGACATCCCGCCGCGTTCATGGACTCCGGCAGGGAGCAGGACGCGAGCAGCAAGACCGTCAGGAACAGGCTCAGGACCGTTGTGTATCGCACGATGGGTTTACTCCATACTGATGAGTGCGGCCGATTGGCAGTTCGTGGTACCACTGTAGAGGATCTTGCGTCGGCTTTGTCCCATTTGTTTCCACAAACAACCAGCTTGGTCTGGCAACAACTGTTGACGGGGCAAGACTCGGGTTTGGAATCCAAACTGCAACCCCCAATGACTCTCCGCAGGTCATCTGATCAGCGGTGTCTCTGGCATGTCACACCCCATGCACCAAGGGCTTCGGCGACCAGCGACCGGGCTGGCAAGACACAACAGGGATGGACCGAACCAATGCTTCAGCCACATCGGTGTTCAACTGGCGCGCCGGGCGCGCTGCAGCGCGCCGGAACCACACTGTTGTCAGGGAGAATCGATCCCCACAGTCCTGGTGCCAAATCCAAACTCGATTACGCCTTCCTCATCGGAAGGAGCACGTAGACGGCAAAGGCCCGGCGCTCCTGAACGCCCACACGATCGAAATCCGCGATGGTGTCTCGGCAAACATCCACCCAATCCAGCACACTGGAACGGAAAAACAAGGCATTCGGATCGTAGTCAGCAAGATGGCGCGCTCGCTGCATCTGAACAATCAAGAATGCAAATTTTCTGACTTCATAGGGGAATTCGGCAATGTTTCCAGTGTGGGAATATTGCCGCCGCAACCTCCCGTGCTCCAAGGCCCGTTAGGTCTGTCGCCAAGCGGTTTCACTGCGCGAACCTTTGGTACGGTCCACAAGCAGATCGGCTCCACAAGCAGCCAAACAATGAAACAGGGCGTAGTAGATCGAACTGACTGCCCGGTTCAGGTCTGCTCTCCGCGGCCTGCCACGCCTGTGAGAAACCGCTCCCCTAGCCAAACCCTCGGCCATATTGAGCAAGTCCTCGGGCGACACTACCAATCCTCTTGAAGGGTGTGCGGATTCTCCAGCCAGTCGGACTTCGAGATATACGACTGCATAGGGATACTCGGAAACCCAAGTTCGATGGAAACAGGCAAGATCCGCTCTGTCAATCCTGCCATCCAAGATGGGTCCCATTGGCGACGATCGCCTTCATAGACAATGTAGGTGTGCAGGTAGGGATCCCCGTACTCGTCAATTTCCTCACGCACCAGAATGGGGTCGAACACGAAGGCGTCCCGGAAGCGTTCCTCCAGCTTTTCCTTGACGAACCCTCCGAGCTTCTCCTGGATCTCGTCAGCCATCCTTATCGCTCCTTCAGCACCCGTCCAGCCTGCCAGCCAATCGTATTATCCGACTTGAGAAGCCGATTACAGGTTCCGACACCGGCACTGCATGACCGGCAACTGCAGGCACCGCATGGGCCTCGTGGCAATCTGACAGTCTCGGCTCACGTCGTCGGCGTGTGACGCACCTCGGTCAGGCGCATCCGGAACCTGTCATCCGGGGCCGGCAGCGGCAGCATGGCCACCTTGAGGTTGTAATCGGGCGGATCCATGGCAACCTGCCAGTAATGGAAGAGTGCCGCCGAGACAATGAGAAACAGCAAGTCGGCGGTGGAGGCACCCAGACAGGTGTGGGCGCCAAGCCCGTAGGGCGCGTAGGCGTCTGCCTGGGCGTGTTCCCGTCGTTCCGAAGTGAAACGGTCAATGTCGAAGCGCTCGGGCTCGGGAAAGAATTCGGGCAGGTAGTGCGTCATGCACTGGGCGATGATGAGCCGTTCCCCTTCCTCAATGCGGTGGCCCAGGAACTCGAAATCGCACTTTGCCACACGCGGCTGTACCGGCGTGGGCGGGTACATGCGCAGCGTCTCCATGGCTGCCCGGCGGGTCACATCCATTTGGCGTAGCGACTGTCGCGTTGGGAGACCGTCGGCCATTGCCGCGTCGGCCTCGGAAACGACCGCCTCCTGCAACCAGGGACGACTGAGCACGTTGTAGAGGAGGAAGGAAATCCCGGCGGCGACCGTGTCGATGCCGGCGATGAAGGGCCCCATGATGGAAGCGCGGGCATCGTTGTCCGTCAACAGCTCCGGGAACTCCTCCTGGGCGGAACGGACGAGCGCGACGAAGTCGCCGGCTTCATTGAGCATGTCCTCTGCATACCGTTCTTCCCAGATGCGCCTGGTCATTGCCAGCACTCTGCGCCGCGAGCGAAGGTAGTTGGGCAGGTGCCGTGCAAACCCGGGCCAGGTGCGCAGCACGTGGATCTTGATCACGGCCTCAAAAAGAAAGACGATGTCATCCAGCACCTCGCCGGGATCCTCGTTGGTCGCCAAATAGCCCAGCAGAAGACAGACGAGCCTCTTCATATGGGGAAAGACGCTGATGGGCGTATCCATCGGCCAGGCCTGAATGAGGCGCAACTGGCTTTCGAGAAGCTGGCCCATGCGGGGATACAGGGCCGAACCGGCGTACCCGGGTTTCAATGCAGAGCGGATCTTGCCGTGATCCGGCGGATCCATCGACAACAGGACGGGATTGTCGCCGCCAAAGGCCCGATTCAACTCGACCCAGGCCGGGACGGACGTGAACAAGCGATATCCCTCGGTACGCATCAACCGGTTGGCCTCCGGTCCGGCCAGCACCACCGAGGTCCGGTTGAACGAACTGATGCGGAAGACCGGTCCCAAACGGGCGTACTGCCTGCGAACCAGCGTCAGCAGGTCGTACCGCTTTGGCTCAAGCGTGCCAATCACCGGGTAGCCGGCAACCTGCGGAATGGGTTTGAAGCCTTCAGAGGACATCAGCATCGCAGTGTGGTTCGGGTTGGGAAGCCGGGGGCAGGACTTCCTTACAGGGCGCCGGACAGCAAAGACGATGGGTACAGATACCACAATTCCTTGTGATGGGGTGCCAAGAACCCGCAAACCTCACAGATGGCCTCCCTTCCTTCGACCAGCGGCTTCTCCGCTTGGACAGGCAGGGCATGGCGTACGGGTGAGATTCCAGAGTCGGCATTGCCGTGAAGCACAATGGTGGATCGGTTACCGGGTCATGGCATGGAACATCGCGCAATGGAATCTTCCCCTGGGAAACAGGAAGCAGCTCCCCGGAGTCGGCTTATCGTCCCCGGACTGGCAACCGGGCATACCGTGTTCCACTGGATTGTCCAGAGCTTCGTGGTGGCGTTGCCGGAAATCCAGACTGCGTTTCAACTTAACTCCGTGGGGGTTGGAGGCATCCTGTCGGCCCGGGAACTGGCTTCCGGTCTGGTTGCCCTGCCTGGAGGCGTGGTGGTTGACATTCTCAGGCGATACTGGGGACAGCTCCTGGCTGCATGCCTGGGCGTCGCCGCGGTGGGTAGCCTGATCATAGGCGTCTCCCCGGTGTATCCGCTGTTGCTGGTCGGCATGGCGGTGGTGGCGGTCTCCCACTCCATTTGGCATCTGCCGGCATCGGCTTCGCTGTCCCACCATTTCCCGCACCGGCGGGGTGCGGTTCTGGCCGCACACGGCGTTGGGGGCAGCGTCGGCGACGTAGCCGGCCCTGTGGTCACAGGAGCATTGCTGGTGTTCCTCGGCTGGCGGGAATTGATCAGCGCGTACGCCGTGATTCCCTTGTTTCTGGGGGCGATGGCCATCTGGACCTTTCGCAATATCGGGGTGACCAAGGAACAGCCAACGGCGGCGGTCTCACAGCGCGTGGAGGCCACCAAGCGCCTTCTGCGAACCCCGGCGCTTTGGGGATTGACCGTCGTACGGGGTTTTCGCGCGATGGCGCTGGTGGCGCTGGTCACGATCCTGCCCCTGTACCTTGGCAACGAACTGCAGATGGGCACGGCGGGACGCGGTTTTCATGTGGGCTTGTTGATTGCGGTCGGATTGTTCGCCAAACCGGTGGCCGGCCTCCTGTCGGACCGGCTGGGCCGCAAGAACGTGCTGGTCCCCGGATTGTTGTGGTCCTGCCTGGTTGCCCTCGCCCTGACCATTTTTGATACCGGGATGCCGCTGACCATCATGATCGCGCTGTTGGGACTGTTTCTCTACCCCGATCAGCCCATCCTGACCGCAGCCGTCTTTGATGTGGTTGGCAGTGAAGTGGCTTCGACAGGGCTGGGTATCGTGGCCTGTATCGGCTTCCTGATGGCGGTGCTCTCGCCAATCATTGCCGGAGCCCTTTACGAGACGTTGGGCTTTGCAGCAACCATCTACTACATCGGGTCGCTGTTCGTTGCAGCGGCATTGGTGTTCGCCGCGCTGCCGTTGGCCCGTGCTGCCGACGAACAAAGTGCCGGATGACTGAAGTCCGGATGCAGATCTGCTGATACAGTTGGGGCTTATATCGAATAGTTGACAGCGTCAACCACCGATCTTGTTCGCGGGTCGCCGGGGTCCCTAACGGGATCGCCCCTCGCCGCGCAGTAGCCCCTTGCCCGCGGGCCGTGAACGGACATGTGCGGAAGTCCCGCACGCATCAGGATGTTGATGGCTGCGTTGTGGTCGGCATTCAGACTGTAGCCGCAGGCTCCGCATCTGAAGACCGACTGCAACGGCCGATTTGACTTGTGCGTGAACCCGCACCGACTACAGGCTTGCGAGGTGTAGGCCGGATCGACCTTCACCAGCTCACCCGCCTTGTAGGCCAACTTGCGTTCCAGGCCGCCCCAGCCGCTCGCCAGGATCTCCCGGTTCAGTCCGGCCTTCTGCGCGACCTGCTGGCCGGGTTCCTCAACCGTGCCTTTGGCCGAGGCCGTCATGGCCTTCGTGTTCAGGTCCTCAATGGCCACCGTGTGGGCCGTGTCCGCTAGGTCCCTACTAACCTGGTGGGTGGCGTCGTCGCGTTTCCGGGCGCGCTTCCTGTGTAGTTTCTGCAACCGGCCATTGATGCGCCGGCCCCGGTTCGACTTGCGCTTGCCGCGCGACTTGGGCCCCCAGCCCTGCTTGCGACTGAGTTCGCGTTGCAGGCGTTTGACCTGAGCGTCCGTGCGGTCCGTGTCCGGCATATCATGGACCTTGCCATCGCTGTCCGTCGCCTGTCCGACATTGCGATCCAACCCCAGTGCGCCGTCCTGTGCAGGTTGCACCACGTCCGCATGGTCCGCAGGCACCTCGAAGCAGATGTACGCGTACCACTTGGGATGCGCGCCGTGTGCCTCGCGCCGCACGCGCACAGTCAGGGGCTTGCAACCTGCGTACAGGCGCAAGGGTCCCATGCGCAGCCAGCCGACCTTGGGGATGCGCAGTCGTCCGTCCCTTATGGACACATCGCCTGGTATGCCAAACGACGGTTCACTGTGGTGGCGCGATTGGAAGCGCGGATGCGTGATGGGTTTGCCGTCCGACTTGCGCACCGGCAATTGCTCGCCGCGTTCCGCAAACTCGGACTGGGCCCTGAAGAAGTGCGCGAAGGCCAGCGACAGGTCCTTCCCGGCATTGCGCAGCACCGCGTAGGAGTACTCCCGCAGCCATGCGAGTTCGGGATCGTCCCACAGTTCCCTGAAGCGGTAGCTGAACTTGATGTACGAGGTGGACGGCGCGGGTCCCATGCGCTTGCGCCGCTCCCGGCCCCACTCGGTCGTGCGTCCCCGCACCTCCGGCCAGTGCAACGCCGGCACGTGCATGGACCGCCAGGCAGCGTACAGTCGGTTCTGGTCGCCCAGAAGCCGGTTGAACACAAACCGGCAAGCGCCCGCCGTGCCCGCCAGCCGGTTCCCGGTCTCGGCGTCGCCCGGATACAGGCGCACGCGCACCGTGCGGTGTACCGTCGGGGCCTGTTCAGTTGTAGACTTCGGGGTGCTGGCCATGGTGGTTCCTTCACCGTGTCCGGTCGAGGGCCCGGTTGCCGCCGGGCTCTCTCTTTCGCAGGGACTGTAGCACAAGGGTTTGACTGTCAACTATTCGATATAAGCCCCAACTGATAGCCCGGTTTAGGTCGGCCCTTCGAGGTCTGCCCTGCCTGTGGGAGACCGCGCCCGTGGCCAGACCCTCGGCCATGTTGAGCAAATCGTCCGGCGACACTACCAGTGTTCCTGCAACGTATGAGGGTTTTCAAGCCAGTCGGACTTCTCGATGTACGACTGAATCGGGACATTGTCATACCCGAGTTCGATGGACAGCGGCCAGACCCACCGGGTCAAGGACAACCTCCAGCGCGTATCCCACTTGCGGTAATCACCGTCATACACGATGTACGTGTGGAGATAGGGATCCCCGTACTCGTCAACTTCTTCGCGGACCAGGATGGGATCGAATACAAAGTCGTCCTTGAAGCCCTCCGTCAGCTTTTCCCTGATGAAACCGCCCAGCTTGGCCTCTACCATGTCGTTCATGATTCATTGAAACCGTCGATCAGAGCCATTCAGGGCAGCATATCACAGAACTTGAACTTTCAATCTAATTTTGTGTAATTGGCGACGATCGCCGCGGATGTCGGCATCCGCGGCGATATGAGCGTTCCGATGCACAGACCGGTCCAGTGGACGTTTCCGGGTCACAGGACGCACCACCACGGCACAGCCAGAACATCGGGTGTGATCCAACCCACATCCTCGCCCGTATGCAACAACAGGCCAGATCGGGCCTGCTCCCCGTATTCCTGCTTGAACAAACGGAGATTCGATGCATCACCCAGGCGCGGCCGCGCCGTTGCCTTCACTTCGATTGGCAGCAGACCATCTGCTGTTTCAATGATGAAGTCGACCTCTGCGCCACCCACGGTCCGCCAATGGAAGATCCCGGCGCGGTCCAGTCGAATGTCCCGCCAAGCCAACAAGTCGTTCAACACCAGGTTCTCCAGATGTGCACCGCGTGGTTCATGTTCCTGCGCGATGTGCATGGCCAGGCCGGTGTCGCTCCAATAGAACTTCGGCGACTTGATCAGCCGCTTGGTCCGATTCTCTGCGTAGGCAGGCACCCGCACCAACAGGTAGGAGGTTTCCAGCAGGTTCAGCCACCGGTGCACCGTGGGTTGTGCGAGTCCCACATCGCGTCCCAGTTTGGTCTGGTTGACCAACTGGCCGATTCGCAGGCAGACCCCCCGCATTAGTCGTCGATAATCAGGTAGGGCCACGATCTCGGAGAGTTCTCTCAAGTCTCGCTCCACATAGGTGCGCACGTAGCCTTCAAACCAAACTTCGCGTTCCCGAGCCATCCGCATGTGGAGTGAGGGCGTCGGAAACCCACCCCGCACAGCCAGCGACTGCCAGTCGTCCCGAGGAACAGAATTCCCGGCGAGCACATCCACCCAGTCCGCATCGCGATTCTGGAGCAGGTGGTCCCAAGCTCCACAGGAACCTGTCCCCAACGTCTCCCGGCGGGTCATCGGCCACAGAGTCAGGTAGCTGGAACGTCCGGCCAGCGACTCGGATACATTGCGCATCAGGAGTAAATCGGACGACCCGGTCAACAGGAACCGCCCCGGCTCCCTGCGCCGATCTATTTCGCGCTTGACGGCGACAAGCAGGTCCGGCTCCCGTTGGATCTCGTCGATAGTGACGGGTTCGGCACCTTGCACAAGTACGTCGGGCGACCTTCGTGCCAAGTCGAGGACTTCCCAATCGTCAAGATTCCAATACCGACGTCGTGCTCCCGCCAAATCGCGGACGAGCGTGCTCTTGCCTGCCTGCCGGGTACCCGTAACCACAACGGCCGGCATGACGTCCAACCTCTCGCGGAGGCTGGACAAGGCAAGGCGACGATATGGAAAGTCATTCATGGCATGAATGATAATCATTCACAGAGTGAATGGAAAGTAACCGCAGGGCACAGGGTTTGGCAGGGCCTTGAGTCCGGATACATCCCGTACCTGCCGGAGGCCGACCCGGCGACCCGCGCTCCTATAATGGCATCGGCGGTGTTCCCCGCCCTTGTTCCCGGATTCAGAGTCATCGGAGCACCCAGTGCCCTACCAAATCACCCAAGCAGACATCGAGACTGCGCGCGACGTGCGCGAGCACCTGCTCCGCGATCCCCATCGACCCGGCTATCACTTCGTGGTGCCCGAGGGCCTGGCCCATCCGGCCGACCCCAACGGCGCGATTTTCTGGCAGGGCAACGTGCACCTCGGCTACATCTACCAGCGGCACGGCGAACACTGCTGGGGCCATGTCTCGTCCCACGACTGGCTCCACTGGAAACACCACCTGCCGTGGCTGACGCCCACGGCCGACAGTCCCGAAACCGGCATCTTCAGCGGCAACTGCTTCCACGGCGACGGCGAGGCCGTCTTCCTGTATCACGGCACCGAACAGGGCAACAGCATTGCCACGGCCAGCGACCACTGGCTGGAGCAGGTGCGCAAGTCCCCCGCCAACCCGATTGTGCCCGTCCAGGATGAAAGCGGCCGCCGCACCGGCAGCCAGGGCTGGTCCTCCTGGGATCCGCACGGCTGGATGGATGCGGACGGCACCTACTACGGCATCTTCGGGGGCCACACGGCATCGGTGTTCAAGACCCGCAACCTGCACTCGACCTGGGACCATGTGGGCGACTTCCTGGCCCACCCCCTGGAAGGAGTGGACCTGCACGAAGACATCTCCTGTCCGGACTTCTTCCCCCTGGGCGACAAGTGGGTGATGCTCTGCATCAGCCACGAACTCGGATGCCGCTACTACATTGGCGACTGGCGCAACGAGCAGTTCCATCCGGAGTACCACGAGCAAATGAGTTGGGTGGACAACGGCTGGTTTGCCCCTGAGAGTCTGCTGGACGACAAGGGCCGCCGCATCATGTGGGCCTGGGCCCGCGACGAGCGCGACCGGGAGACCCAGCAGCCGGCAAGCGGCTGGTCGGGTACCTTCACCTTCCCCTCAGTCATGGTCATGGACAGGGGACGCATCCACCTGCAGCCGATCGAGGAACTGCAGGACATCACCTA
>CAZMKQ010000035.1:0-4901 GCA_964566955.1 uncultured Caldilineaceae bacterium | reverse complement strand
GGAGAACGGTGCCGAAGTACTTGTGGACGGCCTCCACAACCGTCAAATCGACATCTGCGCCTGGTTCATGCCCAAGGATGCCCACCGTTTCGGCGTGACCGTCTGCCGTTCGCCGGGAGGCGAGGAACAAACCGTGGTTGGCGTGGACCTCCGGGAACAGGTGCTCTTCATCGACACCACACGCTCCAGCGAAACCTTGGGCCGGCGGACCGTCGAGAAGGCTCCTCTGCCCGACTACCAGGCCGCCCAATTGCAGGAAGATGGCGGCATGCTCCTGCGCGTCCTTGCCGACAACTCCATTGTTGAGGCCTTTGCGGGTGGGACGCAAGCCATGCGCCGCATGTATCCAACCCGGACCGACAGCGACATGATCAGCTACTGGGCCGAAGGCGGAACCTGCGAACTGGACACGGCCGCCACGGAAGTCAAGCGGACAAACCACCACTGACATCGGGACCGCGGATGGTGTTGCCGGCCCCCAACGACTTCGGCAACCCTTGGCCAATGGTTGCCCACAGGCCCCGTCCCTGGTTCGGACACGGTTTGTCCCAACCGGCTTTGCCAAGACGAGTCGGGTGTTTGGGCAATGTGGATATACTTGAGGCTCCCCGCATCGATCCATTGCGTCGAAGCTGTCCCAACTTGACAACAGGACCCAAGGAGGCCCCATGTTGTTAAATCACTCAAAGCTGGCCCGGCTGGGCTGGGCTGTATTGGCCTGTACCCTGGCCCTGGCCCTCGCGGCCTGCGGCGCGCCGGCGGAAACGCCAACAGAAGAGGCGCCCATGGCCGAAGAACCGGCTGCCGAAGAGCCCATGGCCGACGGCGCCTACAACGAATCGCCGATGCTGGCCGAAATGGTTGCGGCCGGCACGCTGCCACCGGTGGACGAACGCCTTCCGAACGAGCCGTTCGTGGTTACCAACCGCATGTTGGTGGTCAGCTACGACACGGAGATCGGCAAGTACGGCGGCACGATGCGCCTGCCCCAGGAAGGACCCGGCGGTGATCCGCACTTCTACATTGGCTCCGTCGAACCCCTGGTCTGGGCACCCGGCGCCTTCAACTACGACATGGGAATTTACGGCAATGTCCTCAAGGACTGGGAGGCCAACGACAACTACAACGTCTACACGCTATCCCTGAGGGAGGGCATGAAGTGGTCCGACGGCGAGCCGTTGACTACGGCGGATGTCGACTTCGCCTGGAATGATGTGGTCACGAACGAGGTCGTCACGGCTGCCATGCCCAAATACCTGCGCACCGCCAACACGACGTCGGGAACACCGGCCACAGTCGAGATTCTCGACGACTACACCTTCACCGTCACCTTCGACGACCAGTACGGTAGTTTTCCGGCACAGATGGCGATTGCCAGTTGGCGCGGTTATCAGGATCTCCTGAAACCGGCCCACTACCTCAAACAGTTCCACGCGGACTACGCCGATGCCGACGAACTGGCGGCCAAGATGGAAGCCGATTCGATTGAGGAAGGCCAGTGGTACAACCTCTTCAACGCCAAGCAGATGCCCAACAACCTGTGGCGAGTCATCAACGAGGAAGGCTTTGGCCACCCGGTCCTGACCGGCTGGCGGATGGTGGATTTCGGCAACGGCGTCTGGAACTTTGACCGCAACCCGTACTACTTCAAGGTGGACGAGGCCGGCAACCAGCTGCCCTACATCGACCATGTGCAGATGGTCCTGGTCCAGGATCGCGAGACCACGGTCCTCAAGATTCTCTCGGGCGAACTGGACTACCTGGGCGAGCGCAGTTCCCTGCAGAACCTGCCGCTCCTCAAGCAGGCCGAGAACGACGGCGTCCTGAACGTCTTCATTCCGCGCATGCACCGGCTGCCCATTAACTTCTCGCTGAACCTGACCTATCCGGGCGAAGCCTACCGCCAGGTCACCAACGATGTCCGGTTCCGCGAGGCAATGAACTACGCCATCAACAACGACGAGATCATCCAGACCTTCTATCTGGGCGCCTTCGCCAAGCCGGCCTATGAATCGGGAACTCCGGTTTACGATCCGGAACAGGCCAACGCCATCCTTGACGAAATGGGCCTGGCAGCCCGCGGCGAGGACGGGTTCCGGCTGGGTCCGGACGGTGAGCCGTTCGAAATCATCTTTGAACCGGCCCCGCATTCGCAGGACCACATTCCAATGACCGAGATGATTGCCGAACACTGGAAGGCTGTGGGGATCAACACTTCGGTCAAGGCCGGGGAGTGGAGCCTGATTAGCCAACGCTGGTTGGCCAACGAGACCCAGGGGCATTCCCTGTGGGCCCATGAGGACATCTGGCCGTCGGCCGGATGGGACGACTACCTGCCGCACGCCCGTTGGGGACGCGCCTGGGCACAGTACATGGATTCCGGTGGTGAGGTGGGCGAGGAGCCCCCGGCCGAGGTTGTCGAACTCTACGACCGCCACAAGGCATTCCAGCAGGCTCCCATCGGCACGCCCGAGGGCGATGCCGCCCGCGAGGCGCTGTACCAGAACATCCGCGACAACCACTGGACCTTCAACCCGGTGGAGGAGTCCTATTACCCGACCAGCACCAGCGTGCGCATCAAGAACACGCCCGTAGGCCAGGTCGAGGAAATGGGCATCGTGATCATGTATGGCATGGAGCAGTGGTACATCGACGAATAACCCGTCTCGTTCGCTGCCCATAGCAAACATCTGTTGAGCACAGACCGGAGGCTCGCGAGCCTCCGGTCTGCGCCCCCTTCCCAGGGAACCATTCCTCTTGATTGCCTACATTGTGCGCCGGGTGCTTTTTCTGTTCCCGATGCTGTTCGTAATCTCGGCCGTGGTCTTCATGATCATTCAGTTGCCGCCCGGCGACTTCATGAGCACCTACATCGCCAACCTGGAATCATCCGGGATCGATGTCTCGGACGAACTTGCCATAACCCTGCGCCGCCAGTACGGCCTGGACCGCCCGATAACCGTTCAGTACTTCTACTGGATACGAAACATTGTGACGGAAGGAGATTGGGGACGCTCCTTCAGTTGGAACAAGCCGGTCGCCGACATCCTGGCCGAGAGGGTGCCACTAACAGTAGCCGTCTCCCTGACCTCCACCATCTTCGTCTTCCTGGTGGCGATTCCGATCGGGATCTTCTCTGCCACCCACCAATACTCCCTCTTCGACTACTTCTTCACTCTCCTGGGCTTTATCGGAGTCTCAATTCCCCCGTTCATGCTGGCCCTGATCCTGATGTGGGGGGTGTTCACACTGTTCAACTGGAGTGTGGGCGGCTTGTTTTCGCCGGAGTACATCGATGCCCCTTGGAGTGTCGCCAGGGTTCTTGACCTGATGACGCGCATCTGGTTCCCTGTGATACTCATCGGCCTGAGCGGCACGGCCGGACTGATGAGGGTCATGCGCGGCAACCTGCTGGACGAGTTGCGCAAGCAGTACGTGGTCACGGCCCGGGCCAAGGGCATTCCCGAAATGCGGGTGCTGTTCTACTATCCGGTCAAGATTGCCATCAACCCGGTGATCAGCACCATCGGCTGGATTCTGCCCGGCATCGTGGCGGGCGAAGTGCTGGTCTCCATCGTCCTGAACCTGCAAACGACCGGACCGGTATTGTTCGATGCCCTGTTGGCCCAGGACATGTATCTGGCCGGCAGCATCACGTTGATCCTGTCCATGCTTGTGATTTTCGGCAACCTGATTGCCGACCTGCTGCTGGTCTGGGTCGATCCCCGCATTCGTTTCGGAAACGTTGAAGAATGACTCTCGCGGAGCTTGACGTACCCGTAACCCACGAGACCGTGGAGGGCTCCGGCGAGGAGTTCTACCGCGCCACGCAGTGGCAACTGATCTGGTGGGCCTTCCGCAAGCACCGGGCCGCCATGATTGGCCTGGCGGTTCTGGGCGTGCTGTACCTGCTGGCCCTCTTCTGCGAGTTCGTGAGCCCGTATTCCACACTGTATCGCTTCGACGGCTACCTGGACGCGCCGCCCAGCCGCATTCGCATCCGCACCGAGGACGGCGCCCTGACCAGACCCCATGTCCTGGACATCGAACCGACCCTGGACATGGAGACTTTCCTTACCGTGTATTCGCCCGTGGAAGGAGGCGAGCGCCATCCCATCCGGTTGCTGCCCCGCAACCCCGAGTTCGAATACAAAATGTGGGGCCTGTTCCCCACGGACCGGCACCTGTTCGGTACCGACGGAGCCCCGGTCTTCCTCTTCGGCACGGACCGCCTCGGACGCGATCTGTTCACGCGGACCATGTACGGAGCCCGGATTTCCCTGACGGTGGGGCTGGTGGGCGTGGTGATCAGCTTTGTGCTGGGACTCCTCATTGGCGGTATTGCCGGCTATTTCGGCAGCATTGCCGATCAGATTTCGATGCGCGTAATCGACTTCATCGTCTCGCTGCCGACGATTCCGCTGTGGATGGCCCTGTCCGTGGCCCTGCCGCGGGAATGGTCGGTGGTGAAGACCTACTTCGCCATCACGCTCATCCTGTCCCTGATCTCCTGGCCGCCGCTGGCCCGCCAGGTGCGGGGCAAGTTTCTCTCCCTCAGGGGGGAGGACTTCGTGACCTCCTCGCGTCTCGTGGGCTCCAGCGAGATGCGCATCATGTCCATCCATCTGCTGCCGTCCTTCATGAGTCACCTGATCGTGACGTTGACCCTGATGGTGCCCAACATGATCATCGGAGAGACGGCACTCAGCTTCCTGGGACTGGGCATGCAACCGCCGGCCGTCAGCTGGGGTGTCCTGCTGCAGAACGCCCAGAACGTGGTGACGCTGGCACTCCATCCCTGGAAGCTCATTCCCTGCCTGTTCGTGATCGTCACCGTGCTGATGTTCAACTTCCTGGGGGATGGCCTGCGCGATGCCATGGACCCCTATGCCACCTGACAG
>CAZMKQ010000034.1:25544-35798 GCA_964566955.1 uncultured Caldilineaceae bacterium | reverse complement strand
TCCGACACCCGGCAGCGCCTCAGGCCGTCCGCACCGGGGGTAGCTGAACAGTTACGCCGAGTCCATCCCCAAAGACCAGATCAAGGCGGTCAACACAAAAAGGGCCGCGACAGCGGCAACGATTAAACCCGGTTTCGCATGAAGTCTCATGGCTCGGTCAATTACGCAGGCTGCAACGGGAGCCGAACGGGAAGGGAATCCGGCCGGATTCCCGGAGCAATCAAAGTTTACATGTAATGCACACCGAATGACAACCGTTTTTGATCTTGATAATCGTACTTTATCCCAGCCTCCCATACATCAATGGAAAATCACCTATCCGACATATGCAAGGCCTGCCTCCACTGAGCCAGTTGGACGGGGCGACTGGCACGGTTAATCCCGCAGGAATGCGACAGGAACCGGACAGAGAAGGAATTTCACTGGATGCCAGGAACATTCAAAGGTTGCACATGCCGCCCACCACATAACAACCGCCATTAACTTGGATAATCATATTTTATCCCATCTCCTTGCATATCGAAGGCACATCACCGATCCGACATATTCGAGACCTGCCTCCACTAAGCCAGGCCGACGGGACAGTATGACGGTCTCCTCGCCCACCCAAGGCGCACGCGGTGCCATGGGCGTCAGGATGGCTGCCGAACCGGGACAGGATGTGCGCAACGGACCATCCCCCACCGGGCGAACAAGAACTCAACCTCCCTGCCCTCTGACAGCAACCGCCGGAACCCGACGCAATCCAATCGGGCTTTCCCCGCGGTTGGGAACGCCGATGGTGAACTCGTACCCAAGACAATAAAGAGACGCCGGAGTCCGGGTCTCCGACGCATCCGCGGCCTATGGTGCCTGTCCGTACAACCGGGTGTAGTGATACAGGTTGACCAGGATCGCCTCGACATAGGCCACCGGCTCCGCCAGCGTGACGGCGGCCAGAAACTCCAGATCATCCGCTCCCGCCACGTCCCGGAAATAGGTGCCGTTGCCGGGGCCGGCGTTGTAGCTCACCAGCGCCGTCAGCCAGTTGCGATCCACATCCTCCCACACCCGGCGCAGGTACCAGGCACCGAAGTCCAGGCTCCGATAGGGCCATGCCAGTTGGGCGGTTTCAAACCCGACGATGCCGCGCTGCAGCGCCACCCAGTCGCCCGTATCGGGAATGACCTGCGCCAGGCCGATGGCGTTGCTGCCCGATACCGCCGTGGGCTCAAACAGACTCTCCTGCCGCAACAGGCTCCAGAAATACAGTTCCGGCACGGCGTGGCTCACGGTCACCGAGGCCACCAATTCACGCCACGGCCGGGGAAACAGGAGGGCCTGGACATGGAGGGGCAGTTCGGCAACCCGATCCGACGGCGCCAGGAAATAGAGATAGCGGGCCGACAGAATCGACAGCCGATGGAGTTCGTGTTGGGCAAACCATTCGGAGAGTGCCAGCAGGGCATGCGGATCCTGTCGAACCTGCCCGGGCACCGGATTCAGCACCGCCAGGGCTTCCTGCCGCAGCCCCAATGCCAGAAGGGCCTCCCCCTGCTGCAGGCCGGGCATGTCCGCCAGCCCGGCTTGCTCCGCGGCGCCGTCCCCCGCCCACCAACCCAGCCACTGCCAGGCAAAACGGGCCGACCCGTCATCGCCTTCCAGCACAGGTGCATCGTTCGCCAGCACCGCCATGTCCTCAATCAGGAACTGGCTGGAACCATCACTGCGCCGAATGGCCTGCTTGGAAGCCAGCCCATAGAAGGACTCGGGCCAGGTGGACGCGGTGTGATTCCAGGCGAACCGGGCGCCTTCCCGTTCACCCATCTCCCACAGGGTGCGCGCACTCCAATATCCCACTTCGGCCGGCCGGTACCAGCGGTGGTCTTCGCGCAGCTTCCGCCAATACCCCTTGGCCAGGCCGTAATCACCGTTGGCCAGTGCCGCCTCAGCCAACGCGAACAGGGCTTCGGGGACACGGCTATGCTCCGGGAAATCCGCGGCGAACCTTGTCAACACCTCTCCGGCCGCCGCGGCATCCCCCTGTGCCAGCAGGGCAAACCCTTCATTGGCATCGAGGGCAGCCAGGGTCGGATCGCTGGGCTGCGCGGCCCTGAAGTCGGCCAAGGCCTGCGTATAGGCATCGGTGTTGTCCACGGCCGCGTAGACGCGCAGCAGTCCATGCCAAGCCGCTCCGATGCAGTCGCAGGCGGGAAATTCCTCCACAATGCGACGGTAGCGGGAGACGGCTGGCACCCAGCCTTCCAACTCCGCCAGCGAATGGCCCGCGTACAACAACGCCCAGGGCAACCTGTGGTCGGTGGCCTCGGCCGTTTCAAGATAGGTGTCGAAGGCATCAATCGCCGCCTCCCAGCTGTCGGCGGCATGGTTGATGTATCCCCGGTTGTAGGGATCAAACTCCTGCTCGTTCTCGATCAGTCTGGCCAGGGACAGCCAGGCATACCAGCTCTCGCGCTGGGTTTCCGTGGCCTGATACCAGTGGCTGAAGGCCTGTTCGGGCTGGTCTGCCCCAAGCCAGGCCTGGCCGGCCATGTAGTGGATGCGCGTTCGATAGCCCGGTTCCCGGGCGAAATCGAGGATCTCCTCGTAGAGCCCGGCCGCTTCCTCATACAGGCCGCGGGCTTCCTGCCGACCGGCCATGCTCAGGAGGATATAGGCCTGCTCGGACACGGTCGGAGCCAGGTCCGCAGCCGTGCGCCAATGGTCCAGTCCCTGTTCCGGCCGGCCGACTTCAAACAGCATCCGGCCCCAGCGCCGGTGGATCCACACCTCCATGACCGGCAAGTGTTCGACAGCCCGTTGCCAGGCATCCTCGGCTCCCGCAGTGTCCAGCAATGCCCCGCGCACGATGGCCCGTTGAATCCAGGCGCTGCCAAGATGAACATCGTCCAGGGGCTCCCCAAGCCGGTCGGCCGCCGCGAAGAACCGGTCCAGGGCTTCGTCCGCCGCCGCCCACTGCCCGGCCTGCACCAACAGGCGGGTTTGGACAAAGGCGGCCTGCCAGGCCAGGGCCGGATTCGATGCCTGCACGACCCCCGACAGTGCCCGTACCGCGGCACCGGTCTGGCCGTCGGCTTCCAGTTGTCTGCCCCAGGCCAGCGCCTCCTCAGGTGTTCTGGCGCGGGGCGGGGCCGTGGGTGTGGGGCCGGTTTCCACAACCGGAGGCGTCGGTCCCGGCATCGGTGTGGCCGTAGCCACCTCGACGGCCAGGTCCCGAGACCGATCGCGACCGCAGGCGGCCGTCAGGCAGACGACCAACAAACACAGGGCAACCACCCAGGTGCGGTGGAAAGGCAGGTTCCACGGTGCGCGGAAGGCCGGCTGGCAAGGCATGGAGCGGAGGCGGATGTGCGGAATAGAGGCGGCAGCCATGAATCCAGCAGCTGCGCGAGCCCGTGGGACCGGACATCTGCGATCATAATAGGCAGACTCGAAATTGATGGATCGAATTGAACATGACATCGGCCCTTTCCGCAGATCTGGTCACCGCCGGCGGCATCGAATGGCACCTGGTCGTGGGCATGGAGGTCCATGCCCAGGTCGCGACCCGCTCCAAGATGTTTTGCGCCTGCAGTGCCGAATACCAGGGATTCGACCCCAACTCCCACGTCTGTCCCGTGTGTCTGGGCATGCCGGGAGCCATGCCGGTCATCAACCAAAGGGCCGTGGAGGCCACGATTGCCACCGGACTGGCCCTGGGTTGCCGCATTCCCGCCACCGCCGTCTTCGCGCGCAAGAACTACACCTATCCGGACCTGCCCAAGGGCTACCAGATCACGCAGTTCGAATATCCCCTGTGCGTCGACGGCCGGGTGGACGTCCCCCTGCCTGGCGGGGATACCGGCACGATCCGCATCCGGCGGGCGCATCTGGAAGAGGACACCGGCAAAACCACGCACGAAGGCGGGAGTTCGCTCGTCGATCTCAACCGGGCGGGCGTACCCCTGATGGAAATCGTGACCGAGGCGGACATCACCAGTGCGGAGGAGGCCTATGGCTTCCTGGTGCGCCTGCGCACAATCCTCCGCTACCTGGGCGTCAACAGCGGCGACATGGAGAAGGGGGCACTGCGCTGCGAGCCCAACATTTCGGTGCGCACCGCCGAACAGGCCGCGCGGGGGGAGTACGGCACCAAGGTCGAGGTCAAGAACCTGAACAGCCTGCGCGCCGTCCGGGCCGCCATTGCCTTCGAACACAACCGGCAGGCGCGCGTCCTGGCCAAGGGCGGCTCCATCGAGCAGGTTAATATGGGCTGGGACGAGTCCCGGCAGATTACGGTTCTGCAGCGGTCCAAGGAAAGCTCGGACGACTATCGCTACTTCCCCGAACCGGACCTGCCGCCGCTCAGAATCTCCCCGGAGGACATCGCCCACATCGAGGCGGGACTGCCGGAACTGGTCCAGGCCAAGGAGGACCGGTACGTGAACGACTGGGGAGTGCGTCCCGCCGAGGCGTCCCTGCTGGCCAGCGAACGCCCTTTGGCCACCTGGTACGAGGAGGCGGTGGCGGCCTGGGGCGGCGAAGACGGCAAACCACAGACCCTGGCGCTCTGGGTTACGACCGAACTGCTGGCCCTTCTGCACCGGCAGGGCGAAGGCCAGGACCTGCGCCAGATTGCCGACATCCGCGTCCAGCCGCATCAACTGGCCGATCTGCTGACGGTCCTGGCCGACCGGCAAATCAACAACAACACCGCCAAGCAGGTACTGGCCGCCATGATGGAGACCGGCGAGGATCCGAGCACCATCATCGAGCGGGAAGGCCTGGCCCTGGTGTCGGACACATCCATGCTGGATGCCGCCATCCTTGAGATCTTCGAAGCCAATCCGGATGAGCACGCCCGGATTCAGGCCGGGGAAATGAAACTTCTGGGGTTCTTCATGGGACAGGTCATGAAGGCCACCCGGGGACAGGCGGATCCCCAAACCGCACGCACGCGGTTGCAGGAACTGCTTGGGAGCGGGAGCTGACCGATGACGACACCCTGGCAACCGACGGCGGTCATCTGGGATCTGGACGGGACTCTGGTGGATTCGGAGCGGCTTCACTTCGAAACCTGGCAGGAAGTGATGCAGGGCTGCGGCATCGACTACTCGGAAGCGGAGTTCCTGGCGGACTTCGGCAAGACCACGCCGACGGTGCTGCGCGAGTACCTGGGGCCCGACCTGCCCGCGGTCGAACTCGATCGCCTGACGCTGCTCAAGGCGACCCTGTTCCGGGACCGTGCACCGACGGAACTGACGTTGCTGCCGGGGGCAGGAGAGTGGCTCGAGGCCATGGCCGGCGAGGGATTGTTGCAGGCAGTGGCTTCATCGGCGCCCATGCAAGGCATCGCGACCGTGGTTTGGGCCCTGGACTTGGGACAGTACTTCGCGGCCCTGCTGTCGGGGGTGGCCCTTCCCAGAAGCAAGCCGGATCCGGCTCTGTTTCTCAACGCGGCGGGGGCCATGGGACAAGCAGCCCCGGATTGTCTTGTGATGGAAGACAGCAACTACGGCATCGAAGCCGCGCGCCGTGCCGGGATGCCCAGCGTGGCCGTCGGGGAACGCGCCGCCGAAGCCGCAGCCACCCTGGCCGATAGCCATGGTGCCATTCCCTGCCTGCAGGTGCCGGACATGACCCGAACTTCCTGGCCCGCGGCACGGGCGCTTCTCACCGTCGAGTTGGCAGGGCCTGCCTGAGTCCGGTTCCCAATCCGCCTGGGAGAATCCCCAGGTACCAGTACCTGCATCCGGTGAATCGTCCATCACTGTGCCGGTGTCCGCCGGACACTAAGCACAGCGGGACTGGCTGTCAGGGCCTATAGGCCGCGCACCGCGGCATCCGGTGCCGACCATCACCGGATTCCATGTGTCCGCTAAAGCGGAACTGGCTGTTGCGCAACCAATGCAAGTGCGAATATGACGACTGCTGCAAGTGTGCGGTGGATTAAGTCCACGACAAATCCACTACACTATGGTCGGTATTCCATCCAAAACCCATTGTCCCGGCAACTTGCCAGCCCAAACCATGAACCGCCGCGATTCACCCGCTCTGGACATCTTTGCACTCGTGGTGTTGGGATGTGCCGGATACGGCGCCTTCCTGGGATATCGCTTGGCGGACGGGGGTGCCTCCTTAATTCCCAACGAAATGCTGATTGGCGGTGGCATCGGCCTGTTGATTGGCCTCGGCTTGCTGTGGATCGGAAACAAAGTGTTCAAACGGCTGGGCATCGGTCCTTCGTCAAGGTTGTTCGGGAATGCCGGCAACCCCTTCCTGTCTCCTCAGGCCCAAAAAGTCCAGGACCAGAAAGCCGGCATCCTCACCGGCGAGGATTTGATCCAACGGCAAATCCTGGACTGGCTGGCATCCACGCGGCCCGACATCTTCGCCGCCCACATTCCCAACGGTGGTCATACGAGCTGGCGCGCTTCCCACTTGCTGCGCGTCGGCATGGTGAAGGGCATGCCCGACCTGATCCTGATCGGTGCCCGGGGCCAGGTCGGTTTCATGGAAGTCAAGACGGAATCCGGGTCGCTGCGCAAGGAGCAGCGCTCCCTCCAAAACCTTCTGACGGCTCGCGGCCTGCCCCACGCCGTCGTGCGTTCGCCCGAAGAGTGCGACAAGGCCCTGCGTGCCTGGGGCTGGTAGAACCGAGGCAACCGATCAGTCCCCAAACAGGCTGCTGAAAAACGCGGCCGGTTGGGATTCCGGCCTCCAGGAACGGAAGGACCCCCGATACGCGGTCGTCCCCATCACCAACGCAGCATGCCGGCCATCGCGGCCTCGAAAAACCGGTGCCTCGGAACCATCCGTGCGGCGGATCAAGGCGGTGGCCGATGCGGCCCTGGCGCGTCTCTTGCCGGAGTTTGACTGCTTGTATGCCCGTGCGAAACGGAGCCGATGCAAGGAGTCCTGCGGTGCAATCTGAAGGCCCCACTTTCATTTTGCACCTACTGCAAGCCATGCTCCATCGAGAAATCAGTTCCAAAAACCTTATAGGTTCCTGGCAATTCGCTCTCGGCCGTCCGTGTGTTGGCACTGCGGGTTCGAGTCCGGGTGAAACCGTCTCCACCGGAGTCTCGATTCGATCCAGGAGCAGGGCCTTGACGGCCTTGTAGGGCATGTACAAGTTCCAGAGCCCATCGGATCCCCTCACCAATGCCACGCACCATCGTGGTGTCGCTACTGCGTTGCAGCAATCCGGCCCGGACGATGGGCCGGGCCGGAGCAAAACACCGGCTTAGGGCTACCATGTCTTGTCACATCCAGTACGGGAGAAGAAACATTATGTCCGATACCAGTCAGCAACCCCTGCTCGGGAATTACGAGTTCCAAGTGACCTGGTCGATGGCCGACATGTTCGGATACGGATTGTTGTGGCTGTTGTTGATTTTGATCACCTTTGGCCTGGCATCGTTCTTCGCCCCATATGCATGGGCAGCCAAGGTCCTCAACGGGTGCGAGGTGCGTGACCGCTCGGGCAACCGGCTGGGAACACTTCAGGTCGATATCAGGATTGCCGATCAGCTGGTCCACATTCTGCTGTGGATGGTGCTCACGCTCATCACATTCGGCCTGGCGGGGATCTTCTACTACTTCGGAGTGGCCCGGACCATTCTGAACAACACCTACATCGTTTGATCCCATGCACCCGAGCCGGCGGGGACATCCCGGCACTGGTATTCGACGACCAGCGATGGCGGTGGCCGCCCCAACTGCTTGGATGCCTCCCGACCTACCTGACCCCAGCCATGCTTCGGCGGCCGTGAGCGTATCGATGTGACACCGGTCAACTGCCCGGAATCCAACACCGGACGACCGACAACCCGCCCCCCGAAAGGGTCAACCGACCCGATTGCCGCCGCCCAAGTGCCCGATACTGTCCATACACGATGGAGGGAGGATTGACATGCATACAGCGGCGGTGACCGGAGCCTGGTCCTTTCTTGGCCGCCACGTGGCCCGCGAGCTTCTGGAGCGCGGCGCACAGGTGGTTTCGCTGAGTTCCAGGACCCCGCCCGATCCCGACCCGTTTCAGGGCTCCGTCCAAGCCCGCCCCCTGCGATGGGACCCAGCCGAACTGACAGCATCCCTGACCGGGACGGACACGCTCTACAACACCTACTGGGTGCGCCATGATCGGCCGCCCATCGGCCACCGGGGACCGTGGACCTCGCACAGCGAGGCGGTGCGGAATTCCTGCATGCTGCTCGATGCCGCCAAGGCCGCCGGCGTACAGCGCATCGTCCACGTCAGCATTACCCAGCCGTCCGCAGACAGCCATCTAACCTACTTCCGGGGCAAGGCGCAGGTGGAGACGCATCTGCGCGGCACGGGCCTGTCGCATGCCATTTTACGTCCTTCCTGCTTCTTCGGAGGCGGCGACATCCTGATCAACAACGTGGCCTGGGCAGTACGGCGGTTGCCGTTCTTCCCGCTGCCGGGTCCCCTGGACTACCGAATCCGGCCCATGCACGTGGCGGACATGGCGCAGGCGATCTGCGACTGGGGCGAACGGCAGGACAGCGCCACCCGCGATGCCTGCGGCCCGGATCAGTACCGCTTCTCCGATCTGGTGCGCTACATCGGCCACACCGTGGCCGGCCGGGAACCGCGGATTCTGACGCTGCCGACGGGCGTGTGCCTGCGCCTATACCAGGCGGCGGGGCTGCTGCTGCGCGACACCATCCTCTCGCAGGCCGAGTTGGAGGGGCTGTCCCAGGACCTGCTGGGGTCCGACGAGGAACCGCTGGGCACCACTGCGTTGTCGGAATGGGTGGCACGCCGCGCCGATACACTGGGTCGGGAATTTCATCCGGAACCGCCCCGCTGAACTGGGTGCCGGACAGTTCCCTCACATGGTCAGGCTGTGAAGTCCTCCGCGTAGGAATCCACAGCTTCGGCCGCGTCATCGTCCCACTGCTTCAGTTTCAGTTCGGCCTGCTGGAGGTACCGGTCGCACAGTGCGGACAACTGCTTGCCTTCTTCATACAGGGCCAGCGCTTCGTCCAGGGTCTTGTCCCCGCTCTCCAGATCCTTTACCACCTGCTCCAGCCGACGAATGGCCTCTTCAAACGGAGGCTGCTCCTGTTCCGTGGGCGATTCCGTGTTGTGCTCCATGGGGCGACCTTTGCTGGTTGAACCTGGACGGCCATGTCCCTCAAACCGCTGCGCCCAACACGGTTCGGTTCGGGCGAACCACCGGATCGATTCCGTCCTGTTCCATACTATAAAGCCCGGTACGTTTAGTGCGGCTGCTTCCCAAACGGGATCCACCGCCAACAGCGAGGACTGCATGCCCCCTTTTCCACCTGCTGTGGTGCTCTGCATCGAGGATCTGCTCTTCTCGGAGCGGATGGCGGACGCCGTTCGGCATCTGGGCGGCACGCCCGTTGCCGCAGACAGCAAAAAAGCCTTCCTCAGGGCCATGGACCAATCACTGCCCGTCCTGGCCCTGCTCGACCTGCACATCGACATGAACTGGGAGGCGGCCATCCGGACGGTGCGCCTGCGCCCTCATACGCGCGCCGTTCCCATCTACGGATTCGGACGCCACACGGAACCCGAACTGCTGGCGCGGGCCCGCCGAGCGGGGGCCGATCATGCATGGGCCCGCAGTCGTATCGTTGAGGAACTGCCCGACCTGCTGCACCGCCACATCGCCCCGCCCCTGGTAATGCCGGACGGTGGCTTGGATCCCTTGTCGGCGGACGCGGCCGAAGGGGTGCGACTGTTCAATGCCCGCCGCTACCACGCCCAGCACGAAGCGTTCGAGGATGCCTGGAACGCCGAACCGCGACCGGTCAGGGAGATGTACCAGGGCATCCTGCAGATTGGGCTGGCCTTTCTGCAATTGCAGAACCGCAACCGGCCGGGCGTCATCAAGATGTTCGGGCGGGGGGTGCCGCGGCTGCGGCCGTTGCCGGACGTGGTGCAGGAAGTGCAAGTCCGCAGGTTTCTTGACGAGTCCCTGCAGGTGTTCCAGGCGTTGTCGGACACCGGGAAAGATCCGGACTGGCCAAGACTGGAACGTGCCCTGCCATCAATCCACATGGCGGAACCCGGTTGACGCTACCGGGTTCCGGACACCGTCTGCTGTCCCGCCAGCCAGGCTTGTCCCTCCTCCGACAACAGCCACTCCAATTCCCTTGCCTCCATGTCGGGGTGCATGCGAATACGCCACATGCGGAACGGATCCCGATTGTCCTGATAGAGCCCGTTCCGGGTGGTGAGGCCAGCCCAGTACCCCTCGTCGCGGAAGACATCGAT
>CAZMKQ010000034.1:16215-25534 GCA_964566955.1 uncultured Caldilineaceae bacterium | reverse complement strand
CATGGGGTAGGCGATGACGCGCGGCGTATAGCCCAATTCCTGCTCGAACGTCAGGATGCCACCGCGCGCCTGGTTCCGCAGATAGGTCTCGGACCGGCCGGCAAGACTTTCGTGCAGCCTGGCGTGCGATTCGATTTCCATGCCGGCCCTCACCATCTGCCGAATCTGATCCCAGGTCATGTAGCTGGGATTTCCGCTGTGGGGGAACTCGGAGATGACGAAGAAGGTCCCCATCATGCCTCGCTCGGTCAGCAGCGGCAGGGCGTTGGTGAAGTGATTGGCATAGCCGTCGTCGAAGGTGAGCACAATTGGCTTGGGCGGCAGCGGGGTGCCCAGGGCCAGGTGGTTGATCACGTCCCTCACCGAAATCGTCTCGAAGCCAAGCTCCTGGATCACGTCCAGATGGGTGGCAAACAAACCAGGCGGAACGGAGAGCCCAAACCGGATGGAGTCCGCATTTGGCGGCGGTTCCTCAATGTAGTGGTACATGAGCATGGGCACGGACGCCCGACGATACTCGCCGTCCGGGGTGGGTTGCGGCACCGGCGTGGCGGTTGGCCGTACCCGGCCCACCGGCAACAGGCCCAACAGGATGCGGGAGCGGGTCGATTTGGGCGTGGCCGTCGGGGTCGGCGCGGCCGGGGTGGGCGTCGGCGTGGCAAACGGGGTTGCGGTTGGCCGCGGCTCGGCAGCCGCCACGGAGTCCTCCCGTTCCGGAATCTGGAGTTCGAATACCGGCGGGGCGACCGCCTCCGTCTCCAACAAGGCCGGATCCACGCAGGCCGCCAGGATGACCGCACATGCAACCAGGCGGTGAACAAGCTTGAGGAGATGCATCAGCCTGAAGGCGAAACGCCAATGGAACAAACCAAGCCAGGACCCGTGTCGGATCAGATGTAGCCGAAGGAGCGTACCAAGTCCGGATTTCGGCGCCAGTTGCGGCGCACCTTGACCCAAAGGTCCAGGTACACCCGGGTTTCGGCCACCTTCTCGATTGCCTGCCGGGCAGACGCGCCAATCCGCTTGATCATCCGGCCGTTGCGGCCCAGCACCATGGGCTTGTGGCTGTCCCGTTCAACGTACAGCACGGCGGAGATGTAGGTTTGAGCCGGATCCCGTTCGACGTACTCGGCAATCTCGACGGCAATGCCGTGTGGCACTTCCTCCGACAGGAACTGAAGGGCCGCGGCCCGAATCAACTCGGCCGCGATGGTGCGCAGATGCTGGTCCGTGACCTGATCCTCTTCATAGTACCGGGGACCCTCGGGCAACATGCCCTGCAGAAGGCCCACAAGCTGCGGCACCCCGAAGCCGGTCTTGGCACTGACCACCGTGGCCGGCCAGGCGGCCACAGCGCCATCCGGAAACCGATTGCCGGCAAACCCGATGTACGCGTCCATGTACGAAACGAGCTGGTCCTCCCTGCCCCCCAGCTGGTCGATCTTGTTGAAGCCGAACACAACCGGCGGCAGCTTGTCCTCCGCGTCGAGTTCAGCCAGATGGTCCAGGATCAGGCCGTCACCCGTTCCGGGACGGCGGCTGATGTCGATCAGCCACAGCAGGACATCGCAGTCGGTCATCACCTCCTCGACCTGCTGCACCATGTACCTGCCCAGCTCGTGGCGGGGCTTGTGCAGACCGGGGGTGTCCTGGAACACGATCTGGGCTTCCTCGGACGTGTACATGCCGAGAATGCGGTGGCGGGTGGTCTGGGGCTTGGCATGGGCCACCGAGATCAACTGGCCCACGATGCTGTTCAACAACGTGGACTTGCCTGCATTGGGGCGACCGACCAGGCCAACAAACCCGCTGACGAACTTGGTGGCTTCCATGGTGAACTCATTTTACTGTGAGAGGTGTGTTGGGCCAGAGATCGCCGGCTGTTGGTGGATTGTGCCGCATCTTGTGAAGTTGGTCGGCGAGCCATTGTTCAGCAGCATCGTTGGACACAGTTGCAGGTTGCAGGGCCTGGTGGCCATGGGACCTGATCCCGGAGCACGGCGTTGAGGGCAAGGAACATCTTGTACATGGCCACGACCATGGCGGGGTTTTGGCATGTAGCGATGGCACAACCCCGCGCCCACAGGGGTGGGCAACGTCTGACGCACGTTGCACGCGGTTGGGTTGTGGGCAAAGATCAGCCCGGTGCTGGCGCACAGTGGACGACCCTCAAGGCGATCATCACCCCTGAACAAAAGCGGCACCTACACTGCGCCGCTTTCGAGCAGGAGAAGCCGTGTCTACAATCAGCCGCGAACTGATCGAGCACCGCATGACCGAGGGCAACGAGTAGCGCCGTCAACTGGGCGATTTGAACCCAAATTTGCCCACCGGTCGCAAATTAGGCGACTTGGCCGGTCCCCACCGGTTTGACAAACAAGCCGGGAAGTGGTGTTGGGTCGGCCGCTGTGGCGCATCTGCGCCGACTGGTGCAAGGATGGGCGCGCCCGCGGGTTGTTGATCGATCTTCTGATCCGAGGTGGGTTGGCATACTTCTGGATCGGATTTGGGCCTTCGAGGCCCTGCTGAGTAGCGTCCGCCATACACCGTCCACTTGTTGCGAGGTGGGCGATTTCCATTGGCGGGCCAGCCAGTTGGCCAACCGCTCCAAGACAGATTGGGAGACGTAGCCGACGCAGATCACGACTCGGCGCGCACCGACCACTTCGTTGCGCATGAAGCTGTCGACCATGGTCGATGTCCCGCTGACCACCGACGCACCATCAAGGAACCCGCGGGAAGGCATTGCAACCCATCCCAGCCAATCACTACAGGGTACAATCGTCTTTTCATAATGCACTTGTATCCACAACCGTGATCAGAAGAGACCTGACCGACTATCTGAAGTCGGCGTTTCAGCAGCACCCGGTTGTCACCGTGACCGGTCCCCGGCAGTCCGGGAAAACGACACTCTGCCGGACCACTTTCTCGGACTTGCAGTACGTCAATCTGGAGGCCATGGACGAGCGGGAGTTCGCCGCAACGGATCCCAGGGGATTCCTGGCCCGGCTGGAGGGCGGCGCGATCATCGACGAAGTGCAGCATGTGCCGGACCTGCTGTCCTACATCCAAGTGGTGGTGGACGAAAAAGGATCCAACGGCTTATTCGTACTGACAGGCAGTGCACAATTTGAGCGTTCCCGCACGATCAAACAGTCACTGGTCGGCAGAAGGGCCATATTTCATCTGCTGCCCTTGTCGCTGGCAGAACGCCGGCAGGTGAGAACCACGGATTCAGTGGACGCTATTCTCTATTCCGGTTTCTATCCCCGCATCATCGGCCAGGACCTCAATCCCACCCAGGAACTAGCCGATTACGTGGACACCTACGTGGAGCGTGACGTACGCCACTTCGCGGAGATACACAACCTGCCCAATTTCCGGCGCTTCGTGCGACTGTGTGCCGGACGGGTGGGCCAGCTCGTCAATTTCAACGCGTTGGCCGCTGATGCCGGGGTGTCGCGCACCACGGCGCGCACCTGGCTCTCCATTTTGGAGGAGAGCTACATCATCTTCCGGCTGCCACCCTACTTTGCCAACATCAGGAAGCGTCTGATCAAATCGCCCAAGCTCTATTTCCACGATGTCGGATTGGCCGCCTACCTGCTCGGCATCGAGAATGCCGACCAGATTGCCACCCACCCGTTGCGCGGTCCCCTCTTTGAAAACACGGTGGTGGCGGAGGCGGTCAAGCATCGCTACAACCGCAGAAAACGAACGGACAACCTGTACTTCTACCGGGATGTGAAACGGTTGGAATGCGACCTGCTCTACGCCACCGGACAGAACATCGCCGCGTTCGAGGTCAAGTCGGGTGCGACCATCAATGCGGAATTCTTCAAGTCGCTTCACCGCGTGGCCGAGCTAGTGCCCAATGTCACTTCCAGGTTTGTGGTGTACGGCGGTACGGAGCACCAGCCTCGCAGCAACGGCGAAGCCGTACCGCTGGCCAACCTGGGCGAAACCTTGGAACGGCTTGAAGAGAGCCGCTGACCCGCCGCCTTCGGGGGTGGAAACAAGGGGACGGGGCTCCTGATGATTCCGATGTCGGAACTTTGGACTTGGTGTACAAACCGGACCGCGACGGGTGGCCACCGAGACGGCTTGGTCGCGTTATCAAAAACGGACGTTTGGGGAACGTAGGCCCCGCGCGGCCTGCGGCCACGGGCCAGTCGGCCGCATGTGTACCGAAAACCGGTTCCACAATCTAAGTTTACTTAACGACCCCACCACCGTTTGCGGTACCATAGGGCCATGAAGATTGGCTACGCGCGCGTCAGCACCCACGAGCAGCTCCACGACCTGCAGATCGACTCCTTGAAGGCGGCTGGCTGCGAACGCATCTACACCGACACCTGTAACGGCTCGGTGCCCGGGGCCGAGCGCCCCGAACTGCAAAGCGCCCTGGCCTCTGCCAGGACCGGCGACACGCTCGTGGTGTGGCGGCTGGATCGGCTCGGTCGCAACCTGCAGGACCTGATCCGGCAGATCAACGGCTTGGCGGAGCGGGAGGTGCAGTTCGTCTCGTTGCAGGAAGACCTGAACACCGCCACATCAGCCGGCCAGCTGACCTTTCACTTTTGTGGTGCCCTGGCCAATTTCGAGCGCGACCTGATCCGGGAACGGACTCTGGCCGGCCTGGCCGCGGCCCGGGCCCGCGGCCGCAAGGGCGGGCGCAAGCGCAAGGTAGACGACCGCATGCTGGCCCGCGCCGCGGAACTGATGCGGGATCGCACCATCGGCATCAATGAGATCTGTCGCATCGTGGGCGTGGGCAAGACCACCCTCTACCGCTACCTCACGCCCGACGGCCAACGCCGGGGCGAGAGGCTGCCGGATGGGCCTCGGTAAATCACGCTCCCCATCGGGAAGAAACGGCCATGCAGGAAACCACCACCACACGCCACCAGGAGCCGGACGACCGCGAATGCTGCCAGGATCTGGCGGCACGGTTCCACGAACTGGCGGATCGATGGGAGGACGAATCGATGTTCCTGTCCAATTCGGGACATGCCCTCGCCCTCCCGAGCTACGACGCGATTGTCAAGCTGGGCGATCAAGCCGTGCCCTTAATCCTGAAACGAATGCAGACACAGGGAGGACATTGGTACCACGCGCTGCATGACATCACCAAGGCCGATCCGGTCAACCCCGCCGACCACGGCAACGTCGCAGCGATACAGCAAGCTTGGCTGCGTTGGGGCCGGGACCATGGGCGAATCTGAGGGGACAGATGAACTTGTCGGCATATTCCCCAAGTTGGCTGCCGAAGGGTTCAAAGTTGTTGCCCCCCGATCGAATCAGTACAACTGCATCGCGTTCGCGGCCGGTGACACAGGCAGGTAGTGGCACTTCCATCAACCCGACTACTGGCCCGTCCACGCGACTCGGTCGAACAGCATCACCAGTCTTGTCGAAGTGTTTGCCGGGTTAGGCTTCGAGCGGTGCCGTGACAGCGGCATCGAGCCCGGCTTTGGAAAGATCGCGCTGTACGAACAACTGGGTGCATGGACACATGCCGCTGTGCAAACGTCCCACGGTACGTGGCGCAGCAAAATAGGCCGAGGACCCATTATTGAACACCGTAGCCCGGAGTCACTCGCCGGTGGGCCATACGGCCTCCCGACAACTTATATGCGGAGACAGGTCATGGCCCCCGATTTGGAGACCGGGTCCCGGGAGGAGCCAACACGGGTGCAGTCGCAGTATCCGAAACCGACATCGTAGATTCCAGTCCCGGCAACACCCCTGCACGACACACCACCGCGAAATAGCTGGTAGGACTTTCGAACCCCATGCGCGCCTCAGAGGAATCCACGGAACAAGGAGAGCAACGAGACTTGACTTTGTCATTCTGCTGCAGCTTGCGCTACTGGCATGCCGTTACCCCACCATCCACAAAGATATTTTGCCCGGTCACGAACGACGAGCTGGGCGAGGCCAGAAACACGGCAATACCGGCCAAATCCTCAGTCTCACCCACCCGTCCCATGGGGATGCGGCTGACCAGGGCATTGTAGAAGTCCGGATCGTTCAGGTAGCGGTCCACAAGGGGCGTGCGGATGAAGGTTGGTGCAATGCCGTTCACCCGGATCCCGTGCTCGGCCCATTCGCTGGCCAGCTGCTTGATCAGAATGCCCAGGCCCCCCTTGCTGCCGACGTAGGCCGCATAGCCCCGCCGAATGCCCAGGTTGGAGCGCACCGAAGTGATATGGATGATGCTGCCTCCGTTCCCTTGGGCAATCATGCTGTGGGCCGCAGCCTGGGAAAGCAGGAAGCCGCCCTTGAAGTTGATGTCCATGACCGTGTCCCAGGACTCCTCAAGGACATCGGTGGCCGGCTCCTCAATCTGCGTTCCGGCACTGTTGACCAGCACGGTAACCGGTCCCAGGGCCGCTTCCGCGGCTTCGAAGCCGGCGGCAATCGAGTCGGCCTTCGTGGCATCCATTGCGGCCCCCACCGCCCGGCTGCGATCGCCGGAGATGCGGGCCGCCGCCTCGTCACACCGATCCTGTTGGCGTCCGGTAACGGACACCTTCGCGCCGAAGGCGTGGCAGGCGGCCGCGATCTCGCCCCCAATGCCGCCGGTGCCGCCCACCACCATCACGTGCTGGCCGTCCAAGTCAAAAAGGCTGTTGTGCCCGGACACAGTTGCATCTCCTGTGGGAAGGTCGGCGGTTCGCTTCAGTCGTTGATGATGGCCACGGCCCGTACCGGGGCCGCCGTGGCGCCCCGCAGTTTGATGGGCAGTGCCGAGAACGTGAACCCGGTCGGCTCGGGAATCTGGTCGAGGTTGATCAGGTTCTCGATGTGGTAGTACTCCCGCTCGCGCATGACGCGGTGGGCCTCCCACAGCTTGCCCCGCTCGAACATGGCATCAATGGGCGGGTCGAAGCCGATGGCATCGATGCCCATCATCATGACGCCCCGGTCCAGCAGCCAGTGCACGGCCTCCTTGGTCATGCCGGGATGGTCCTTGAGATAGTTGGGGCTGTGGCGCTGTTTGGAGGCGTCGGTCCGCAGCAGGATGATGTCCAGCGGCTGCACTTCATGATTGATTTCGGCCAGGGCGGCCTCAATGTCCTCCACCAGAATCTCTTCGCCCGGCCCCTTGTGGGTCAGGTTCAGGACCACGCCGTTGCCGTAGCAGTATTCCAGGGGAATGGCCTCGGCCGCGCCCGGCGCGTTCGGATTGCAATGGAACCAGCTGTCCATGTGGGTACCGATGTGGTCACCCATCACAATCACGCCGTTGTTGCAATGCTCCACGCCGTACTTGTCGGCGCCGGTTTCCTTGGCGTACTCCTCGTGGGAGTAGTAGACGTTGATGGCGGGCGGCACGTTGCCGGGATAGATCACCATCCCCTTGTGCACTTCCATGCTCAGTTCGATCAGACGGTGGCCCATCGTTGAAGTCTCCTGTTGGAATCGGAGGCGCAGGCCCCCTTGGACGCGGCGTGCCGCGATTGGTTAGGTGCAGTCCCAGCCGCCGTCGACGCGCAGGACCGCACCGGTGATGAAGCTGGCTTCATCGGACACCAGGAAATACACGGCTGCCGCCAGTTCGGCCGGATCGCCACCCCGACCAAACACGCTGTTGGCGGTCAGGATGGCCTTGGTGCCCTCGTAGTCCCCGGAGTCGATCATGGATTGCTCCAGCATGGGGGTGTGGAAAAACCCCGGCACCACCGCGTTGCAGCGGATGCCCCGCGGCCCGTAGTCCAGGGCCATGCTCTTGGTCAGCTGGATCACGCCGCCCTTGGCGGCCACATAGGCGGCCCGTTCCGGAATTACGTCGTAGCTGAGCACGGAAGCGACATTGACAATGGCACCCTTGCCATGCTCCAGCATGGCCGGCAGCACGGCCCGCGACACCAGGAAAATGCCCTTGAGATCGACATTGAGCATGTCGTCCCAGTCCTCGTCGGTGCAGTCCAGCACGCCGCCCCGGCGTTCGATGCCCGCATTGTTGACCAGGATGGACACCGGCCCCAGCCCGGCTGCGACCGCAGCCAAGGCTTCGCAGTCCTCCCTGGAAGCCACGCTGCCCTGGACGAAGACGGCCGTGCCTCCGGCCGCCTCAATTTCGGCAACGGTGGCCGCGCCGTTGTCGGGCCGGTCGGAATTGACCACCACCGCGGCGCCCTCGCGGGCAAGCCGCAGGGCCGTGGCATGGCCCAATCCGGAAGTCGAACCCGTGACGACCGCAACCTGTCCTGCGAGACTCATAGGAAAATCGCCTTGTCTGCATCCGTGCCCGTGGTGACCATCTCCCGAAACATGTAGTCCTTGGGGAAGGCGTCCGCCATCAAGCCCTCGTAGAAGTTTCTGAAGTTGTAGGTAGGCTCCCAGCCGAGCACCTTGCGGCTGTGGGAGATGTCGTCGATCTTCCACAGGTTGCGCGAGTCGAACAGCTTCTGCAACTCGTCGCCATCGCCGTATTCAGCCAGCTTGTCGCAGGCCCCCGGATAGTAGCGTTCCACGACCGCCCTGGGATCCGTCCGCAGTTCCGGCACGTCCTCCCTGGTGAACTCCGTGCTGCCGCTGAGCAGGAACACTTCGTGGCCCAGGTTCTCCTTCTCGATGGCCAGCACACCGGCCCGCACCAGGTCGCGCCGCAGGGCGGACCGTTGGAACAGAAGGGAGGAGCCCATGCGGGTCACGGACTTGCCTTCGGCCGCACCGAACCAGGCATTGCGCAGGACCGCCGTCTCCACGCCGTCAATGCGGGTGGCGTACTCCGAAATCGGCTCCATCACATACTTGGCCAGGGCGTAGACATAGTCCGGCCGGGCCGGCGTCCACTCGTCGCAGACCTCCCAGTCGGTGGGCGGAATGCGCTGCCCGCGCGCGGCCTCGCTGCCAATCATCACCACGCGGCCAATCCCCATCTCGCCGGCCAGTTGCAGAATGTTGAAGGTGCCCATGACCGTGGTGTTGAAGTGTTCCACACCCGTGTGGGCCCGGTTGACCGGCGAGTCCGGGGGATAGCGCCGCCCCCCCACCACCGTGTGGAAAACGGCGTCGACCCCCTCCATGGCCAGGGCCAGGGCTCCGAACTCGGTCACGGAGCAGTTGACGAACTCGTGTTCGGTCTCCATGTGCACAATGTCGGACAGGCGCAGTTCATGGCCCGCCAGCGAGAGCTGGGCAATCAACTCCTCGCAGAAGTAGCCGCTGGCACCGGTAATCAGAATCTTCATGGATACACCTCGCCCCCTTGGGAGCTTCTGGAGAGTCGATCAGGACGCGGCCGGAATCAGCCCAGCCGACCTCCCGCCCACTGAATGCCGCGCACGTACAGCTGCTGCACGTGCGC
>CAZMKQ010000034.1:616-16197 GCA_964566955.1 uncultured Caldilineaceae bacterium | reverse complement strand
ACGGACGGATGGCCAAGCGCCCGTTCATCATGCCCCAGCGAAATGCTGAAGACGCGGCCCTTGCCGTAGGGCTTGGTCCACACCACGGGGTGGCCCTGGGAACGGGCCAGGATCCGCCAACGGGTCATGTCACCGTCCACGACGTACAGTTCGTCCTGCACCTCGAACTCCTCGATGCCCTCGGTGATGGCCGAACTCTCCAGCAGGCCTTCCCGCGTCTTGTAGTGCTGCGACGGTTCCGTCACCACGCGCAGCAGTTTGTTGGGATCGTGGAAGACGAAGGTGCCGCCCACCATGTCGTGGTACTCGCGGGAGTTCATCCACGAGGCCGTGGCCGGATGCAGGCAGGCAAAGCCGGTGCCGTTGGCCACCGCCGCCAGCAGGGCCTGGCACTGGGCGGGGGAAGGCTCCCACCAGCTGGTGTAGTCCGCGATGACGTCGAAGCCGGACAGATCCTCGTCGAGGGCCCGTTCCGGATAATGGGTCATGTGCACATCGAAGTGGGGTTCGAGACACGCCATCAGCGCCCGGCGGTGGGCCGGCTGATCGTGGTACCAGGCCCCGCCGGCCAGCAACAGAATTCTCATGGCAGCCGTCCTGCTCCTACAGGCGGCCGGCCGCCCACAGGGCGCCGCGCCGCATGACTTCCGTGGTGTTGGGCACCAGGAAGCGTGTTTCGTCGTGGCCCAGGGCCGAGACGAAGACCCGCCCCAGACCGAAGGTCTTTGTGTACATCACCGGATGGCCCTGGGCGCGGGCCAGCACCTGCCACTGGGTCTGATCGCCCTGCAGGAAGAACAACTCGTCGTTGACGGTGTAGTTCTCCAAGCCCAATGTGATGGGATGCTGCAGGGTGTGGCGGTTGGGGCCGAACTCGACCACGAAGTCACCTGCGCCCCGCTCGTCCAGCGACTTGCCGGCGAACTTGGAACCGATCATCCCGAAGTAGGCCTGGGAGTTCCAGAAACTGGCCAGGCCGCCGTGCACCACCACCAGACCGGCGCCGCCGGCCACGTGGTTGATCAGGGCATAGTGCTCCGCCGGCTCCGGTTCGCGGTCCGTCGTGGCGTTGACCACCACATCGACGCCTGCCAGGCCGTCCGGGCCGAGGACCGCCATGTCCTCGCTCTGGGTGACCGTGTGGGCACCGTCGTTTTCGAAGATGGCCTGCAGGGCCGTCCGGATTTCCGGGCTGTCGTGATGGGATCCGCCGACCAGCAGCAGAATGTTCATGGGCGGGGATTCCTGGGAAAGGGGAAACGAGGCAATCAGCCGCCGCGCTCGGACCAGGTCACCTGGTCGCCCAGGAGTCCGGCGAGATAGTCGCGGCTCATGCGGGCCGCCTCGCCCGGCGGGCGGGGCGCTTCGGGGGTACCGTCCAGTTCGACCGTGACCCAACCTTGGTAGTCGATGTCCTCGAGGATGGCGAAGATGGCCGGCATGTCGATCACCCCGGAGCCAATCGGCTCATAGCCCACGTAGCCGGTCTCGCGCCCGCCGCCGTAGTCCTTGAGATGGACATGGGCAATGATGGACTTGTAGTCCTCCAGCGTGGCCACGGCATCGTCCCCGGCCTTCGCGATTTGGCCGGTGTCGGGTGCGAAAGGCAACAGGTCCGTGTCGGCCGCATCAAAGAAGTTGTCGATGTCCGTCCGAGTCTCCAGCAGCGTGCCCGTGTGGGGATGCACCGCGGACTGCATGCCGTGGTCCAGGCCAATTCGGGCGATCTCGGCGAAGGCGTCCGCGATGTGCCGCCAGCCGGCGGCCGTGTCGCAGATGCCGTCCTTGCGGCTGCCGGCGGCAATCAGGACGGTTGTGGCACCCATCTCGCTGGCCCGGCGGATCCAGTTGTGGGCGTTCTTGATGTCCTCGGCCGGGGAGGAATCGTGCCGGAAGCCGGTACCGACATAGGTTCCAATGAGGGGGATGTCGTACTTGGCCAGCAGGGCGGCGTAGTCGGCCCCGTCCTGCTCGTAGGCCTCGATCACGCCGCCGATCGTCTCGTAGGCGTTGTAGCCGCAGGCGGCCACGTCGCGCACGGCCGCTTCGGCGGTGGAGGCATCGTAGCCCCACGTGATTCCGCTGTGGGCAATTCGGTACTGCATGGGCAAGGGTCCCGGGTTGGACGGTTCAGGCGGTTGGCGACCGCGTCCGGTCCGACGCGGCCATGGGCATGGAGATCAATACCCGATGGTCAGTTCCCCTTCGGCGCCTTCCAGGATCATGACCAGTCCCGTGGCATCCACCGGCACGTCGAAGATGGCCGGTCCCAGCCGCTCCTCATCGGTTTCGAAGACATGCTGGACATGCTGGTTGGATTGCTCCCCGTACGTCTCGGGGTCCGTGTAAAAGATGTAGGCCAGGTGCACGTTGCGCTTGCCCAGTTCGTATTCGTTGCCCTGGTCGTCGCGCAGCCTGAGCGTGCGCACCAGCAACAGCATGTCTTCGCCAGCCAGGTTCTTCAGGCGGATGGGCACGATCACCCATTCGCCGCGTTGGGCCGGCTGGGCGGATGTCTCGTACTGGGAAACCTGGGCCAGACCGGAGTCCTCCCCTTCATCGCCCAGCAGGGAGTCCTTGCCCGCCAGGCCGGTAATCTCGACTTCCCAGGCATTAGACCTGAGGACACCGCCCACCTCCGTGCCTTCCTCGAGGAAGACCGGCATCAGTTCCGACCTGTCCCGGCCGCGGTTGCAACCGGCCAGCGCGACCGCCAAAACCAGCAGGATGGCCAGAACCGGCCATGTCGAACGGACAAGTCGCGGGCGCGGGCGCATCTCCATGGTGGACACCAGGCTCTGAATCTGAAGGGAGGCCGGGGACGGCGGGAGTTGCTCCCGCCATCCCCGGCCGGTCATGAACGAAACTAAAGGTTGCGGACCGAGTTGTCGAACAGTTCGTTGGTGTCGGCGGACAGGCCTTCCAACGCTTCCTCGACGCTGCCGACGCCTTCCAGCATCAGCGGGTCCATGTGCTGAGCGTAGATCGGCATCCACTCCTGTCCCTCGGGGAACAGCGGGAAGTGCTCTTCGGACTCGGCACCCAGCACCCACGCGGCATGGCCGTAGTTGGGCAGGAACTGCTCGATTTCCTGCACGTTCCACTTGCCGGACGACTTGCGTCCGGGGAATCCGCCAAAGCCGTTCACGGCCATGAAGCGGGCCTGTTCCGGATCCGTCAGGTTCCAGCGCATGAACTCGTAGGCGATCTCCGGGAAATTGGAGCCGGAGGGAATGAACCAGCCGACGTTGCCTTCAAAGCCAAAACGGCCGTTGGGGCCCACCGGCTCGGGACCGATCCCCATGCGGAAGCTGTCGCCGACCGCCTCCACCGAGGCGCGGGTCTCGTCGGAAAGTGTCCACCACATGCCGATATTGCCGGATGCAAAAGCGGAGAACTGCCCGCCGAAGAGTTCCAGGTCGGCCGCTGACGGCGAGACACCATGGGTGTGCAGGACGTCGTAGGTGAACTGGAAAGCCTCGATCGTCTCGGGCTCGAGCATGTTGGCCTGGGTCACGTCCTCGTTGAAGAAGTGGCCGCCAAAGCCGCGGGTCACGTTCCACTGCCGGATGGCCCAGTGGCCGGTGGCCAGGCCGTAGGTCTTGTCCTCGCCGGAGGTGTCCGTGGCCTCAATGGCCAAATCCAACACATCCTGGTAGGTCCAGTCGTCCGGGGGCGGCCAGTCACCCATGATCGGATCCATGATGTCGCGGTTGATCAGAATCGCGCGCGGAGCCCAGTCAATCGGGAAGCCGTACTGCTTGCCCTTGTAGGCGATGTTGTCCACCGCCGTAAAGTGGAAGTCGTCCGGCCAGTCGACGGGCGGCAGCGCGTCGATGTATTCGTCGATTGGCAGCATGAAGCCCTTGTCGGCAAAGGGCGCCGTACGGGTGAAGTGGATCATGGCCGCATCCGGATGTTCGCCGGAAGCGAGCAACACCACAATCGTCTCCCAATAGGAACTCCAGCCGCCTTCGGGAGCCGGTTGGAACTCCATGTTGGGATAGAACTCGGCAAACCATGCATGATGCTGGTCCTGGACAGCCACGCTGCCGGGACCCCAGCCGCCTACGACGAAAGTGCCAGTCGTTTCCGGCGGCACCGTGCCCATGGTGAATTCCGCGCGACGGGCCGGATCCACCTCAACCACTTCCTCCACCGTGGGGGCTTCGGCCGGGACACAGGCGATCGCCACCACGCCGGCCGCGGCATACGAGGAGACGCGCAAGAAGTCCCTGCGACTCAGTCCAAACTTGCGAGACATTTCACTAACTCCTTGTTGGTTGCCAAGACAAAACAAGCAAGACGGAACCGCGGCGGCGGGTGGACCGCACCGCGGCGATATGGCAATCCTCGTGTGCGCGGGCTGCGTAACTACCCCTTGAGACCGGTGGTCACGATGCCCTGCACATAGTACTTCTGCCCGGCCATGAACAGGAACAGGATGGGCAGCACGGACAGGGTGCTGGCCGCCATGATCAGGTGCCAGGGCGTCCGGTTGGGGAAACGGCTCTGGAACTTGGCCAAGCCCATGGGCAGGGTGAACTTCTCCGGCGAGCGCAGAATGATCACCGGCCACAGCAGTTCGTTCCACACCCCCATGAAGGTGAAGATGGCCAGGGTCGCGATGACCGGCTTGGAGACCGGCAGGATCACGGTCCAGTAGATGCGCAAGCGGGTGGCGCCGTCGATGTAGGCCGCATCCTCCAGTTCCCGGGGGATGGACATCATGAACTGGCGCATCAGGAAGGTGCCCCAGGCGCTCACAATCCCCGGCACGATCAGGGCGTAGTAGGTGTCGATCCAGTTGAAGGTTCGCATCAACACGAAGCTGGGGATCAGGAGGATGGCGCCCGGGATCATCATGGTGCCCAGGTACATCAGGAAGATCTTGTCCCGGCCCGGGAAGTTGAGGCGCGAGAAGGAGTAGCCGGCCAGGGACGAGGTCAGAAGCACGCCCAGCGTCACCGACAGGGACACAAACATGCTGTTGCCCACGTAGCGACCCAGGGCGGTTTGCTCGAACACCACCAGATAGTTGATCCACTGGATGGACTCGGGAATCAGGGTGGGTGGGAACTTGTAAATCTCGTACTGGGTCTTGAACGACGACGACAGCATCCACGCGAACGGCCCGGCCATCACGATGGAACCCAGGGCCAGAATCAGGTGCGTGAAGATGTCCCCGACGCGCTTGGCGCCGGACTTGGACATGCCGTCCTGCCCGACCGCCTGCAGTTCGCGGGCGGGTTGCAAGGTTTCCTGCTTTACGGCCATGCGAATTCCGGGATGCTTGTCGATTGCCGACGGTTGTGGTCAGTCGGCGAAGCCGTGCACCCAGTTGCGGGCGTACATCCACTGACCCAGGGTGAAGATCATGATCGTGGCGAACAGCACCATGGCCATGGCGGAGGCGAACCCCATCTTGAGGTAGACGAAGCCGTTGTTGTAGATGTGCAGCACCATGGTGGTGGTCACATTGGCCGGGCCACCGCGGGTCATCAGGTAGAAGTTGTCGAACCCCTGGAAGGCGCCGATGATGGAGGTCACCATGACAAAGAAGATGGCGGGCGACAGCATCGGCACCGTAATCGACCAGAAGCGCTGGCGCGGGTTGGCTCCGTCCATGGTGGCGGCCTCGTACAGTTCCGCCGGAATGCCTTGCAGGCCGGCCAGGAAGATCAGCATGGAAAAACCGATGCTCTTCCACCATCCCATCAGAATCAGGGACGGCATGGCCGTGCGCCGGTTCAGGAGCCACTGAGGGCCCTCGATTCCGAAGTAGCCGAGCAGGAGGTTCAGGAAGCCCACCTCGGGGTGGTAGACCCACAGCCACACGATGGAGGCGGCCACGCTCAGGGTCACGTGCGGGATGAAGTAGATCAGACGGTAGGTGAGGACCCCGCGCATTTCCCGGTTGATCATCAGGGCCAGCCCCAGCGCCAGCACGATCGTGGCCGGAACCATCCCGAAGGCCCAGTAGAAGGTCTGCCCGAACACCTGCCAGAACAGGTCGTTATTGAACATGACCTGGAAGTTCTCGATGAACGTGAACCGGGGCGGCCAGGTCAGATCGTAGTTCGTGAAGGCGAAGTACACCGCCGCCAGCATGGGGCCGGCCAGAAAGACGAAGAAGGCGACGATATTGGGCAGCAGGAACAGGTAGCCCTCAATGGCCTCACGCCGCGCCAGGCCGGACATCTCGGACCAGCGAAGCCGCGGGCGCGCGGCAGCCACCGGCTGACTGGGTGCTGGTACCTGGGCAGAGACGGTCATTGCAGGTCTTTCGGATTGGCGTACGGAACTGCGGGGCACGGCGCAGGACTCGCTGGCCGCGTCCCACTGTTTTCCGCACAGTGAATTTGGACTGCAAAAAGCAGTTCGGATCCTAGCACGGCGGGAATGGTCGCTTCATATGCTTCGCGCGGATGCACGCTTCAGGGCAAACAGGGCCAAGACACTGACTGGTCCAGCCGTGTACCGGGTGGTGTAGGGCTGCCGACCGGCACCGTGCAGCTTGTCTCCAACAGGGAAGCAACCGCGACGATTGAGCACACGCTGGAAAAGGGTAGAATCAATATTGTCTTGGCCCTCACTTTGAAGTTGGCACGCTGGGGATCAACACCATGAAGCAGGAAGAGGCGGGCATGACCCGAGACAAACCGGGCAAGCTGACCCGTCGGGACTTTCTCGGTGTCGCAGGTTTGGTCACAGCAACCTTGGGTCTGCAAACCGGTCTGGCCTTGGCTCCAAGCCACGCCAAGGCCAACCTCAACGAAGAACCGGTACCCGCCAACCTCTGGGCGCGCCTGGGCAATCTCATGTTGGATGAGATGCAGTCGGATTCTTCCTTGTACGGCCATGGCTGCGGACTCTGGGGACACCCTGTGGGCTGTCCCTGTTCTGTTTTTGTATGTAGAGACAACTGACTCGGTTCGACAGGCAAGGGTGTTCAGGGCTTGGCAACCACCCAAATTGTCTGATTATCCAAACCGGCATCGATTGCCACCGGTGTCTTGTCAGTGGTTCGCGCACGTCGGGTCCGTGAGCCAACGGACCGGTCCATGGGCGGGCCTCAGAGGCCGGCCGAAGCCCAAGCCATAGGGATCGAACGTTTTCGCGGTTCCGCGCGTATCCTCGAGTTGGGAGGGGCGCGAACCAGGGACCGCAGTGTTCGTGCCAATCCGAGGGAGCCAGGGAGTGTCCCTGCGCCTGAACTTGGTCCGGTTGATGCGGTGGAATGCTGCCGGACGCTGGAGTGACGGTCCACGCCTCACATCAGTGGTCCGACGATGTTGGCACATGGCCTGAAGACACCGGGAAACTTCCGCGTTGGCCATCTGAGCAACCGGAACGGCGGCGATGGCGTAAGTCAAGAAGGAAGTTCCCAGGATTGACAGTCGCCACGCCGGTCCAGTCCCATGCCGCATCCACCAATTTGGCGTTTGATGCCCCTTGGGGATCTGCTCGCCTTGCGACCCGGTCCAAATACCGGGCCTCCCCACCCGATGCACCGTGACGGAAACGGTCTAGCCATCTGCCCAGGAGGCTCCGCAGAACACAAACTTTCCCTTAACGCGACCTTAACGTCCAACGGGCCGAACCGGACCTAGACTTTGGACATCGAGCATTCAGGACGGCCGCGGGATGCATGCTGCATCCGCGACCATCATCCGGAAGAGGTTCACATCCATGCACAACTATCAGGAACTCTCCCAGCAACTGGCTCGCCACTTTCTGTTCGGCGATATCCCGAACAAAGACTTGGCCAGGGATGTCTGCCCGGCTGTGCGCGTGCTGCACAGAAACGCCGGCGACTGCTTCTACCGATCGGGCGACGACTGCGAAGCGGTCTACCTGGTGCTGGAAGGTGAGGTGGTCCTCACCCGTCAATCGCCCCGCCAGCACGTGATTGTGGGCCGCATCGGCGCCAACGGCTTCTTCGGCGAGCAAACCATCCTGAAGGGCCACCGCATGCACAGTTCGCGCGCCGAAGCCCACACGGACACGGTGTGCGTCGAGATCACGCGGCGCAACTTCAAGTACCTGCAGCAGCGGTTCCCCTCCATCATGGTGCGAATGCTGGAGAGCGAAAGTTCGAAGGGCCGCAACGTGCTGGACCATTTGCGCAGCATCCGCCTGGATCCCGTGATGCTGAGGGTTGTGCGCGCCCTGCTGAACCTGGCCAAGTCGGCCGGCACCACCGTGCTGACTGATTTGGGCCACCAAGACATCGCCGATTCCATCGGCACCAACCGTGAAACGGTCACCAACGTGTTGCACGACCTCTCCGACAAGGGCCTCATCACGCGCGGGCGGATGCAGGTGACACTCGACGACGTGGCCGGCCTGCAACGCCTGTTGGCCGGAAGTATTGCCTAGACAAACCGTTCGTCGCAGGCAGCGGCCGACGGGCTGCGCGCCTGGTCGCGCAAGGCACCGGATGCCCTCCGCCCATTCCGAGTGGCGCGGGACCGGTGCCGGCTACGCCAAGACTGCATTTGACGGGCTTCCACTCAGGAAGCCCGTCGGCTGTTGACCCTTTCCCGGCAACCGAGGTTTGCCAACGGGCAGCCATGCCCGACAGCCGCCGCGCGGGTTTTTCCATTCGGCCGAACGCCACGCATGCGTCCCTCCAACCTAGCGCCGGTTTCACATGTCCGCCTGCCGGTGTCATCATATGGACAAACAAGGAAAATCGTTGGCATAGCACCTTCCGATGATCAACACACTCGCATCGTCCAAACGCTGACATGTTGGCTCGCCAACCGTCGGATTCCGGCTGCCCATCCTCGCCGGACACCTGCAAGGCAGACCGCGTGTGACAGCTGACGCAATGCGGCGCCGTGAACTTTTCCACCGCGCCCGGGAGTCGCTCGTCGGGTTAATTGGCATGGCGTTGGTGACGCGATGCCTGACGGACACGGGATTCCAGATTTTCTACCCCTTCCTGCCCATGCTGGCCGGCGGGCTGGGACTCAGTACAACCCGGATGGGCCAGCTCCTGGGACTTCGCAACCTGACCGGACTGCTGTCGCCTGTTTTTGGCGCCCTCGCCGACCGTCAAGGATTCCGAAAGTGGCTGCGCGTCGAACTTCTAGCCCTGTCAGCCGGTTTTTTGTTGTTGGCGCTGGGGCCCAACCTGCCTGTCAAGGTTTTCGGACTCGCCCTGTCCGGCATCGCCACCCTTGCCTTTGTGCCTACGTTGCAGGGATATCTGAGCCACCGGTTGCGTTATTCCATGCGGGCCCGCGGCATAGGGATCGTGGAGTACGGCTGGGCCTTCGCGGGCATTGCCGGTTTGTCAACAGCCGGCTGGATCATCGAACGCACCAGTTGGGAAGTGCCTTTTGTCATTTTGGGCATCGGCTTGGCCGTCCTGTCCATTCTGTATTACCTGCTGCCGCCCGGTCATCCGGAAGGCGCCCGGCCGCGCATGTCCGACCCCGCGGCCGGCCGACGCCAGCAGTTGGCCGATCTCGTGGGTTCCCTGTCCACGTCGGCCTGGGCCACCATCGCCTGCACCGGGTGCCTGTCGTTTGCCATGTTCAACGTGCTGATTGTGTTCGGGGACTGGCTGACCCAGACCTACGGCCTCGGCGCCGGGGACATGGGCCGCGTGGCCATGGCCATGGGCATTGCGGACCTCTGCGGCAGCGTCGGCGCCAGCGCATACAGCGACCGCATCGGGAAACGCCGAGCCGTAATGGGAGGCGGGGTCCTGGCCATCGCGGCGTTCGTGCTGCTGCCGATAATGGGGACCAGCCTCGTCGGTGCCGTTGGGGGCTTGATGCTCATGCGCGTGGCCCTGGAGTTCGCCATCGTCTCCCTGTTGGCCTTTGCCAGCGAACAGGACAGCCACCGCCGAGGGCAAATGATGTCGATGATGGGCGCCGCCAACTTCACCGCATCCGCCCTCGGCGGCTTTACCGGACCGTGGAGTTTCCTGCGCCTGGGCATCACCGGCCCGTCCCTGCTGGCTGTCGCAGGCATGCTCGGGTGTACCGTTTTGAACATCGGGTTCATGCGCGAGCCGTCGGCACAGAACTGATCCGGCTTCACTGTTCGATGCGGACGGCACGGCTTCCCCGTTTCCGGTCCGGGCCACCGAGGCTTCCAAGATCCCGCGGACCGCGGCCTGGGACCGCCGGGTTTCACGCCGGAAGCCGTTCAATCGATGAATCCCAGGCCAGTTGCCGGAAATCCCATGTGTTATCCCAACTTATCCCAACTATTTTTGGGATAACCTTCAAATCGCTTGGTCAAACCGGGAGGCTGCCGGTCTATTCTCCTGTGTAAATCCCCGCGCCCACCACCATGTCTTCACCGTTGAGGGAGACCTTCATGACAAACGACTCCTTCGTCTCAACCCGGTCCGTGGCTGGATTGAGCCATCGATAGGACACCCAGCCCTGCTGGTTCTCCGTCTCCAGGCCGGCCTTCAGGATTTCCTGCACAATCTTCGTGCCCTCGACATCCTCAAGGTCACAGCTGAAATCGCCGGCACGGTAGTCCAAGGGGTAGAGAACGTCCCGGCACTGCTGGTTGAAGACGAACGCGTAGTAGCCGGGCGACCGGAACTGCGGATGGCCGGTCAGCAGCGGAAAGGCCAACTCGCCCCGTTCCGCGACCAGATCGTGCACGCACGCCACGAAGGCCATGATGTCGTCCCGATGGTGGATGGCATGGGCCGAGGGCGCGGCCTGGCAAGCCTCCGAGCGCTGATACAACCCGCTGCCGATCGAGTACCAGCGTCCGCCGAGCTTGAACCCCTTGACATACGAGGCCTTGCGCTGCAGTTCGCCGGTGGATGGGTTGACGTTGGTGTAGTAGACATAGCCGTCGCCGTAGCGCTGGACCACGCGCCGTATCTCCTGGGTGATCAGGACGCCGTCCGGATCGACCCGATCGGTGCGGTCCAGGCCCACCAGTTCCGGATTGCGATGCGCAGCCATGGTCAGCGTGCCCAGTTCGTGTATGAAGACATAGGTCGGACCATGGTTCCAGCGTCCCCCGGGCACCATCAGCTCGAACAAGGCCAGAAGCCCCTTGTCCAGGACCAAACGCGCAGCACAGTCCACGAAGTTTTCGGTGTCGATGGCACTGTACACGTACTCCGCCCGGACGAGTTCGGGGTGGCAGTTGGCGGGATCCGATGGATTGTGGAAACCTGCACCCAACAGGAAGGGGGTGCCGTCCATGTCCAACCGCTTGATAAAGAAGGTCTTCGGCAGTGTCAACCCACTTTGGCGATCCAGGGCGTCGTAGTAGACAAATCCCTCGCCCCAGTTGCCGGCGATGCGGTACATGTCCTTGACGATGTAGCGGCCGTGATCATCCTGCAGATTGGCCACATCATCACCCGGCAGCAGCGTCTCCGACCCGGCTATGAAGTCCACTTTCAGATCGTCGGTTCCCGCAAACAGGAACATGCCATTGGACAGCCAGCCCGGATCGGACTGGAACGCTATTTTGGCCGCTTCCCAGCCTTGTTCCTCAACGGTTTGGAGCGCACAGTAGACGAAGGCCCTGATCTGCTCGCGCGACTGGATCCGGTCCAGCGACTCCAGGGCCGGGTCGCAGGCCAAGGCACCGGACCCGGCCGCCCGGACCGGCACCGGTGCCAACGACCACAACAACAGGACGGCCAGCAGCCAACCGGTGGAAAAACGCACGGGGTTGTTCATAGGGGTTTTTCTGGGAGTTCCAAACACAAAAAACGAGGCCGTACCACCCGCCTGCGCGCCGGGAAAGTTGACGGCATCGGGATACGGGACGCGGCGCGGACGGGGATTATCGCTGATCGTCCGTCGGCCGGGCCCCGCGGGCCAAGGGCAAAGCCTTGGCCCCAATCCACCTCGGACAGGCCAATCGGTACCCGTTGGCACCACCCGACACGCCCGAACTCCTCGACCGGGATCCCTGTAGCCGGGTCACCGCACTGCTCTTCAACCCCGGCGCGCAGGGTGCCGGCAACCGGCTGGCGGTCAGCCGGCAACCGATGACGGCGACAGGCTGCTCTCATCCCGGAAGTCGCGCGTCAATTGGGCAAGCAGGAAGAAGATGTTTTCCACCGCGTTGGTGGTCTCCACGATGATGCGTTGCCGAACGTGGTCTTCCTCCGGGGTTGCCGACAGGTTTCGTTCCCGAATGTTCTGCATCAGGACCCTGCGGTCGCCCATCAGTTGCTCGACGAATTCCCAGGAATCGGCATCGTCGCTTTCCAGTGCGTCCAGAAATATGAGGAACGCGGCATCGGTTCCCTCGACGATGCTCATCTGAAACGTGTCCAGTTCCTCGTCTTCCGGCAGTTGCAGCAGGAACTCGGGCACAGCCGAAAATTGTTCATCCAGCCAGGTAATCAATTTCTGCCGGCTCAGCACGACGTTGTGGCGTTCGCTGCTCTGTCCGGGATTCTGGCGCGCCAACTCACCCAGGAATTCATCGATGCGTGCGTTGAGGGTCTGGACGGAGTTCTTGAGGCTGGCGGCCGATTGTCGGGTCCGCGCCATGTTCAGGTAGTCGGAATACATGCCAAGCACCCGTCTCTGTTCCAGGTGCGCCAGGTCAAGGGCGGTCTCCACATCGTCCATGGCCTGGTCGTGAATGAATTGGGGTCGGGACTGCTCCTCTTCGCTACTGGCCGGCCAGAAACGGGAAAACAGCTGCATGGTCCAGTTCGGGGCCGCCAGCACCACAAGGCGGGAAGGCATGCCAAACAGGATGACGGCCAGGGCCATCTGCGGTCCCAGGCCAATGTCCAATGCCGTCACCGCCGCCACAACCAGCGGCACCTCCAGATATACCTCCACATAAAGCAGCAGGACCATGACCACGACGGAAAAGAAACACTGGAAGGCCCAGAACATCCCCAGTTGACGGGCGGTCCCCCCCAGGTTGGACGAAAGGATGAGCACGCTGATGCCCAACCCCAGGTAGGAGCCGTAGATGTACATCACCACCTGCTCCACACCCACCAGTTGCGCGGCCGCCAGACCGACGCCGAAGGCAACCACCGGAACCAGGGCCTGAACCACAAAGGTGAGCAGGGCGCCGAGAACCAGCGACAGCAGGAGGGAGCGGGTGGAAATCTCCAAGCCCGCCTGGAACCAGGACTGATCCGCCAAGGGAGCCGCCGACTCCTTGATTAGGACCAGACCGAACAGCAGGGCGGCCACACCGAACAGCATCGCTCCCAGCTCGCGGTAGCCGTCCCGATTCAGGCGCGTGATGACGATGCCGCCCACCCCGAGCCCAAAGAGAGCGACCACGCGGATGTCCACCGTGACGATGAACAGGATCAGGCCCACGCCGAGCTGTGCGCCCAGGGCAATGGGATAGCCCTGCTGGGAGGAAATCAGCCCGGACCGCAGCATGCTGATTGTGATGAAGGTCACGGCCGGGGAGCTCTGGGTAATGGCGCCCGCCAGCGTTCCCCAGCCAAATCCGGCAAAGCGGTTGTTGGCCAGCCGGCTGGCCAACATGCGCAGGCGCGGTCCCACCAGGACCTTCAGGTTCTCGGCCAACAACCACATACCCACAAACAGCAGGCCAACCCCACCGAGGATCCCGCCGATCACTTCCGCCATGGCACCTCCTGTATCTGTGCACCGGCTCGCAGGTCGAACATGCCGGCAGACCTCGTCCCGGTTGGCGCAACGGCGCGGTTCGGACCCGCAGCCTCGCGGATCATTTGCAAGCGGTGCCAGTCCGTCCTGAAACCGCAGCTGTCCCGGGAAAACGGAGCCGAGCCGGACCGGAAACTCGCCCTTTCCGAACCAACAGGCTTCAATGGAAGTGTAGCCCGCGCGGCCAACCCGCGCGGCCCGAACCCGAATGGAATACCCGAAGCCGCCTCGCGGTCAGGGGTTGACCAGGTCGGAAGCGACCAGAATCACCATGTAGCGATTGGGGACGGTCCCGCTGTTGACCAGGCCGTGCAGCGTGTGCGGATCGAAGACCACCGCTTCGCCGGCGGACAGGTCCACGGTTTCATCCCCGAACTCCAGCGTGGCCTCGCCCTCCAGCAGAAAGAACGCCTCGTAGCCGCCGTGCACATGGGGCGGGTGGGCGCGCGTGCCCGGTTCGGTCGTGGAAATATGCAGGTGTAGCGGTTCCCCTGCCAGTCCCTGCTCAATCCAGTAGGTATCAATTCCCTTTATGTCAAGCCTGCGAAACGGCATTGCCCAACCTCCGTGCAACAGGTTCCGCCAACGGCGTCCATCCGGCGGGTGCTACTCCTGGTAGCCCATGCGCAGGGCGTCGAACAGGCGTCGCGTCAGGGCCTGGAAGGTGACGGACACCTCCACCAGCACGATCGCGGCGGCAAAGACCGCGGCCAGGATGGCAATCTCGTTCTCGGCAATCAGGGGCACCAGCGGCGGCAGCGGATTGCGCACCGCGGCCGTGACCCTGAAGAACGGCGAGAAGAGGATGGAGCACAGGGAACCGATGACCGCGCCGGCCAGGGTTCCGTAGCTGGTCAGAAAAATGTACTCGATGGTGATCTGACCAATAATCTGGGACCGCATCACACCCACGGCCCGCAGTACCCCGAACTGGAACATGCGGTCCTGGAGCGAGGCATAGCTGTGGACCAGGAGGGCCAGGAAGGCCATGGCCGCGGCCGCCAGGAAGCCCACGGACAGCGTGCCGAAGATGCCGACCCGTTCCATGCGCGCCTGTTCCTCGACAATGCGCGTGGGCACATGCCGCCACCGGGTGGGTTCGATGCCCATCCTCCGGATGACCTGCTTCAACTCGATTGCCTCCACCGACTCGTCCACCCCCATCCAAATGTTGTGTGCGAAATCGGTGCCCGCCAGCGAAAAAACGTGATCCATGTTGCCGATCACCGTCCATGGCTGGTGATAGATCGTGGCGAACTGCTCGTAGGTACCGGCAATCACGAACTGGTCCTGGACGGCATGGCCCCGGGCCATGCTCACCTCCAGGCCGACCTCGTCCCCCTCCCGCCAGTTGAGCGGCCCCATCAGGGCCCGCGGCACCAGGATGCTGTTGGGCGACAGGGCCAGGCGGTTCATAAGACCCCCGAGGGAATCGTCGGCGAAATCCTCCCGGAACCACGCCACTTTGGCAAAGTCGATTCGATCGACCGCCATGAAGTTCAGGCGCAGGATGTCCCCGCCGGTCACCTCCAGTTCGGCGTTGTAGTTGCCGACCCTGGCCGCGGCGGTCACCCCGGGCAGGGCCTCGAACTCGTCCACGGTGGGAATCCAGGTTCCGGTTCCATCCATGATCGGGCCCGAACCTCCGGAGCTGTCCGGCGAGGGTGGGATGAAGGGCTCGAACGTCGCGCCGGCCCCCACTTCGTGACGCACCTGATCAATCAGCCACTGGTCCAGGCTGAGGGCCATGGAGTAGGTGTAGATGCCCAGCGACAGGGACACGATAACCAGCAGCAGCGGGTTGATGTAGCGCTGGCTGTGCCGCTCCAGCTGGCGCAGGGCGAGGTGGGTGGTCAGCAGGTTGGTCCAGCCGGCGATGCGGTCCAGAATCCACATCAGGATCGGGAAGATGCGCATTACCAGCAGGCTGCAGGTGAGCACGAACAGGGCCGG
>CAZMKQ010000034.1:0-601 GCA_964566955.1 uncultured Caldilineaceae bacterium | reverse complement strand
CTCCTGGACCATGTTGGCGAAGGTGCCTTCGTTGGCCAGCTGGTCGTAGGCATACCAGGTGGGCACAACCAGCAGGAAATCCAGGTAGGCCCGTTGCCAGAACGGCTTCTGCACCTGGCGTCCCCGCTCCGCCTCGACGATGCTCATGCGGGCGGTGCGGACCGCCGGGATGAGGCGTGCCAGCACCGCCACGGCCAGACCGGCCCCAATCAGATACCAGTTCAGCCCTTGGAACGAGACCGGAACCGGCTCCCGCAGGGTCGTAAAGCTCAGGAAGCTGACCGTGTAGCCCATGAACAGGGAAATGCCCATGCCGAAGGCGATGCCCAGGGGGATGCCGACAATGAACAGAATCAGCTCCTCCAGCAGCACAATCGACACCACGCCCGAAGTATTCAGGCCACGCGACACGAGAATGGCCGTCTCGCGCTGCTGCCACCGGGCAATGATGGCCGCAATCATGATCAGGAAGTAGATCAGGAAGCCGAGGGCGGGCACGTTGAAACCCAGCAACTGGATCGTGAGCAGCGTGTTGCGCTGCACAAAATCCTTGAGCGGATCCAGGGCCGAGATGTCGAGGTTGGCGCCGGGCAGGTACTTG
>CAZMKQ010000033.1:22056-35835 GCA_964566955.1 uncultured Caldilineaceae bacterium | reverse complement strand
CCGGCGACCCGTGAACGAGGCAGGCGCGGTCCACCCGCACCTGTGGGGGCCGGGCCCAAACCCGTCCCCCGTACCGAGTGTCAACCCCTCGGTATAAGTCCCTTACTATGACGTGCTGCACATGGAGCGGGAGGAGGAACCTGAATCTCACCTGCTGCGGATGATCTTCGAGGTTGAACGCTGCGGTGACCTGGGCGAGACCGTCCCGGTTCTGGAAGCCATTCGCGGCCTGGAAGACCGGGACGCCTATGAACTTCTGTTGCGGTTTCTGTCCGACAAGATGAGGCAGTGGGACAGGCTCCGGGACGAGCAGGGAAGGATTCTGCTGGATGCCAGCCAACTAGACGACAGCCGTCCACTCAGCGAGGTAGTGAGGGAAATGGAAACGGTACAGGAACGTTTTTTTAGACAGATGGCCGAACGACGGGCCGAAGGGCAAGTTGAGGGGATGCTGTTGAGCTTCCGGCGCACCTTGTCCGCCAGTGGCTTGGACGCACGGCTGATACAGGATATCGAAGCCTACGTTGACCGGGTCGTCGAGGCCGCCCGGCGCGGCGTACGCTTCGACCTTGACGAAGTTCCCGACGGCGCACGACTCCTGATCGCGATCCGGGACGGTGGCGGACCGACACAGGTCCCCTCCGAACGGGTCTGGGGCCTGCTGCCGCACATTCCCGAGGAAGACACCTCCCAGTAGCCACACGAGCGGCATATCGGTAGCACGTCACCAACCAAAGCACCACCGAACACAATACCTTCCCCGTTTGTCTCGACCCAAGGGTGTCGAGCTTCGTGCCCGACATGTGGACTGCTTCGCCGATCATGACCAACATGCCATCCGCCAATCCGGGGGGGTGGTGGCCATGCCAAGGGTTTGAGTGTCACCCACCCATCCCCGACCGTACACCGTCGCCATGGACAAGGCTTTGTGGTCCACGCGACCTATCGGCATGAATCAGGCGGTTGTCGAAGTGCCTGCCACTGGGGATCCAGTTGTTCGACGAGGGCGTATTCCCGATCCCAGAACGGCCGGTCCTGCATCGAGTCGATGAAGTCCGCGCTGTAGCCGTATGGGGTCCATGTATCCCGCTTCATAACATGTAAGCGTTTCCGGTGCTCGCCCTCACGGATGTCCAGGACCTGCCGGGCAGGTTCAAGTTCCCGTATCTCGGACCACCACCCTGACAAATCGCGTCGATGCGGTGACCTGCCGAGGGTGTTCGACAACCGGTCGAGGACGGATCGGTACCGATCGTTCGAATCCGTTGCAACCGTGACGACAGTGCGACTCTGGTCCAGGCCCAGATGGGAGGCAGCCTGCATCGCACCGACGACGTTGCAGATGCCGCTCGGCCCAAAACGACCCCGTAAACGGGCCGCGCAATCCGCATCGACTCCGAACATGGCCATGATGTCGTCGGTTGAGCTGCTGAACACGGCCGTGCCCCTAACTGTGTGGACATCCGGAACCCGCACCACGAGATCGGTGGCATGCACGTTGTGGATGAGCGTCACCATCTGGTCGCCGATCCCTTCGATGACGTGCGAGCCTCGACCGCCATCCGTGAGCGTGGCGCACTCCTCCGGTTCCACGGCGGCAATGCACAGATCGGGAAAGGTCTCCCGCAGTCCGTCTCCGGCCGCCAGCGTGCCCGCGCTGCCGGGTGCGGACACGAACAGATCGACGCCGTCCAACCCAAGCCCCCGGACCGCACGCCGCACGCCTTCCGCCGTGACGTGGCGATGAAAACGGTAGTTCGCCAAGTCCGAGAATTGCCCCAGCACCGCACAGTCCGCCTGCCCGGCATACCGGTTCCGCGTCCGCTGCAGTGTCAGGTTGACATCGGACTCGGAGCCGGGGGTTAGGTCCGTGGTTGCCCCGTAACGCTCGATCAACGCATACCGCTCCCGGCTCATCCCCGAGGGCATCACGACGCGTGCCTCATAGCCCTTGACTCTGGCCACCCAGGCCGCACCGATGCCGAAATTGCCGGTGGATGGGGCAATGACCGTGGCACTGCCGGGCCGTATATCCTCGTTGAGTTCCCGCTCCATCAACATGGCGTAGGCAGGCCCGACCTTCATGCTTCCGGATGGGAACGTACCGCCGTCCATGACAACCAGGTTTGCCGCCAACTCGGATACCGCCTGCGGCACCAGAAACGCCGACACGCCGGTGCGCGCATCCTGCCAGTGGATGTTGAACAGATTATCCCGGTGTAGTGGCGCACGATCTTGCAGATCCGCCGCACGCGCCCGGAACGCCGGGTCCAAAAGATCGGGGTCCCGCATCTCCGCGTAGGTGGGACCGTACACCGGACGATTCGAATCGGACATCTGTGGCAAGCCTCCGGCAAAACGCATCTTGGGTTTGCGACCCTATAATCCCAGGTCGCGTACGGTCCTTACCGTACTACGATTCCGTGTGAACCAAGCGCACGGGTCGTTGCCTCGCCCAGTCCCCGGCGATACCGCCATTGCCAGGCGCGCCGCGGATTGCCAACCCTCGAACTCCGGATCCAACACTGCCGACATCCATGCCCCAGTCAACACTCACCCACCTTGAATGCAGCCTGACCGGCGAAACCTACGAAGCGGACCAGGTCATGAACCTGGCGCCCAACAGCCAGCGTCCCCTCCTGGCACGCTATGACCTGGCCGAAGCGGCCAAGTCCCTTACACCGGAGAACCTGGTCCGCCGCAAACCCGGCATGTGGCGCTATCGGGAAGTTCTCCCGGTTAGGTCGGACGCCAACGTAATTGATCTCGGGGAAGGTTCCACGCCCCTGCTGAAGGCCGCGCGTCTGGGCGAGACCATCGGCTGTCCGAATACCTACGTCAAGGACGAATCACTGAATCCAACCGGCAGCTTCAAGGCACGCGGCCTGGGGATGGCGGTTTCCCGCGCCAAGGAACTGGGCGAGACCGTCCTCGCCATCCCCAGCGCCGGCAACGCCGCCGGTGCCATGTGCGCCTACGCGGCGGCCGGAGGGCTGGAGGCCCACGTCTACATGCCGCGGGACGTTCCGCACACCTTCAAGGCCGAATGCCAGGCCTACGGCGGCAGCGTGACGCTGGTGGACGGCCTGATTACCGACTGCGGCGCCAAGGTGGCGGAAGGCGTGCAGGCACACGGTTGGTTCGACCTGAGTACGCTCAAGGAACCCTACCGCCTCGAAGGCAAGAAGACCATGGGCTATGAAATCGCCGAGCAGTTCGACTGGACACTGCCGGATGTCATCATCTACCCCACCGGCGGCGGAACAGGCCTGGTGGGCATGTGGAAAGCCTTCGCGGAAATGGAGGAGATGGGACTGATTGGTTCAAAACGCCCCAGGATGGTGTCCGTGCAGACCACGGGCTGTGCCCCCATCGTCAGGGCCTACGACCGCGGTGAGCGGTTTGCCGACGAATGGGAAAATGCGGCCACGATTGCCGACGGCCTGCGCGTGCCCAAGGCCGTAGGCGACTTTCTGATCCTCGACGCGGTCCGGGCCAGTGAAGGCACCGCCATCACCGTGACCGATGAAGCCATCATGGAATCGGTTGGCCTCATGGCATCCCTGACCGGGGTGTTTCCGGCTCCCGAGTCCGCCGCCTGCCTGGAGGCACAAAAGGTTCTGCTCAGCCAGCACATGATTGGCCGGGACGAAACCGTGGTCCTGTTCAATACCGGCACGTCCCTCAAGTACACGCATCTGTTCGACTGAAGGAGCCACCCCGATCCCTCCGGGGCATGCCACGCCAAGCCCATCAGAAACCCAAACAATGGCCAACGACCGCTCCCGCGTCCTCATCACCGGCATCACGGGCCGGATAGGTTCCCATTTGGCGGAAGAGCTCCTGGAGCAGGACATTGCCGTCAGAGGTCTCGTGATGCCGAACGACCCGCTCCGATCAGAGGTTGATCCCGCGGTTGAGGTGGTGGAAGGCTCCCTTGACGATTCCGCCGCGTTGGACGCAGCCGTGGCCCATGTGTCGCACATAGTCCATTTGGCGGCGGTAATCCTCTATCAACCCCACCAGGACGATCTAATTTGGCAAGTTAACGTGGAGGGCACGCGCAACCTGATGCGTGCGATCCAGCAACGGCCTCCATTACCGCTCAGGTTGTTGTTCGCCTCCAGCGACCAAGTGTACCCGGGGCCGTTTCCCAGATACACCCCCACCGATGAGGAACATCCGCTGGAGCCCACGACCGCCTACGGGGTCAGCAAGCTCATCGGAGAGGAGCTGACGCGCCACGCGGCCCGAGTCGTGCCGAACTGCCGGTTCACGATTGTCCGGTTCTGCCACAACCAGACCTGGCAGGAAATCCTGGACCCTCACGGCTTCTTCGCCGAACGACAGTTTTATGTCAAAGGCAGACTGGCCTGGCTTTTGGACAGCGGACGGACGGATCCCGCAACCACGGAGTCCATCCGCCGTCTGCAGGCTGTGGACGCAGACGACAACCCTCTCCTGTTGAGCCTGACGGATACAGGGGAACCCTTGGTCTTGGAGATGATGGACACCCGCGACATCGCAGCCGGTCTGGTACCCGCGTTGTTTAAGCCGGAGGCCGAAGACAATGTGTACAACTTTGCCCCGGGCAGCACGGTGTCCTTCACTGAGGTCGTCCCGTACATGGGCAGGGCTCTGGGCAAGCGATGGGTGGAGGTCAGATTGCCAGGCGCTCCGGCAAGATCCAATCTGAGCGGCGCAAAAGCGTTGCGCGACCTTGGTGTGCATGCCCGATACTCGGTGTTCGACATGATCGACGAGGCAAGCCGGACCGGTCATGACCGATAGAAGTGCGGGGCTACAGAAAACTATCGGATAATGCCTCCCACAACGTGCGAGCCAACACTTCGTTGGCGAAATCAGGACCACTAAAGGCGGCGTACACGCGAACTCTCGGATCGAGACAAACCGCAAGCCTACTCCGAGAATCGGATGGGAATGCCTGCTCTTGGCGGGATGGTGTGCCGCGTCCCAATGTTGTCCCTGCCCAAGGCCACTTACAGCGGACCCCAGAAATGAATCTTAAATTCTACTGGCTGCTACTTTGTGGCGTGTTGGTGCTGGCAAGCGCCACTGCTTGCACAAGCGAATTGTGTGTTGCCCGATTGGTGGATGTTGATCTGCAATACACGGACGAGGACGGGAACTCTCTACTCCACATTGCGGTCTGGAATGATGATCTCTTCACGATTCAGTGCATTCTGACCGCCGGCGCGAGTATTGAAGCACAGAACAACCAAGGTTGGACATCGTTGCACGCGGCGGCAGTGGATGGAAACACCGGAGCAATACGGGCATTGCTTTTCGCAGGCGCGGATGTCAGTGTTCAGGACGACATGGGTTGGACCCCGTTGCACGTAGCAGCGTTGGAAGGCCATGTTGAAGCGACACAAGCATTGCTGGTTGCCGGTGCCCCAGTCAACGAAACGGATGCGGATGGCACGACTCCGTTGTACATGGCAGCCCTGGCAGGCAACACAGATGTTGCGAACTTGCTGATCGACTTCGGTGCCCAAGTCGACGCGCAGGACGAGGATGGATGGGCACCATTGCATGGAGCAGCTGGAGAAGGCCACGCCGAATTCGCGAATTTACTGCTGGTTGCCGGTGCAGACATCAACTTGCGCAATGCCCAAGGAATGACACCGTTGCACGAAACGGCCATGCACGGGACCGTGGAAGTGACAGAAGTGTTACTGAGTGCCAGCGCAGATGTCGATGCACGGAACATCGACGATTGGACCCCGCTACACATGGCAGCGTGGTCTGGACATGCTTACGTCGCCGAGATCTTGCTTGCAGGCGGTGCCCAAGTCGCCACACAAGACAAAGACGGCCGGACCCCCTTGCATACGGCAGCTTGGCAAGGGCATGCCGAAGTTGCCGAAGTCCTGCTCGCTGCAGGGGGCGATGCCAACGCGCAGGACGACACGGGCTGGACCCCACTACACAGGGCTGCTGGGGAAGGGCATGCGGAATTTACCAAGGCCCTGCTCACCGTCGAAGCCCAAGTCGACGCGCAGGACATTGACGGCTGGACCCCACTGCACGCGGCAGCGTGGCAAGGGCATACCGAAGTTGCCGAAGTCCTGCTCGCTGCAGGGGGCGATGCCGACGCGCAGGACGACACGAGCTGGACCCCACTGCACAGGGCTGCTGGGGAAGGACATGCGGAATTCGCCAACGCCTTGCTCGCCTCCGGTGCAGACGTTGATGCACGGAACCTTGATGGTTGGATCCCGTTGCACACAGCAGCGTGGCAAGGGCATATCGAAGTGGCCAAAGCCCTGCTCGCTGGCGGTGCCCAGGTCGACGCGCGGGACTTCAACCGCTGGACCCCGTTGCACCTGGCAGCATGGCAAGGACATACGAAGATCGCCAACGTCTTACTCACCGCAGGTGCTTACGTTGACGCACCGGACCCCGATGGTTGGACTCCCTTGCACAAGGCAGCTGAGCAAGGGCATACCGCAGTCGCCGAAGTCCTGCTTGCTGGCGGTGCCCAGGTTGACGTACAGGGCGTCAACCACTGGACCCCGTTGCACTTGGCAGTTGGGGAAGGCCATGCCGCGGTCACCGGAGTACTGCTAGCGGGTGGTGCTCCAGTCGATGCCCAAGACATCCGAGGCTGGACACCCTTGCATAGAGCAGCGTGGGAAGGCCATGCTGAAGTCGCTGAAGTGCTGCTTACTGCAGGAGGCAATCCGGAGGCAAGAACCCCCAATGGCTCGACTCCGCTTCGACTGGCTGAGCGTCAAGGCAATTCGAAATTGGTGACGATCCTTGCGCCGCAAATTCAGTAGGGAAATCACCTGACACCACGCTGTTAATGTAAATGGCCGAGGGGACGTCCGACCTGTAACGCTCCAATCGGAGGTCGGACAGTAGCCAGATGTGCTCCGAGGCATCCGGTCAAGCGGAGAAGCGACTTCGGAAGTACTTTGCGAGGCAGCCTCGTCGTGCCCTCCTGTCGCGAGGGGCTTGGGACGCGCTACGCACGCCATGCCGTCAGCAAGCCTGAAATCTGCATGAACTTCCCCGCCCCTCGGCAACCGGACCTTGTTGCAAACACTTTGGGCCACCGCATTGCATCGCCGAACCTGCGTTGCTTGGCCGGTGGAACAGGGCGGCCGTGCCTCGACCAAGTTGTTTGGCAATGGTTGTCCCAGGCAGCTCCCGTCTCCACTGATCCAAAATCTGTTGATCGGCACGGACTGTTGCAAAGTTGCCCATCAAATTCGATGGCTCTCCCTCTCACATCTCGGCAGCCCCGTAGCGGTGCATCGTCCCGGACCGCAACCCTTGGGACAAGAACCAACTGCCGTACGTTTGCCGCACTGGGGAAAATCACGTGGATTCGGCACTAGCCGGTTCCAGGTTCAGTATCGCGTCCCACTCCGCAACCGGCAGCCCGGCCACCCAGCCGCTGTGGAATGCCTCCAGTTGAACCTGATCCCATTCGGGCACCAAGGTGCGAATCTCCTCGGGACACCGCTGCAGAAGTTCCGCATAGGCATGCTCCAACACCCGATACCCGGACGTGGGCGACCGCGCAAACTTTGGGTGGGGGGCGATCAGCCCCTGGTCCACCAGTTCCGCATCCAGGATGTCCGACATCTCCTCCAGAAGCATCAGTTGCTTGGCAGGCATCGTCCCCGGCCGTACCGCCGCCTCCACCAGGTGCCCCATCTTCGGCCACATGGTTGGCAGGTCGCGGAACCGATGCATGATCCACTTGTCGTACGGGTAGAACCTGCGCTCCAGCATGAAGGCCATCTGCACGCCCCAGCGTATGCTGCGGCTGGCGGTGATGTGGGCGTAGTAGTGATCGTCCCGCAACAGGGCACGCTGCAAGGCATACACTCCCATCCCGGAGAAGTAGCGACACCAATGGGCCAACCGGCGCATGCGCACAGGTTCCGGCCAGTAATCCGCGAAGGCGCGCCGGATCTCGGTGAAGCGTCCGGAGTCGTCCCGCCAGACCCACCCGTTGATCACGTGGGTCACTTCCTCCTCCGCAATCGACAGCCATTCAGCCAACGTCTCCGGCACGCCCGGCAGGCCAATGGTCCGCTGCATGAATCCTTCCATGCTGTCCGGAGCCAAACCCGCTCCGGCCACATGTCCTTCCCGCAAGGCCATGCCCAGAAACATCTCGGGCAACGCACGCGAGACGACCTCCCGCAGTTCCTCGGCATGGGCTTGAAACAGCCCATCCGGCATCAGGGCGTCGATGCGCAAGCCAAACTGGTGGTCGCGCGAATGCTCGTCATCGAGGCCCAGCGCCTCCGATCCGTAGCCGAACAACCCGAACGCCGTGTTGGCCGCCACCACCGGGAACCGCTCATCGAGAACCGGTTGCACCACTTCGACAAACAACTGTCGGCTCTGCTCCGCAATTTGACTGGTCATCAACTTTCACCTATATTGTAAGTATAATGTTCTATCTTTCAAAAACCATCGGTGGTTGATGACTACTGCCCCTGTGTTGGCACCGGGACACAGCCCGGGACCCCTGACCGAAACCGTGCTCGTGGACGGCAAGTCCGTCCTCACACTCAAGGAACTGGTCTCCCCCTCCATCCATACGCTGATCGTCGGCATCAACCCGCCACCGCCGGCGGTGGCGGTAGGCCACTACTACCAGGGCAGACTGGGACGCCAACTGTGGCGGTGCATGCGCGCCGCCGGCATCGGCAACCTGCTGGAGAGCGACCGCGGCCAGGAGGATTCGGTCCTGTTCCATCAGGGCTTCGGCTTCATGGATCTCGTGCGGCGGCCGACCGCGCGCGCCAGCCAGCTGCGCTCCGACGAATGGCGGCAGGGAGGCGATTCCCTGATTCAACGCGTGGCCGCCCTTGCATGCAGACCTTGTGTGGTCATGGTGTACAAGAGCGTCGCCGACATTGCGGGCGGCCGTTTCCGCGAACTGGGCTATCGTACCTTTACCATTGGCTGCAACCAACGCCGATTCCGCGAGGAACGCTTTCACGAACTGGCCTTTTGGCTCCACTGCAATGCCCTGCCCATGCCCACGGCCATCGACCTGCCGGTGGATGGCTAAACCCGAACGATGCCCTTGACCCGCCGCCTGGTTCTCGTCAACGGCTGGTTTCTGCAGCGCCCGACCTCCGGATCGGGTCAGTACCTGACGGCACTGTTGAGGGAATTTCCGGCCCTGCAAACCGAGGTCCGGTTGCGCACGCTCGTGCCCTTGCCGACCTCCCTGGCCGGCAGTTGGACTCCGCCGCCGGACTTGCCCAACGGCATGGAATTCCTGCCCGTCCCGTTGCCTCCGGGGCCCGAACCCTTGGCCAAGGTCTGGTGGGAACAGGCTGCCTTGCCGCTGCAATGCCTGCGGCACCGGGCCGCGATCCTTTGGAATCCCTACTGGTCCGCACCCCTCTGGAACCCGGTACCGGTGGCGGTAACCGTCCACGACGTGGTGCCGCTGCTCCATCCGGAATACCGGCGACACCCCCGGCAACGCGCCTATCTGATCCTCAACCTGCTGGGACTCCGCAAGGCGCGGGCGGTCATCACCGTCAGCCAAGCCGGCGCCGAAACCCTGCATCGGCATGTGCCGGAGTTCCGGGGCGAGGTTGCCGTGGCCCTCAACGGCGCGTCGTCCGGACCGACAGTTCCGCCTGATCCCGCCCGCATCCGCGAACTGCGCTCGACGTATGGACTGCCCGAGCGGTTTTTCCTTTATCTGGGTGGTTTCGAACGCCGCAAGAACGTGGCTGCCATTCTGAAGGCCTACCGCCGCTTTCTGAACCTGGGCGGCGACCCTGCAATCAAGCTGGTGCTGGCCGGCCGGCTTCCGGCCCGGGATACGGCCGTCCTGCAACATCCCGCCCCGCTGATCCGGGACCTGGCCCTGGACGGCCAGGTTCTCCTTACGGACCGGGTGGACGAAGCGGTCAAGTGGGATCTTTACCGCATGTCGCTGGCATTCCTGTTTCCCGGCCTGGCCGAAGGGTTTGGCCTGCCGGTCGCCGAAGCCATGCAGGCCGGGACGCCGGTTGTCACCAGCCGCTGCTGACCCCTAGTCCTCACCCGGGACGAAGCAGAGCGATGTTTCAGTCTCGGCCGGGTGATCCAGGCCAAACAGGTCCGTCACCTGCCACGAAGCGGGTTCCTGCCGGATGATGGGCAGCGCGGCCTGACAGGCCTGCACCGGTTCGGCATGTTCCGCATAGGCCGAACGCCAGGCATCCGCGATGCGGACATGGATCGCGTCGGCGCCCACGTCGGCCTTCATGTCCTCCAGGGCCAATATGCTGGACCGCATGTCCCCTGCCAGCCCGTGCGCCTGGACCAGGCGGAACCAGGCGAGGCCGCGCAGCAGTGCCTTCTCCCGATCCGGATTGGTGCCCACAATGCTGCACGTGGTAAGGGTTGGGTTGTCGAGAATGTCGCCGTACATCTGTAGCGCGGGACCGTAGCCGTAGTAGGGGGCCCCGGTCAACAGATAGTCCGCCTCGACCAGGTTCAGGCCGAGGCAGCGGCTGTCCGGATCCAACGGGTCATACTCAAACCAAACCCGGTGGAAGGGCAAGCCGTCGATGCTCTCCCACAACTCCACGTGGCTCACCTGCACATCGGTGTCCAGCAACCCGGATACACCGCCCTCCAGGACAATCTGATAGCCGTCGCCGGGATTGGTGTCCGGCACCGGCGCCAGCCTCGCCGTACCGTTGGTGATGACGGCCCCCTTGCCAATGAAGTTGTTGACCGTGTCCCCGTTCCAGGTAAGGACCTCCACGGTCGACAGGCACACCGCGTTGCACACCTCGTCCACCCAGGCCAGCTCCGGCTTTGTGTCGTTGTTCAGGTCCTGCAGCGCCAACAGGGACGGCAGACCAACCACGGCCGGTTCGAAAATCAGGTTGGAGGCATTGCCGAACGAACCGTAGTAGACAGCCAGGCGGCCGCCGTAGCCGTCGGGGCCCTGGCCGTCGGTCTCCTGGCGCCCCACGATCACCACCGTGTCGTTGTGGCCATCGCCGTTCAAGTCCAGCTGCGACAGAGTCCCGATGCTGTCGGAAACCACCTCGCACAACCGCAGCCATGTCTCCACCAGTAGCAGATCCCCCTGGAGCCCATTGAGCAGGCTCTCAATTATGCGCGGATAGCCGTCCAGCGTACCCGGACACTCGGGCAGGTCGTCGGAGGCCGCGAACGCCTCGGGAGACAGGTTGCGCAGTTCCTCGGCATGGGGGAACAGGGACAACTCGGCCGGGGATGTGGGTGCCTGCGGATCCACCGCCGGTTCGATATCAAGACGCTGTCCGAACTCGCCTTCGATCACCGGGCACACGGCGTCCGGGGTCATGCCGGGATTTGACCAGCCAAACAGGCCGAAGGGCTGCCAAGTTGCCGGATGCGCCTTGGCCCAGGCCTGCGCGGCGGCACAGCCCACGATGGGATCGTCCGCGCCGACATAGGCCGCGAGCCAGTTCCGTCCGAGGCCGCTGAACGGAGACGCCGGATAGGCCTGTTCCAGCACGTTGACAATCTCCGCCGCCACATCGGGCTGCTGCTGATACGACGCGATGACAGCCAACCGCAGAAGACTGAAGGCTCGCATGAAATCCTTTTCCGTAGCGTCGTGCCAAACCTGCAGGCTGTCGTCCGCCAAGACCTGCCGGTACAACTGTTGGGCACTGTGCAAGTCCTGGTATGGGGACTGCACCGTTTTAAGGTGCGCCTCGAGCACTACGTGGTACAGGTGGGTGGTGGGACCGAATTCCAGGGCCTGCAACGCAAAGGGTTGTCCCTGGCGGCTGGCCCAAATCTCCGTGCGCGCCCGCTGGGGACCGGCCCCCTCGGCCTGATGCACGCCGCCCTGCAGGCGAATCGCCAGACCATCACCCAAGACGTCGGCATCCATCAGGCGCACATCCGCGTTGACCATGGAAATCGGCGTCTCGGTCCAGTCGCGCCAGGTCGCCGTCTCCTGATCCCAGCTCATGGCATGGACGCGGGTGTAGCAGGCACTTGCCCCGCAGGACTGATCCGTCCAGACCAGATCCCGGCGCAAGTCGGAGTTGACATCCCCGGCCGCAAGCAACGCCACGCGTCCCGCAGCCCTGGTCTGCAACGCCGGTTGCAGGTTTTCCCCAAGCCAATGCAGCAGCAGCAAATCGGTGCGCTCCGGTGCATCGGGTTCCGCCAAGCCCCCGCTTTCCAACGTGACCAGCAGATCGTTGAAACCGTCACCGTTGATGTCCTGGCCGTCCACCAACTCGCCCACGGTCAGATTGCACAGACCGGCACTGCGGGCAAGGCCCTGTGCCTTGCCCTGCCAATATTCGAGGGCACTACGAATGAAGTCCGCATACCCGGACGGAGCCGTGCAGACCGGCGGCGGCAGGGCGGGATCGGGGATCAGGCTGCCGCCGACAACGTCCTCCGACTGCAGGCCCGGCACGTCCGGCTGAACCCGGTAGCTCAGCGGAACCACCACGCCTTCCGGCAGGCTGGCCATGGCCACGGACGGGTCGAACTCGAAGGAGCGCCCGTTTTCCGCCTCCGCACTGAGCAACGGGACGAGAAGCCGCACGCCCACCGCCAGGGATCCTGCACTGCCACCCAACTGGGGATTGGTGGCCACCAACAGTCCAACCGATACGTCGTACGTACTGGCAACCGATGCCAGGCTGTCTCCCGGCTGCACGTCGTGATACCGCGGCTGCCCGGCGGACGGCACCAGGATTTGCTCGCCGGTGTACAGAAGATCGAGGTTGCGGACTGCCTGCGGATTGACCTGCTGCAGCAGGGACATGGTTTGGCCGGTCGCCTGGGCAATGGCGAACCAGGTGTCGCCGGGCTGCACATAATAGGTGTAGCCGCTGACTCCGGTCTGGGCCAACGACACAGCCATCTGGCCCGTGGCCGGCCACAAACAGGCCACCAACAGGATTTGGACGACGAACCGGACCCATCCAGGCCGGGAACGCACACCAAGCTCGAGCAGGGACCTGCCCTTCTTCGCACGCTGGCTCGGATGAAACAGCTGGGAAGTGATTCGCACGGAGGATTGTTGGGGTTTGCGTGGCTGCGTGCCTGCCCCGCGCTGCGGAGGCGGGCTTGGCCGGAGGGACGCAAACCGGGCGATGAAGGCGGCGAAACGAAGAAAATCGTATCACAGCAGCCGATACCCGGCATTCGCCCCGGGCGCTGTCGCTGTCATGCAGTCTTGATGGTCGGCAGCCGCGAGTCGGGTATATTCAGGCAGTGAAGGCCGAACCCTTGACATGTCAACCAACAACCGGAATACCGGCGTGCAACAATCGATGGCGGACAATACCGCCTCCGCTGCCGTCCGGTCGGACGGCCCGGCATGGCGGGAGCTGGCCGAACTCCTGCTCGCGGGCCATTCCCCGCTGGCATTCGCCGCCGGACACCTCCTCTTGGCATTGCAGCCGCTGATGATAGTGCTGGGGGTGTCGGTACCCAAGTCCAGAATTCTCCAACTCATGGGATTGTCCCCCATGGTCCACCATCCCGAACAAACCCATCCCGATGATGCGTAGATCGTTGTTGGTGGCGTTTTGGCGCCGTGCCGGCTATGAGGCCGAGGAGGCTGCCCGACAACCCATCATTCGGCTTGAAGGGGACCTGGTCGGAACCGGGCAACTTCAAGTACATGCGGCCTTGGAAGAATGGCACCGCCAAGCAGCCCGGAACACCGGGGCCGTGTTCTGCGGCGGCGGCGACGGACTGGGCTGGCTGCTGGCTTCGTGTGCCCTGGAATCCACGTCGCCGGGG
>CAZMKQ010000033.1:18205-22046 GCA_964566955.1 uncultured Caldilineaceae bacterium | reverse complement strand
GGGGCCCCGCCGCGGGCGCGCCACCCTTCACCGCCCGGTGTCGCCTGGTGCGGCCCCACATTCGGCATGAGGACCTCGGCCCTGAACATACAGTCACGACGGGGGATGGTCAACGGGATTCTGCAGGGCAGGGAACCCGATCCGCCCCATCTGCAACATGCCCTGGTCGCCGCCACGGCAAATGATCGCCAAGTGATGCTGGACTCGGCTCGGGCACCGACATGGAGTCCGGAAGTCTTCCCGGAAAGGCACGGTCCCGCACCCAGGACCAACAGTTGGGTACGGTGGGTGTGGCTTGTGGTCGCACTGATCTGGCTGGCAAGCAATCTGGTCCGCTTCATGGTCGGCCAATAGGGGCACTCCATTATTCGGCACTCTTTTCGAGCCGGATGGCTGCACGCGTCCCGGTGGATCGTGTTCGCCGTCGTGGCCGCATGGGTTCTGCTGGACCGGCTGGCCGGTCCGTTGCAACTGGGATCAACCCAGCTTGTTCTTGTGCCCGTGTACTCCGGTTATGTAACGCTGGCCGCCCTGGCCCTGCTGGCCGGACTCATTCAGGTATGCCTTTTCCACGTGCGTCGCGTGTGGCTGGCCGAGGAAGAGTGGCTCTACAGCCTGATCCTGCTGGCTGCGACCGTCGGCGTCACAACCATGGGCCTGTTCGGAGGACAGGGTGTTGCAAGCCTGCAACTGGGTTGGGTGTTCCGCTGGGTAATCGCCCCGGCCGAGGAAGCCCTGATGGCGGCCACGTTTTTTACTTTGGCCGGAGCATACATCCTGGCACTGCGCAGGCGTCGCACGGGCCATCGCTGGTTTACCATCGGCTTCCTGGCGGTCCTGGCGTTGCAACTGCCGTGGCTGCAGCCGCTCATCCCGCAGCCGGCCCAACGCTGGCTGGATGATTCCTTTGCCCTGTTCGGGACGCCGGTCATCAGGGGTGTGCTCCTGGGTACCGTCATCGCCGCCTGTGCATTCCTGGCACAGCACCTGATGTCCGCCGCCGGACACCGTGTCCCGGACGATGCTCCGACACCCCGATATGACACTTCGGAAACCTGATCCACCATGCCCATGCGGCAAGTAGGCTGCCGGCACTGCGGCCACGAAAACCCCGCCCGCGAGCCCTATTGCCTCGCATGCGGCGCCCGTCTGGAGTACGTGGTCAGGGAAGGCACGACCGGGACCGACGACCCGCAGCCTCCGGTGGATCCTCCGGCACCGCAGGCGGTGCCGACCAAACCCGTGGAGAAGCCATCCCGGCAGGAGGAACCTTCGGGCCGTCCGGTCATCTCGGATCTGGAAGGTCTTTTGCCGCGCCCGGAACTTCCTCACCCGTTTGCATGGCAGGAACCCGTGGCCGCCGGCAAGGCCTTGAGCCCGGAAACAGTCCAGCGCCTGCAGGGCCTTCCCAGGTCGGGGATTCCGGCCGGCTCCGCCCAAGACACGGTCCGCGGGGTCTTCCCGCGTTTTGCACAGGTTCGATGGCCCATGCTGTTCCTGATGGCGACAGCCCTGATGGCGGCGATTCTCGGTCCCGGCGTTGGCGAGGACGTGCCCTACCAGTACGGGGGCAGCCAGCGCGCGGCCCGTTACTTCGCCGGACTCGACGAAATGTCGCGCGTGCTGGTGTTTTGGCAAAACCACCCGGGAGTCGCCGGAGAATTGGACACGGCGGTTGCACCCGTGCTCACAGCATTGTTGCGGTCCACGACATCCCTGGCCTTTTTCAGCCAACATCCCCTGGCGTTGCCGCGGGCCCAGACCGTGCTCAACGATATCCGCGCTTCAATGCTCAGGAGCTTGCCTGAAGGCTCCATGCCCATCGGTATGGCAACGGTCTTGGCCATGGCGTATTGGCCGGGCGGCCCCGCTGCCCTCCCCGCCATGGCAGCAAGCGGGGAAGCGGATGCAGCCAACGCAAACGACGACAATCGCGTGTCCGGATCCGGAGAATGGATGCGGGCTTCGGACTACAACCTGCACCTCATCGTCACTGATCAGGCCCTTGATGTCGTTCACTGGCTGGAACTCGTTTCCCCCACAGCACAGGTGCCGGTCCTGGCGGTGACCAGCGCGGCGGCGGCACCCCTGCTTGGCCCCTATCTCGAAACGGGCCAACTGGCAGGAGTCGTGAGCGGCATCGGCGACGCGCACCACTTGGCGGAACCTCTTGCGGGCAGCGCAGCAGAGGACCTGACGCGGCATACGCTGGCCGTGTCGCGTTTCCAAGGCTGGCTGTCCATGGCCCTGGTGCTTGTCGTCCTCGGCGCACTCCTGAGGCGCGGCATGGCGCCGCAACCGTGAAACCGGGCCCCATCAATGGAACCGGACGGCATGGAGAAAATCGGACTTTGGGTCGGCCTGTGTATGTCCCTGGGCCTGTTCAGCATGATTTGGCGCGAACACCGCATTGCCAGGTTGCTGCAATATGTGTTGGTGGGCGCAACCGTCGGCTGGCTGTTTGTTCTGGTTTGGACATCCCTGCTCCATCCCCGCATTGCGGTTCCCGTCCGCACGGGCGCATCGCCGGCGGCGGCAACCGTGCCGGTGTTGCTGTTCCTGCTGCTGGCCTTGGCAACCTGTCTGCCCCATCCGCCGGCGCCGACCAGTCTCCTGCATCCCTACGCAGTGTCGATCCGAATCCTGAAGGCGGCCGCCTCCCTGGCAGCCACCGCGATCCTGGCCTTCACCGCGGCAACCCTGGTCGGCGGAATGCTGGTGGGGACCCTAATTCCACAGATGACCGTTGTCACCCGAACCGGGTGGCAGTTGCTGGCCACCTCGCTCCTGACCGGCCTGACACTGCTGGCCGGTGCCGCGGCAGGGAGCAGGATCGAGAGCCTGCCGGACAGGGTCGCAGGGGTGGTCCAAAGCGTGGCGGCCCTGGGTCAGCCACTGTTGATGCTGACCGCCGGTATGGTGTTCGCCCGCCTGTTGACCTCCCGCATGACCTTGCTGGGTGCTTTTCTGGAAGGCCTGCTCGAGTCGCTGGACTTGCTGTCGCTGACCGATTGGCTGGTGCGGCTGGGTGGTTGACCCCATGCCACATCCCGTACGCACCCTGGGCCGGCCGCCCCCATGACGACCACGTTTTGCCTTGGGCTCGAAGCCCGTCGCGTACACGCTGCGATCTGCGAGAAGCATGGGGATCGGCAGCAACTGATCACCTGGCACGCACTGGACCTTGACAAGCCCTTGCTGCCGGAGCGCAACATGCCGTCGGCCACAGACCCAGCCCTGGCGGCCGTCGATACGGTACTGGATCACATCGGCAGCCTGGTGGGTACCGAGATCCGCCGGCCGGCGCCGAATTCGGCGCCGAGGCCCGTCCCGGATGCATGGCACATGGATCGCCTGTACCTGACGCTGGACCCCCTGCCGCCGCTCCGCGTGTGGCTCTTGGCCCTGACCCCCGTCTGGCAGGAGCCGGCCGAGACCATCGTCCAATCCGCGGCAGGCCATTTGCTGGGAACCACCCTGATGTCCGACACCGTGCGGCCCCTGGAGTTCGTCCACGACCTTGGGCAGGCGGCTCCCGACCTGGTCCTGTGCTGCGGCGGTTACGACATTGCGACGGAGATGCAGCCCAACCTGATCAGGATGGCCCAACTGCTGGGTGTCGCCCTGACGGAACTCGGACCGTCCTTCACCCTGGTCCTGTTCGCCGGCAACCGGAGGGCCGGGGCAACGTTCACGCGGATTGTTCAGGACGCATCGCCGCGGACTCCCGTAACCGAGGCCGACAGTCCCATTCGCTTTGACACCGCCGCTCCGGCCGGAAGTATCCACAAGGCCCTTGTGCAGGTGCGCGCCCGGGATGCCCGGGCCCTGCGCCTGAAGG
>CAZMKQ010000033.1:17729-18195 GCA_964566955.1 uncultured Caldilineaceae bacterium | reverse complement strand
GACATCCTGGTGCGCCTCCTGACACCGGCTGGGTTACCCTACACCTTTGCTTCAAACTTCGCCCGCCTGTGTCAACTGACCCTGACGGCCACCGGACAGCCTTGTCCGGTCCGCAATGTCTGGCACGGAATTGACCAGCGGTTCGACCTTCTCCATCCCTCTGCCAATCCGGGGAATTGGCGGCCCGTGTGGAGTCCCGGTCCCGGACCGGCGCCGGCCACCCTGGGTTGGCCCGAACCATGGATCGAAAGCGGAACCGCTCCTCTCCGCCGTGTGCCGGAACCGGCGCCCATCCGGGATGAACGGGGGCTTCTGCCGGTGTTGGCCCCGCTGATCGAGTCGGATCCGGGCGGAAGCTGGCCCATGCTCGAGCGGGAGTTCGGCATGCCGCCGCCAAGCTGAAGCCCGGACGCGCAGCGACCCCGGATAACCGGGGCCGCTGCAGGATGCGCGGGACGGCGCTCGA
>CAZMKQ010000033.1:0-17719 GCA_964566955.1 uncultured Caldilineaceae bacterium | reverse complement strand
TAAGCGGGAAGGGTGTGATCGCCGATATCAGACAGGTGCCGGCGAGATGGGGCGCGGTCCCTGGATGCGGGTGCCAACGCCGATCAAAAGCCGGGCGGTCCACTGCCGCAAGGGCGATGCAACCGGTGGCTTCCGCAAACGCTGGACCTTGCGGGCCCGACGCTGTGCGGCGGCCTCCTTCAGCCGTTCCTCGTACAGTCCCCGAGCGACGTACTGGTCCAGGTGATTCATGTGTTACTCCTCGCTAATGACCAAACCCCAACGGCAAGGAGTGTCGGACGATCCTGTTGAAGCCGAGTGCAAAGACCGTACCAACCGTGTGCAATCCTGCAAGCAGGCGTGACGCGTAGGGATTGCACCGCCCGTCGCGCGCATCCCCGGCATGCCCTCGGACACCGGGTGTCGGCTATAATCCGGCCCAGTTGAGAGAGACCATACCCATGACCATGTCCGCCCCAACCTCCGAAGCAGCCTCAATGGAACCGATTCGCTTCACCGGCTTCAAGCGCAATGTCGCGGCATCGGTGGGCTTGATTCTGGGTGGCGGCCTCGCGTTCACCATGAACCTGACCGACACCTTCTTCGCGGAGGCGATTGCCTGGAGCTTTTTCGCCTGGGGTGTGCTGCTGCTCTATTCGAACCTGCTGGAAATGAACGAGACCTTGATCGTGTCCAGCGAGGGCCTGCAGGTACGCAATCCGTTCCGGTTGTGGGCCATGAACAAGTTCTGGACGTGGGACAGGATCGAACGCGTCGACATCTGGGTTCGCCGCTTCGATCCCACCTACGAGAACATCTATCTGCAGGTCTATCACAATGCCGGGGACGAACTGGACCCCGGCACCCTGCAGCGGGAAGACACCCGCTACCGTGCGGAACTGGCCACCCTCATCATTGAGAAAGCCGGCCTCCAGGCGGACGGGCATGATGTCGCGGACCTGACCGACCTGCCTGCAGTGCAGCCGGCACGGTACAAATGGACCTGACCCGGTCTCGTGTCGGTTCGTCCGGCGACCGGCCGGATCCGCTTTCAACCACGCTTGCAGGCTGATCCCGACGGCTCCACGCCGGAAGCGCGGGTCAACCAGACAGTTCCCCGGCACGCGCGCGTGCCCGCCGGCGGGTACCTGCGCCCGGTTGGACTTCCGGCACGGCCAGCCAAGCGGCCGGCGACCATTCAGCTGCGATCGCGGCGCGAGGCAAACCTGCGTTCCACGCGGCGCCACATGCTGCGCGCGGCACCGGCGCGGTAGGCCGCCTGCTGCCGGGCCCCCTGCCACCAGTGGCGCGACACATCCTGTTGTGAAACCGACCAGTTCACGGCCAGGGCTCCCCAGCTGAGGCCCCCGCCAAACCCGACCAGCACCAAATTCTTGCCCGGGCTGATTCTGTCCTCGGCCAACGCCTCGCACAGGGCAATCGGTATGGAAGCCGTGCTGGTGTTGCCGTACTCGGCAATGTTGATGAAGACCTTCTCGGGCGGAATCTTGAGCTGTTTGATTACGCTGTTCTGAATGATGCGGCTGTTGGCCTGGTGCGGAATCACCAGATCCAGGTCGTCCAGCGTCCAACCCTGCTTCTGCAGAACCGACCGCGTGGCATCCGCCATCACCCGCGTGGCAAACCGGAACACGGCCGGACCGTCCATGCGAATGAAGTGCTCGCCGCTGCTGACCGTCTCCAGGGTCGCCGGACGGGCGCTGCCGCCGGCCGGCAGGGTCAGCAAATCGCCCCCGGAGCCGTCACTGCCCAGTTCGCAGGCCCCAATGCCCCCCTTGACATCGCTGGCTGCGATTAGCAGCGCCCCCGCGCCGTCGCCGAACAGGATGCAGGTCGACCGATCGGTCCAGTCGACGAACCGACTCATCACCTCCGCTCCGACGACCAGGACATATTCCGCATCCCCCGCCACAATGGCCGACCGGGCCATGGCCAAGGCATAGACAAAGCCCGAACAGGCGGCGCTCAGGTCATAGGCACCGGCGTTGATGCAGCCCAGATCGTCCTGGATTTGGCTGGCGGTGGACGGAAACACATGGGTCGGCGTGCTGGTGGCACAGATGACGAGACCCACCTTCTGCGGCGGGACCCCGGCCACGTCCAGGGCCTGCCGGCCCGCCTGGGCTCCCAGCGTGGCCGAGGTTTCGGACTCGTCGGTCACGATGTGGCGCGACACAATGCCGGTGTGCTGCCGAATCCACTCGTCGGACGTGTCGACAATGTTGGCCAGGTCGTTGTTGGTAACCACCTTCTTGGGAGTCACATAGCCCCAGCCCACCATCTGGGCGTACGGGCCGTGGGCCGGAAAGGTGGCCAGGGGATCCGTCCGGACCTGCGCGACCGTTCCGTCTGCGCCGTGCTGGCCGTCGGCACCGTTGACCCTTGGCACCGACACGGTGTCGTCCGCGGGTCCCGTTCCGTTTTGGATGACGGCCATAGTGAAAGCCCTTGCCAAACCGGGTGCCCAGGCCCCTCAGTCCGGCTTGCTGAAAATCATGCTGGAGTTGTTGCCGCCCAGGCCGATGCTGTTGTTCATGGCGGCCTGCACCGGCCGTTGCTGCGCAACGTTGGGCGTGTAGTTCAGGTCGCAATCCGGATCCGGGGTGTGCAGGTTGATGGTCGGAGGCACCGTGTCCTCGTCCACCGACTTGACCGCCATGATGGCCTCCACGGACCCGGCGGCCCCCATCAGGTGGCCCATCATGCTCTTGGTGCTGCTGATGTTGATATCGTACGCATGCTCGCCGAAGACCCCCTTGATGGCGTGGGTTTCAACCTTGTCGTTGAGCTTGGTGCCGGAGCCGTGCGGGTTGATGTAGTCCACATCGTGGGCATCAAGCCCCAGCAGCTGCTTGGCATGGTGGAGCGCCACGCGCATGGCATTCTGGATGCCGATGCCGTTCTTCTCCATGGCCACCATGTCGTTGCCGTCGTTGCTCATGCCCCCGCCGGCCACCTCGGCGTAAATCCGGGCACCGCGGGCGCGGGCGTGTTCCAGGGTCTCCATGATCAAGATCCCGCAACCCTCGCCGATGACGAACCCGTCCCGTTCGTTGTCGAACGGCTTGGCGGCCTCCTCCGGCATGTCGTTGTTGGAACTGAGCACGCCCATGGCGTCGAAACCGGCCACCATCGGCGGCACGATGGCGGCTTCGGAACTGCCGCAGATGGCAATGTCCACGGAGCCGAAGCGCACCTGGTCGAAGGCCTGGCACAGGGCCGTCAGGCCCGTGGAACAGGCGGTCGTGACCCCCATTGTGGGCCCCTGCAGCCCGTAGCGGACCGCAATGCGGGAGGCCAGGCTGTCCACCAGCATGCGCGGCACCAGAAACGGCGACACCCGTTGCATGCCGCGCTTGAGCAGGGTCTTGACCGAATTGGTGTAGTCCTCGATGCCGCCCACGCAACTGCTGATGGTGACCCCCACCCGCTGGATGTCCTCCCGCGAGAACTCCAGGCCCGCATCCTTGATGGCTTCCTGAACGGCTGCCACGCCGAAGCGGGAATAGGTGTCGAGACTGCGCGATTCCTTGCGCGACATGAAGTTGAGGGGATCGAAACCCTTCACTTCGGCGGCGATCTTGGATTTGATTTCGCTGGGATCGAACCGGGTCATGGGCCCGATGCCGGAGCGGCCGGCCAGCACATTGTCCCAGGTTTCGGCGGCTGACAACCCCATGGGGGTCAGGGCGCCCAAACCGGTAATCACAACACGACGCGGAATGGGGCCCGTGGCGGAGAAGGTCATTTGACTCGTCAGCCTCGCTGGCTGGTGACGCGGATTAACACTTAATCTTACACTTATGGCCCCTGACAACTGCCGTTCCCGACCGGTTTGGGGCCGCGGCGTGCCGCCACGGCCCGGCGGATGCGTTCACTGGTAAACGGCAAATCATCGAGATTCACCCCCACCGCGTCCCGGATGGCGGAGGCCAGGGCCGGTGCCGTGGGCAGCAGCGGCATTTCGCCCATGCCCTTGACGCCGAGCGGATGTTCCGGTGCACCGTCCTCGATGATCACGGACACGATGCGAGGAGGCATGTCCAGGGCGGTCGGCAACAGATAGGTCTCCAGCCCCCGGTTCAGGACCCGTCCGTCCTCCACACGCAGGTCCTCCCAGAGCGCCCAGCCCAGTCCCTGGGCCACGGCGCCGGCCACCTGACCCTCGATCTGTTGGGGGTTCACGGCCCGGCCCACGTCGTTGGCGGAGACGACCTGGAGAACCTGCACCTTGCCGGTCTCGGGATCAACGTCCACATCCACCACCTGGGCACAGTACCCAAACGTATAGAAGGGGTTCCCGCGGCCCGTCTCCGGATCCATGGCCGTGGTCCTGTCGGTCCTGAACACATGCTCGCCGCGTGCCGGACGCTCCTCGTCCTCCCAATTCGCCAGTGCCTGTCGCACGGCGCCGTGCAGGGCCGCACCCGTGTATAGCGTCAGGCGGGAGGCGGAGGCGCTGCCGCTGGATTCGGCATCGTCCGTGCTGTCCGCATGCAGGTGGACCCGCTCCAGTTCGACATCCAACAGGTCGGCGGTCATCTGCCGGAAGGCGGAATGCGCGCCCTGCCCCATATCCGCGCCGACCGTGCCCACATGCACATCCTCCACCTCGACTCCCCCGTGCAGCTCCACCCAGGCGTGGCACTCGTCCACCGTGCCGTGGCCGAAACCGATGTTCTTCACGGCCAGCGCGAGACCCCGCCCGCGCCGGGGACCGGGCGCCCAGCCCCTGGTCAGGGGATCCGGAGGCGGCAGGCGATCGGCCGCGGCCACCGCCGCTTCCAACACCTCGGCGGCCTGGCCGCCGGGCGGCACCGGCGACCCGGTGCACATCAACGAGCCGTCCGACCACACATTGCGCCGCCGCAACTCCGCGGCCTCCATCCCCAGTTCGCAGGCCAGCCGGTTCATCAGGGACTCGATCATGAAAGCGCCCTGCGGGCCGCCGAAACCGCGGAACGCACCGGTGACCGGATTGTTGGTCATGGCCAGGCGCGCCGTGATGCAAACCGCGGGAATGTTGTAGGGACCGGCGGCACAGACCGCCGTGTTGCCCAACACCGCGGGACTGGTACTGGCATAGGGGCCGGCATCGCCCAGGATGTCCAGCTCCAGGGCCGTCAGGCGACCGTCGCGGTCGGCCCCGAGGATGCCGTCAAAGACAAACGGATGGCGCTTGTGCGTGTGCCTCAGGCTGTCGCACCGCTTCCAGGCCGCCTGCACCGGTTCGCCTGTTTTCCAGGCCGCCAGGGCCAGAACCACCTGCAGGTGCACATCCTCCTTGCCGCCGAAGCCGCCGCCAATGGCCGCGTAGGAGACCTGGACGCGCTCCTCGGGCAGCCGCAGGGCCGCCGCAATCTGGTGGCGGTCGTCGTGCAGCCACTGGCCGCCGGTGCGCACGCAGACCCGGCCCCGGTCGTCCAGCCAGGCCGAGCCGGCCTCGGTTTCAATGTAGGCATGTTCCTGCCACGACGTGCTGCCCCGCATCGAGACCGTCACGGGCGAACGGGCCAAGGCTGCTTCCCAGTCCCCATGGCGGATGTTCTGCCGGCACAGCAGGTTCGACCCGCGCGCGAGGGTGGGAACGGGCCGCGCGTCGTAGTCGTGCAGTTCGGGCGCGCCCGGGGCGAGGGCGGCGGCCGGATCCGAAACCACGGGCAGGAAGTCCCACTCCGCCTCCACCGCCGCAGCCGCCTCCACGGCCTGACGCCGGGTCCGGGCAATGACCAAGCAGAGGCGGTCGCCCGGCCAACGCACCGTACGGGCTGCCTCGGTGGAGTTCAGGCCGCACAGCACGGGCTGGTCGGGAAACACGATGCCGTACCGGTTGTCCGGTATGTCCGCGTCGGTCAGGATCGCCACGACACCGGGCATGCGCCGGGCCCGTGCCAGATCCAGCCGGCGCAGGCGGGCGTGCGGTACTCCGGCAAACACCACCTCCATCCAATTGGCGGCGGGCAGACGGACATCGTCCGCAAAACGGGCGCGGCCCGTGACCTTGGCCTCCGCGTCGTGCCTGACCACGGAGTCGCCGATGTGCCCGCGCCGGCGGGCAGGCAGGGGACTGGAACCGGACGCGGTCACGGCGGTTTCCGAAACGGGATCCGGACCGTGTGGCGGGCTGCGTCAGGACGGCCAGGCGAATTGGCCCGGCCGGTTCAGGCCATCGTCGTTGAACCGGGCGCGCGGCACAGCTCCGGTGGCGTGGCTACCGCCTTGATGACCCCGTTGTCCATCGACTGAATCATGGCCAGCGAGACGATGGGCAGGCCGTACGGAGCCAACACGCGGCGGCCTTCCTGGAAGGACTTCTCGATGACGCAGCCAAAGCCGGTGACCTCCGCCCCGGACTGCGAAACCAAATCGTGGAGGGCGGCCAACGTTGCGCCGGAAGCCAGGAAATCGTCCACGAGCAGCACCCGGTCCTGTGGCCCGATGTACTCCGGATTGAGCACAATCTCCACCTCGTGGCCCTTGGTCGGGCTGGTCACCCGGCGGGTGTAGCTGTCCGGCGGCATCGTGACCGGACGCACCTTGCGGGCATAGATGGATTCGACCCCCAACTCCATGGCGGTCTGCAGCGCGAACGCAATGCCGCTCACCTCGGCCGTCACCACCTTGGTGACGTCGGCCACCTCCGCGTCCCGGAATTGCCGGGCCAGGGCCTTCCCTATCTCCCGGGTCAGGTGCGGGTCCAGCTGATGGTTGATGAACCCGTCCACCTTGAGGATGTTGTTCCCCAGATTGACCCCGTCCCGAAGAAGACGATCGACCAAGGCCTGCATGGATTGCGCTCCCTGCCTGTACCGCAAAAATGAACCGCCTCCACTATAAACTCACATCCCCGATAAACGGGCCCAGACGCACCCGCCGCGCGCGGAACAGGACACCGGCATCCAGGGCGTAGCTGGCCACCTGGACAAAGTCGCCCATCTCCTCCTCTCCGGTCAGGATGGCATCGCCGCAACGCAGCCAGGCATGGGCCTCGATTTCGGTGTCCCCGCTCCGGGCCATGCCCAGATAGAGGGTGCTGCCCAAGCCGCGCCGGCGGCACATGCGCTGCGCGGCCAGGGCCTGGGGCAGGCAGGCGCTCCGCCAAGGGGTGTGGTCGGCCATGCGCCGAACGGCAAACCCGATTTCCGACGCCAGATGCCGTTGCGCGGGGGCAGTCCCGTGCAACGTCTCCGCCATGAACCAGCCGTGCAGCCAGGCGAACCGGCGGAAACCGACCGTCAGAATTAGGAGACGATACCAGCCCAGCCACCAAAAGGCCTGCCAGGCCAGCGTGCGCCGCAGGGGCTCCCACCGCCGCAGGGTGTGCAGGCGGAGGCGCCAGGTCTCAATCGATGATCCGGATGAGCCCTTCATCCTGGAGTTCGGTCAGGAAGGCGATTACGTCCCGCTGGCACTCGTCGATGTCCACATCGTCGAACTCGGCGGTCAGCTCCTCGCACAACTGCTCGACCACGATCGGCTGCGCGATGCGCTCCCAGATGGCGCGCGCCGGCCCCTTCAGCGCGAAGTAGCTGTTCCGCTCCTGGCTGAACATCATCAAATCCTCGTCGACCGGACTGGTCGCAATGGGATTTGGGGACTGCTGTACCCGCGTGGCCAGGTGAATCTCCGTTTTCGTTGCCATGGCACTCAGGAAGCAAGAAGCTCGTGTTCGATGAAATCGGCCAGGGCCGGCAACTGCCAGCCCGTGTCCGGGCGCTGGACGGCAAAGACATCGGTGGCATTGCCCACGGCGGCCACCTGTCCAAAGTGCTGGCCGCGCCGGCCAAGGCCGTCCAGGAACGACTGGTTGAAAGTGTACTTTACAAGCGTCCTCAGTTTCGCCACGGAATCCAGTTTGCGCATGCGCACGCGGTCCACGGCGGACGGCTCCAGCAACACGGCGGCCTTCAGGGGCAGTCGCCGACGGTGGAACCGATCATGGCTGAGGACGCTCAGTTTGGCCTCGCCGGGACGGACCCGGGCCACGCCGTCCTGCGGCTGGTCCAGATGTTCCGCGGCGTCCAGGGCCAGCTTCAACTGCGGGAATCCCGGCACCACCTCGGGATGACCGCGGTCCAGCACAATGGGCGCAATGTCGTCGGCTTGGAGGGGATGGCCCCTGCGCACCAGCTCCGCGGCCAGGGTCGACTTGCCGGCACCGGAGGGCCCCATGAACAGGACGGCCCCGTCGTGCGCCGCAACCGCACTGGCATGCATGGGCAGGATGCCCCTCTGCAGCAGCAGGGCCGTCATGACGATGGACAGGAACGTGTAGCGGACTTCGTCGTCGTGCACCCAGGGAACACGCTGCAGGACGATGCGGCAACCGTCGCTGACCAGTGCCCGCGTGACGCCGGTCTTGTTGTACAGGAATGCCCCGTCAACAAACTGGATCTGGTTCCACGAGCCGTTGAACACCGGTTGGGTGACGGACGGCACCGGTCCGTAGACCACCTCCACATCCGGTTCCGACGGGGGGACCGCAAACAGTTCGGGGCAGGGAAAGGGGGTGAGGAACACCAGCCCGAACGCCTCGTGGAAATGCCGCCCGCGGTCGAGCAGCGTGGGCAGATGCCTGCCCCTGTCGGGATCGAACAGCGCCAGCCCGTTGGGCCTGGCGGCGTTGGCGTTCAGGACTCCGCCGGCGCGGACGATGGGTCCGACGCGTCTTTGGTGTCGGCCGGGGCCTCTTCGTCTTCGGCCGAGGCTTCCTGTGCCCCGGCGACGGGCAGGACCCTGACATCGCCGGGATTGGGCACGGTGCGATCCCGTGCCCGGACGGCCGGCTGTTGTTCGGTGATCGCGCCGTCGCTGAGATACAGAATTTCGTCGACGTATTCGTCGGACAGGCTGTCGTGCGTGACCATGAGCACCGTCACCTGCTGCTCGCGCACAATCTGCTGGAACAGGCCCAGGATTTCACGGGCCGTCTGCGTATCAAGTTCCCCGGTGGGCTCGTCCGCCAGAAGCAACCGGGGCGAGTTGGCCAGGGACCGGGCGATCGCCACGCGCTGCTGCTGTCCGCCGGACAGTTCGAAGGGCCGATGGTGCATCCAGCGCGTCAGCCCCACGAGTTCGAGGCACTCCACGGCCTTGGTCCGGCGCTGCCGGCCCTTGGCCCCGGACATCCGCAGCATCAGCTCCACGTTCTCGTAGGCGGAGAGCGACGGCATGAGACCGAAGGACTGGAAGACGAAGCCGACCGTCATGCGCCGCCACATGGTGAGCTTGCGTTCGGTCCACTGGTCGATGGGTTCGCCGAAAATCCGGACCACACCGGAGGTGGGCGTGTCCAGACCGCCAATACAGTTGAGCAGGGTGGTCTTGCCGCTGCCGGAGCGGCCCTTGAGGGACATGTAGCGTCCCTGCGGCACCGTCAGGTTGACGCCGCGCAGGGCCGGAATGTCCTGTCCCCCCATGCGGTAGGTACGGGTCAGTTCCTCCGTCAGGATGGCGGGGGCGGTGCCCTCCATGCCGTTGTCGCCGTTCATGTCCGTCATTCCTGTCCTGTGTCGGCTTCGCCCGCTCCGTTCTCGGCCGACCGCCGGCGTCGCCCGAACATGCGGCCGAAGAAACCGCGGCGCCGGGTACCCATCGCGGCCTCCTCCAGGAACCGTCGCTCGTCCTCCAAGTGGGCCTCCAGTTCCGGGGCATCAATGTGCTCTTCGGCCGGTCGGATGAGAATGCCCTCGTCGGAAATGTCGATGGTGGCCCGGCCCTTGATCGAGAAGTGCTCCAGCACTTCCTTGGGAATCGTCAGGCGGCCGGCGGAGTCCAGAATGACCAGTTCGTCGAAGGCCATGTCCGGTTCGCTTTCCTCGTCGGTCTCCCCGTCGAACACCATCTGGCGCCGTGTCTCGCTGGCCAGCATGCCGTCGCGGATGGCCACCACGCGGTTGACCTGGCGCGCGATTTCCGGATCATGGCTCACGATCATGGTCGTGAGGTTGAACTCCTGGTTGAGGTGGGCGATCGTGTCGTAGATCATCTGCGCCGTTGCCGAATCCACCTCGCCCGTCGGCTCGTCGGCCAGGAGCAGCACCGGATCGTTGGCCAGGGCCACCGCAATCGCCACGCGCTGCTGTTCGCCGCCCGACAATTCGCGCAGCGAATGCCGCATGCGATCCCCGAGGCCGACGGCCTCCAGCAGGTACTCGGAGCGCTCCCGCTTCACGCGCCCGCCGATGCCGGCCAGCGTCATGGGCAGCTTCACGTTCTCGATGGCGTTGAGGTAGGGCACCAGATTGCGGGCGCTCTGCTGCCAGACAAACCCGACCTGTTCCCGGCGGTACCGGTTGAGGCCGCGGTCGGAGAGCTTCAGCAGGTCGGTGTCGGCCACCTTGACCTGGCCGGCCGTGGGACGGTCCAGGCCGCCCAGGATGCTCATGAGGGTGGACTTGCCGGAGCCCGACACGCCCACGATGCCCATCAGTTCGCCCTCGCCGACCGTCAGGTTGAGGCCCTGCAGGGCCACCACCTCCAGATCGGCCATCTTGTAGATCTTGACCAGTCCGTCGCAGACGATGTAGTTGTGGATATTGCCAGACATGGTCGGTTCCGTCAGACGGTTTCACCCAGCTTGATGGCCTGGAAAATCCGCATGCGCAGCAGCGAAACCACCAGGGCCATGAGCGCCGAGACAAAGAGGAGGCCGAACAGGGCATAGACGCGCGTGATGGCGTCCCAGGCGATGTCCACCTGATAGGGCGGTGTCACGTCCTCCGGGCTGGTGCCCACCTGCAGGTAGGGAATGAAGGCATCGCTCATGAAGTAGCCCAGCAGGGTTCCGATGCCGATCCCGACACCAATCAGGAACGCCAGTTCCCAGGCCAGGAACAGACTCATCTGCCGGCGCGACAACCCGACCGCGCGCAGGGTGCCCAGTTCGATGAAGCGGCGGCGGAAGGAAAACAGCGTATACAGCAGGAACCCCAGGATGGTCAGGATGGCGGATGCCACAAAGCCGACCGACAGGACGCCGAACAGGCCCTGGCGCTGCGGCTGTGCCTGTTCGGATGCGATGCCCTGCCGCGCCGAGTAGTAGTTGAGGACATTGATGTCGAACTTGTACAGGTCGCGCTGCATGGTTTCGAAGTCGGTGTTGGGCAGCGTCTCGACCAGCACGTCGTACGGGAACTGGCCGCCCATGACTTCGAACAGGTAGTCCAGGTTGCCGACCACCAGGGCCCCATCCTCCGGATACCAGCCGGGGAAATAGTCGAACTCGCCCAGGACCGTCATGTCCGCCTCGCCCCGCATGCCGTAGCGGATGAAGCGCATGCGCACCGTGTCCCCGACCCGAATTGTGTTGCGACGCATGAACGGTCCGTGCATGAGCACGCCGGCCGAATCAAGCGCCAGCGAATTCATCAGCGAGCCGAGGTTGGCGGACGCGAAGTCGTTGCGCCAGAAGGCCACGGTCGGGAAGTCCACGCGGTCCAGGCCGCGGTACTGCACGGGCCGCCAGTCCCCCTGCAGCTGGATGGCCGCCTCGAACTCGGCCAGGCGCGTCGCCTTGGTGATGTTCTCGTGCCGGAGGTGCTCCGACACCGGCACAAAGGTCCAGCTCTGCTGGGCGTTCGGATCCGCCAGGGCCGCATCGCCGCCCCCACCCGGCGTTCCCCCGCCGGTGTCGGGGAAGTAGCCCAGTTCCACCAGGCGCGAGTTGGCGCCCACCTCGTAGTGGATCTGGTCCCACAGGTGGTTGTCCAGGGTTTGGGCCAGCGAGGTCGTGAACGTGGACAGGGACAGGGTCAGGACCAGCAGCACCATGGGCGCCGTGTAGAGGCCGCGGTTGCGCGACAGATGCCGCGTCGCCAGCAGGATGCCGACCCCGCGCGTGCGGGACACGACCCAGGCCACCAGGGCCATGAAATAGGGCAGGAAGCGCAGGGCCACCAGGGTCAGGGCAAAGAGGCCCAGGGCCGGCACCAGGAACAGCAGCGGATTGTCGAAGAGCGTGGCGCCGGTCAAGGGACCGGGTCCGGCAATGTTGCCCTGCTGCTGCAGCAGGTAGATGCCGTAGGCCGCGGGCACCAGCAGGAAAACGTCCATGTAGGCGCGCTGCCACCAGGGCGGCCGCAGCGTGCGCGCCTGTTCCTGCTTGTAGGTCACGATGGTGAAGCGGGAAGCCCCGATGGTCGGCAGCAGCTGGGCCACGACCGTCACGGCCACGGCGAATCCGCCGATGCGCCAGGTGTTGGCGTTGAACACGAGCCGCAGATCGGCATCGGTTGCAAAGTTGAGGAACGTCTGCGTCGAACCGATGACCTGGGCCACGAAGGGGGCACCGTAGTAGGCCGCCGCCAACGCGAGGCCGGCCAGCAGCACCGATTCGATGAAGGAGATGCCGACCACCTGCATGGAGGTGGCGCCGCGGCTGCGCAGCACCGCCACCTCGTTGCGCTGGCGCGCCACGGACAGGCCGACCACGAGACCGATGAAGGCCAGCAGGAGCCCCATGATGGGGACGCTGAAGGCGTACAACAGGACCGTCAGCTGGCCCGACTGCAGCTGGTAGCGGTCGAGGGCATCGCTGGGAGAGACGCCGAGTCGGGTGTTGGACAGCAGGGCGGCCGTCTCCTGCTCCACTTCCGTGGTGTTGGCGATGAGCTGGGGCACGGTGGACGCCGTGACATCCGTGCCGTCCATGATCAGGTACCAGAGCCCCAGGTACACGTCGTTGGCGTAGGTCGGCGCCACCCGGCTGACGTAGGTCTGCTCCGGGATGATCAGGACCGTCTCGAAGGTGTTCGGGTTGTAGAACCAGAACTCGCTGGTCGGATCCCGCGGCTCCCAGACCCCCGTCACCACCACCGGCACCTGGATGGTGCGCGTGCCCTCGTCGGTGCGGGCGCGGCGGAAGGTCATGAAGTTCTCGCCGCTCTGAATCCCGATTTCGTCGGCCATGGCCGCGGAAATCAGGATCTCGACGGGAACGGTCGGATCGCCGGAGGTGGTCGGGTCCGGGAAGCGGCCCTCCACGATATCGATGTTGTTCTCAAAGTCGGTGACGAACCCGAAGCTAACCCACTCCAGCGGATCGGTGATGTCCGAGTAGATGATGTTGTCGGCCGGGAAAAGGCGCACGTTGTCCGTCTTGAAGTGCCGGACGGTGCGCACGTGGGGCAATCCCAACTTGTCGGCAGCCGGCCCCGACAGGTAGGTGTCAACCGGCTCCAGGGCTTCCCACTCCTGGGCCCCGTAGGTGGAGCCCACGTAGCGGAACATGTAGGAGAAGGGCGGCCGCCGGATGCTGCCGGAGCCCGCCGGTCCTTCCAGTTCGTCCTTGAGCAGCTTGTAGTAGACGGCATCCGCGTAGAGCGGAATGCTCATGATCAGGGAAATCGATACCACCAGGCCCACCACAATCGCGACCGTCAGCCCGCGCTGGGCAAACAGCCGCTTCAGGGCGACCGCGAAAATGGATGTGTATCGATTGAAGAGCTTCACGGCGAGAGCACCCCCGGCCGTCCCGCAGCCGGCGGCTAGGGACCGATGACCACGTCGTTGAGCTCAAGGCCCTCCACGATTTCAACCCTGTCGATGGTCTGGATGCCCACCTTGACATCCACGCGCTGGTCGCGCCCGTCCACACTCTTGACCACGAACCGGCGGCCGTCGAAGACGCGGATGGCCTGCGGCGGCAGCCACAGGACGTTTTCCTTGCGCTCCAGTTCGGCCGAAACCCGCACCAAGTCCCCCAGCCGCATGCCGACGTCGGCCGCGAGCACGTTCAGCGAAATCCGGGTGGACTTGTCCAGTTCCTCGACCGTGGCGCCGGAGCCGCCGCTGCCGTAGGGGTAGGGAAGCTTGCGAATGTTGCCCGTGACCGGGTCGCCGGGGCGCCCCAGCAACAGAACGTTGACCGGCATCTCCTCGGCCAGGTCGGCCAGCTGGTTGCTGATCAGGTCGGCGGACACCTCAAGGTCGTCCGGATCGGCCAGCACCACCACCGGCCGGAACTCCTCCACCCCGCGGCCCACCGACAGCGACAGGGACAGGATCATGCCGTCGAAGGGGGCGATGATCTGTGAATCGGCCACGCGCTTGTCGATCCGCTCGAGCGCCAACTCGGCCTGGGCCACGTTGTTGACCAGGATGGGGTCCACGGTCGTGCTGATGTTGGCCAGTTCGAGCTGGGCCCGTTCGACGTTCTTGCGCTGGATGGCAATGTCGACCGAGCCTTCGGGTTGGGTGCGGATGGTCTCGATCAGGGCGAGTTCCGCGATGTCCAGGTTGATTTGGGCCATCGAGACCGCGAACTCCACCTCCTTCGTCACCGCGTCGAGGCCGGCCTGGGCGCGCGCGAGGTCAAGCCGGCGCGCCTCCCGTTCGGCTTCCAGGCCCTCGATCTCGAGTTCGGCAATCACATCGCCGGCCTGGACCAGGTCGTTGCGCGCGAAGTAGACGGCCTTGAGGCGGCCCGAGGTCCGGAAGAACAGGCCTTCCTCGCGCACGGGCGCGATGCGGCCGTTGAACACCAGGTCCTTGACGATCTCCCCCTCCATCACCGTATAGGTCGGCTTGAGGGGCACAATGCGCGTTGGAATCGGGGTCGGGGTGGCCTCGCTGGACGCCACCTCCGAGGACCGGCCCTCCGGCAGCAGCGAGAACTCGCAGCCGGCAAGCATCAGGCCGGCCAACAGGACCGGAAGCAGGACGCGCACGGACGACCGCAGCCGTCCCAGGAGTATTGAGGGCATGGAATTAAGGTCCCCTACTGGACCACGGACTTGGGCGTGGCAAGGATCTTCTTCACGTCGATCCCCTTCTTGCGATCCAGCATTTCATCGGCCAAGTGCTTGAGTTCGTTCTTCCAGATGCTGTCTTCGTAGACGGCCCGGTAGAGCTGATCGCGCTGTTCATCACTTTCGAACCGGCGGATCCACACATATAGGTCCTCTTCGTCCTCGCCGATGAAACTGCCGACAACCACCATGCCCTTGGAGATCTGGAACGGAATAATCTTCTCGTCCATTACCTTGGCCCACTGGTCCAGCATGCCAGGCTTGGTGCGATAGGTGCGTAGTTCAAAAAACATGCAGGCAATCCTCTCCGTAAGTACGCTGGCACCGGGCACAACATATCACGCTGCCGCGGCGGGGCAGGACACGGGAACCGGTGCCGGACCGGGGACGGGGCAATGTCAGTCGGCGCGCTTGAACCAGCGGACAGCGTCGCGCGTGGCGGACTTTCGCCCAAGTCTACACCGAAAACGCCGATTCCACTCAACCGATGTCCCAAATCGGTGTCGGCCGCAGCGGTCTACAGCAGCGGCTGCCGGCGTTGAACGAGCTGGAACGGCGTGCCATAGGGGTCGCGCAGGAAGAGCAGCTTGTCGCCGGTCGGCGCGGTTCTGCCCGCAACCACTTCCGCGCCCCCGGCCTCAAGCCGGGCCTGTTCCGCGTCCATGTCCTTGGTGGTGAAGGCAAAGTGGATGCTTTGGGGATCAATGTTGGCCCAGTCGGGAACTTCCGCCTCTGCCATGGCGTAAATCTCCATCATGGCACCGTCGTCGTCGACCAGAAAGTGCATGAAGGGCGGTTCGTCGCTCTCCATGACGATGCGCATGCCCAAGTGCTCGCTCCACCATTGGGCAACCGCCTTGGCGTCGTGGACGTTGATGGCTGAATGTTCGAGTTTCATGTGGGCATCTCCTGCCGCCACAACCTGCGGCATTGAAAACAGAACGGGCTCTGCTTGTCGGGGTAACAGTTCATTGTAGGTTTGGCAGGGACCGCATATCAAACCGATTGGCCCAGGATTCGCGGTCGGATGACCGCCGGGAGCTCCCGGCAGTGCCGACAAACCCTTCTTGACGCGGCACGGTGCCCGCGGTCTTGTGCCGTCCCAAGCCAGCCGGATAGCGCGTTGTCGGCGGTCTGCGGTTGCACACCGCCGGGACAGCTCAATGCGGATTGCGGACCCCGGCCGGGTTCGCCCGACCGCAGACGGGCGGACCAACGCGGGACCGAACCGCGTCCGGTTGCGGTCCGGGAACGCCCCTACAATGTTCCGCCGCCATGCCGGCGGTCCCGCGCCGCACCGCGTCCAACAGCACCATTCCTTTGTCCCATGTTGTTCCGCAGGCCCGTGCCCACCATGCAAAGCGCCGTCGTGATCGGGGTGCTGGCATCACTGCTTCTTGCCGCCTGTCAAGTGGGTTCGCAGAACACGCCTGTCCCCGCCGCGAACCAGCCCCGGGCTCCGGTGCCCGTGCCCACCTTTACCGCGACTCCCCAGCCGACGGCCACCGCGGTGGCCGAGCCGGCACCAACCCGAGTGCCTGTCCATACCGCAACTCCAACCCCTGCGGCCACCGTGGAAGACGACGCGGACGGTCCGTCAACCAATCGGGTCTCCAACCTGCGGGAAGGCCCCGGTACCGGTTTCCCAAGGGCCGGATGGCTGGAAGCGGACACGCCCGTGACGCCGGTGGCGCGCAATCAGGACGGCTCCTGGCTGGTGCTCGCCGACGGCCATTGGATTTGGGCGCCGCTGGTGCGCCATGTCCCCGGAAACCTTCCGGTGGCCGACATCATTCCCGAACCGCCGGCTCAGCTTGTTGCGTCCAATCCCGTTGCGGAAACGGGCAGTTCCGCCGAATCCGTGGCCACGCCCGGCCCATCCCCGCAGATGCCGACCGGCGGTTCCCCGCTGTCGGCGGGCCTGCCCTTCGCCTACGGAATCCAGGCCCACGTAATCGATGTGGGCACCCGGAATCGCAGGCAAATCCTCGACGCGGTCCAGGACCTGGGCTTCACGTGGCTGAAGACCCAGATCCGCTGGGAGGACTTCGAACGCACCCCCGGCTATTACCAGTTCACGAGCAGTCGCACGGAGCTGGACGCGCTGGTGGCCGATGCCGGCCGCCGCAACATCAAGTTGCTGCTCAGCGTTACGGCCACCCCGCGCTGGGCCCGCGAGCTCAACGACGACAAGTTCGTGGCGGGCTATCCCAAGGACCCGGCCGCCCTGACCGGATTCATCGGTGAACTAGCCCGGCGCTATTGCGGCAAGGTGGCGGCCATCGAAGTCTGGAACGAGCAGAACTACTATGTGGAAACCGGCGATCGGGACATGCACGGCAGCGACTACCTGGCCGTACTGATTCCGGCCTCCCAGGCGATCCGCCAACACTGTCCCGGCATGTACATCGTCTCGGGCGCCCTGACTCCTGCGGCCAGCATCATCGGCAAGTCGGTGGACGATTTCGTCTACCTGGAGCAGATGCTGGAGGGCGGACTGGCCGAACACGTGGACGCCATCGGAGCCCATCCGCACGGGTTCAATGTTCCGCCCCACGCCACCTGGGAGGAGGCCTGTGCGGCCATCCAGGCAACGGGCAACGAGTTCTTCAACGGTCCCTGCGACAATCCGCACCACTCCTGGAGCTTCCGCTCCACCATGGAAGGATACCGGGAACTGCTGGTGCGCCACGGCGCGGGCCATCTGCCCATCATTCCGACCGAATTCGGCTGGCCTTCGTTCCGGAACAGCGCGGACAACATCCACGCGGCCTACCTGTACGCCAACGACAACAGCGAGGCCGAACAGGCGGCATGGACGGTGCAGGCCTTCCACATGATGGAGGCATGGGGCTGGACGGGGCCCGCCTTCCTCTGGAACCTGAACTTCCGGGTGGTCGCCCCTACGACCGAACTAAGCGCCTGGCATGGATAACTTGGCGTTTTCGGTTATGATGGGGCTTGGTTCC
>CAZMKQ010000032.1:18069-36192 GCA_964566955.1 uncultured Caldilineaceae bacterium | reverse complement strand
CGTCCGACAACGGCAACGTGTTGCTGTCCGAGGAAGAAGCCGCCTGGCTTTACAAGTGGACCACTCCCAACGCCGCCGGTGGTGTCAAGGCCGGCGACGGTTGGGTGTTGGGCCATGGACCGGGTTCGGGGACCCTTGTGTTCGTCCACGCGTGACACCGGCTCACCCCAGGGATTTCGGACACAGCGCCAAACCGCGTTCCGGGGTGGCGGACCACTTGCGGAGCGGTTGCCGGGCTGACCGGTCGAACCGTGTGACGGACATCCCTGTCAAAACTGAGGCATGTTGATCTCGACGCGCGACCCAAGCGATCTTGACATGCGCTTGGCCGCCGCCGGGACGCTCGCCCGGCTGGCACAGATCTATCGCGACGCGGTTCCCTGGCATGAAATGGTCAAGGGGTTTTCCTTTGGGGGCGACCGCATTCTGTTTGCGAACCGGGCAGTCGGCATATTCAAGCCGAGGCAGATGGACCGGGTTCTCAGTGTCAGGACCGTGGTGCCAAGGGCCGGTAGAGGTGTGCAATATTCGGACCAGGGGACGGACGGCAGTGGAAATGGCATGTGGGTTTACGACATGCGCGATCTCGATCCCACCCACTATCAGAACCAGTGGCTGAAGACCGCCTGGATGGAAGGGGTGCCGTTGATTTATCTGCTCGGACTGGCTCCCGCCGTGTATCTGCCGCAGTTTCCGGTCTATGTCATGGATTGGGATGCCGGTGCCGGACAAGTCCGGCTGGTACTTGGTCTTGATTGCACGGCATCACAGGATTTGCTACAAGCTGACATGTTCGGCGGACCGCTTTCGGCCTATACCTTTCGCCGCATGGAGGACCGGGTGTCCAAGGCCCGGTTTCGGATTGACGTCTTGGAGGCCTACCGGGCAACCTGTACCTTCTCCGGCTTGTCCCAACCCCAACTGGTGGATGCCGTGCGCATTGTGTCGGGTGCGGACGGAGGCACCGTTGACGTGACGGAAGGATTGTGCATGTCCCGTCTCCACCACGCGGCCTTCGATGCCAACTTGCTTGGCATCGATCCCGACGGCCGCATCCATGTGTCCGAGGGGCTGGAGCCGTTCGCTCGTGGCCTGATGTCCTTGGCCGGGAGCAAAATTGTGGTGCCCCGGATTCCGGAATTCCGCCCCGACAGGGATCTGCTGGCGGTCCGGTTCGAGCAGTTCCAGGCCAGCTGAATCCTGCTGTTCCCGGTAAAGGTTCGGAACCCGACTTTGGTGCCGGAGCCTGCATAAGGCGCACGCAAGCATGGGCAATGGCTGGCACCTCCGGCCGCGGAACCGGGCGGTAGCACGGTCTACGTCGGCGAGATTGCACTCCATCCACGGGCCCGCTGGGTTTCAACGACCCGTTCCATGGCCAATGCGATTGCGGCCGTTCTCAGGTCGGTATCGTGTCGGTCCGCCATGTCCACGACGGCGCCGGTGGCGGATGCCATCTCCTGTTGCAGGCGTTCCACGACCTGCGTATGGGACCACCGCTGCCATGAGGCGTTCTGAACCTGTTCGAAATAGGAGACGGTGACTCCGCCGGCGTTGGCCAGAATGTCCGGGATGATCAGGAGGCCGCGGTCGAGAAGGCGTTGACCTCCTTCTTGGGATATGGGTTGATTGGCCAGCTCCACCACCATCTCCGCTTGCACGTCGCCGGCGTTGTGGCTGTCGATCATGCCTTCCATCGAAGCCAGCAACAAGGCCGCGGCAGGCTGAACCAGCAGGTCTTCGGGACTCACTGCCGCCCCGGCCGGACAACCGCTGAAGTTGCCGTGTTCTTGTTTCCAGGCCGCGACCTCTGCATATGGCAGGCCTTCGGGGTTGAATAGGCCGCTGCGACTGTCGCAGACCCCGGTGACGCGTGCCCCCGTGATGTCGGCAGCCAGCTGGTGGGCGTGACTGCCCACGTTGCCGTAACCGTGGATGATGATGGATTTTTCGGCCAGGGGCTTCCCCATGTGGTCCGCGACCCGGTGCAGGACGGACAGGCCGCCAAGGGCGGTGGCCTCCGGTCGTCCGCGACTTCCTCCCAGTGCTGGCGGTTTGCCGGTAATGGTGCCTGGCGCGTGGCGGCCCCGGATGGCCTCGTATTCATCAACCATCCAGCCCATCACTTCGGCGTCGGTGTTCATGTCGGGGGCCGGGATGTCCAGTGCAGGTCCCAGGACCGGATGCATGGCCTGAATGTACGATCGGCTCAGGCGTTCGCGTTCCGGACGGGACAGTGTCGCGGGATTGCATTGCACACCTCCCTTCCCCCCACCCAGGGGCAGGTCCAGCACCGCGGTCTTGAGCATCATCAGGGCGGCCAGGGCCCTGGTCATGTCCAGGGTCTCCGATGGATGGAACCGGATACCTCCCTTGAAGGGTCCGCGTGCATCGTTCCACTGCACGCGGTGTCCGGCGAACACGATGCGGTCGCCGTTGTCCCGCTGTACAATCAACTGGGCTGTGGTCTCCCTGCGGGCATGGCTGAGGACCTCCATTTCCAAATCGGACACGTCCAGCAGGGACCGCGCGCCGTGCATCTGGTTCAGGACTTCGGCCAGGTGCGAGGATGGTTCGGGTCCGGCAGGCGCCATTCCCTCCCACACGTCCTGGACCATCGCGGGGCTCGCGATGGGAGTGGCATCGAAATCGCGGGTGATTGTGAAGTGGCTGTTGGGTCTTGGCATGTTCGTGGCAATCAGTGTGGATCGGTGACCAACATATAGAAGGGTTGGCGGCACGGGTATGTGCGAAGCATTACCAAATCCGGTTTGGATGACGAGCGGGGCAATCGCATTCCGCTTTGGGGGAAAGCCAACACAAAAATATATTGAACAATTTCGAATGCAACAAGCAACCACCGCATCCGACTACGAAACAGGCTGATCAGTCGACATCCTGTCGCGCAATAAGCATTGATAACGTCATAGGCAATGGCAACTGGAGCTCACAGGGATAACATGTCGGAGTTCCCAAAGCCGGATGTGGCGAGTGGGGGGATCAGGCTCGATGGGGACCGGATGCAGGCCCTCGTCGTGGGTCTGGCCAGCGGTAGGCGGGATAAAACCACGCAGGGGACCTGTAGCACCTCTGCCCGGGTACGGACCCCATGCGCCATGACAGCGGCCCCAGGCCCGGAACTGGACCACCGCGTGCCATGGGGACAGGACTGCCGGCCGGTCCGTCTCCACGCCCACGGTCCGGGCGCTTGGCCGCGATACCCCGGTGGACGTGTGCTCCCGGCTCCAAGGGCGAGGTCCGGCTTTGCGAAGACCTGTCCGGTGCCCAAGGATTACCCATTCCCCATTAGAATGCGATGGCCTTGGGATGACGAGCCATGCCTGGTGCCCCGGTTACGTGGCCGGTTTTGCCAACCTGCACTCAAACGGAAGAGGCCTGCCGTTCGGCGTCGGAACGGTTGGGCACTCGATTGGGTCGGCGAACCTCTGCGGATTGGACCTGTTTCATGTCCGGTCCGGGCAAAGTTGGCGGCCCTCCTATAAAATGGACTTGGGACTCTTGCCATTCTGTGAGCGGCCAAATGCACATTGACGACATCGACACTCCGGCCCTGGTGTTGGACCTGGATGTGTGCGAACGCAACATCCGGAGATTCCAGCGTTTGTTTGATGAGTATGGTGTCGGCTCCCGGCCGCACATCAAGACCCACAAGATTCCCGAACTTGCCCGTTGGCAAGTAGATGCCGGGGCCATCGGCATCACCTGCCAAAAACTGGGTGAGGTCGAGGTGATGGCCAATGCCGGTCTGGACAACATCCTCCTTTACTTCAACATTGTGGGCAAGCCGAAGCTGGAGCGCCTGTGCCGATTGTCGCAGGAGTGCGATCTGACGGTAACCGCCGATTCCCCGCTCGTCACGGATGCCATCGGCGCCGCGGCCGTCAGGCAGGGCGTGGTGGTCAACGTTCTCGCGGAACTGAATTCGTTCATCGACCGGACCGGCGTGCCTTCGGTGTCGGAGCTTGTGGATCTGGCCCGGCACATCGATCGGACGCCCGGCCTGAACCTGCGGGGCATGGCAACCTATCCCACCAGTCGTCAAAGTGCGGACCGCATCGCCGAAGCTGTCCAGGCCTTCGACCAGGCCGGCCTGAACCGGGAGATTGTAAGCGGCGGCGGTACGCCCACGGCGTTCGAGGCGGACGCCGTGAAGGGCCTGACCGAACACCGGGCCGGAACCTACATCTTCATGGATCGGCAATGCATCGATCGCGGCGTGGCGACGGAGGCGGACTGCGCCCTGCAGGTGCTCACGACCGTTGTCAGCAACCCGGTGCCGCACCGGGCGATCATAGACGGCGGAACCAAGACGTTCTCGGCCGACGGAGACATGCCCAGGGGCATCGTGTTGGACTTCCCGGGAGCCGAGATTTACCAGACCAACGAGGAGCACGGTTACCTGGACATCGGCAACTGCGATTCCAGGCCGTCCATCGGCGATCGAATCCGTGTCATTCCCAATCACGTTTGCGTGACGGTCAACCTGCACAATCAGGTGTATGGTTGCCGGGGAAACGAAGTGGAACGGGTTTGGCCCGTCGCCGCCCGCGGGTTGGTCCAATAAGGCACTTAAGTAGAAGTGGGCTTCCCTCTTGTTCACGGGTCTTCAAGGTCTCTCAAGAGATCGCCTCTCGCCGTGCAGCTTCCCCTGTGCCGCGGGACGGCCGGACACGAGGGGGCTCTCCCTCATGCGATTCCGACAGGCAGCTTGTACCAAAGCCCGGTTTTACTTAGTGCCTCCAATAACGGAAATCACCTGACGAATGCCAAACCTGTACCCCACCGGGAGGCCCGGCCGGTCCGGTCGAGCAGTGCCTCCACCTGCCACCAGTCGATGGATGTGAATACAGCACCGGGTCGGCCGATCCTGGTGGTTGACGACGAGCGCAACATTCGCAAGGCGCTGGAACTGCTGTTCAGGGCCTCCGGCTATCCCGTCATTGAAGCGGAGGACGGCGAAGACGCCCTGCGGCAGGTCGAGAAGCTGGACCCGCGTCTGGTTCTCCTGGATGTCGAAATGCCCCGGCTGGACGGTTTCGAGACCTTGCGTCGGCTGCGCCGGAACAGCGAAGTGCCGGTGCTCCTGCTGACGGTTCGCAACGAAGACGAAGACAAGGACCGCGGCTTGCAGTTGGGGGCGGACGACTACATCACCAAACCCTTTCGGACCGAGGAGGTCCTTCTGCGCGTCCAGGCCGTGCTGCGCCGGACGGAACGTTTTCAGCCGGGTGCCGGCGTGATACGCGTGGACGACCACCTGCAGTTTCATCCGGACCGGCAGTACCTGACGGTGGGCGGCCGGCAGGTGTCCTTGCGGCCCACCGAGTGCCGCCTGTTGCAAACCCTGATCAACGCCAACGGGGCCGTGCTGTCCAACCAGCAGCTGTTGGAACTGGTCTGGGGACCGGGCTACGACGAGAGTCAGGTCAGGGTTTACATAAACTATCTGCGCAACAAAATCGAGGCGGATTCATCCAATCCGCAGTACATCATCAATGTCCGCGGTCAGGGGTACTACTTCGAAAACCCTGGTGCCGCGGTTGCTTGAAACCTTGTCCAATTCAAACCGACCAACTGCCATGTCCCATCGTCTCCACATTCGTTGCCTGCTGCCTGTTCTCATGGCAGTGGTTCTGTTCGTCCTGGCCGCTTGCGGCCCCATCATTCCCCCGCCGGTACAGCCCGAGGCTGCCGAACCGGATCCGGTCGAGGCCGCCGAGGAAGCGCCTGCCACCGACATGGCCGATGTCGAGGTTCCGGCTCTCGTCATCTGGTCGGATGAAGCCAGGGTTCCCGCCTTGCAGGCCATGGGTGCTCGGTTCACCGAGGACTTTGGCGTGGAGGTCGATGTGGTGGGCAAGCCCCTGTCCGAGATCCTGGCGGACTACAAGGTGGCCCTGGGAGCCGGCTCCACCGAGCCCGACATCCTGTTCGGCGGATCGGACTGGCTGGGCCTCCTGGCCAGCAACGAGGTGGTCGCCCCCATCGACCTGACACCTTGGCAAGACCACTTTGGAGCCGGTGTCCTGCGCTCCATGAGCTACGAAGGAGTTCAGTACGGTGTCCCGGTCACAGCCGACAGCCTGGCCCTGTTCTACAACACCGACCTGGTGGCCGAAGTTCCCGCCACCTGGGGAGCGGCGGCCGACGTGGCCTACGGTCTGATGCAGGCGGGGAGTGCCGAACTGGGTATTGCAGTCAACTCCTACAGTCCCTTCGACATTTATCCGGTGATAACCGGCCGCGGCGGGGATCTGTTTGCCTGGAATGCGGACACCGGTTTCGACGTGGAGTCTCCCCTGCTGGGCAGTCAGGCCACTGTGGATGCCATTCTGTTCCTGCAGAGTCTGGGCGGCGCCGGGGTCACCAACCCCAGTCTGGCGGGTGCCGAACTTGAACGGTTTGTCAACGAGGGACGCGTACCGTTTATGGTATCCGGTCCATGGAACCTCGAACGGGTCCGGCAGTCGCCGGTCAACTGGTCGGTGGCTGCCTTCCCGGACGACGGCAGTTCTTTCGTGAACGTCCTGGGCTACATGCTGAACGCGCGCGGTCCGGATCCGTTGTTTGCCTGGCACTTCCTGCAAAGCCAGGTGTTGACGGATGCCGGCATGGAGGCGTTGCAGGCGGCGGCGCCGGGGATTCCGGCGTGGCTTCCCATTCTGGACGGCCTCGACGATCCCATGGTGGCGCAAATGGGCCGTATTGCCGCTCAAGGGCGGGCAGTACCCACCATTCCGGAGATGTCCGAGGTGTGGAAGGTTTGGGGTGAAGCGCAGTTTGCCGTTGCCGGCGAGGGTGCCGATGCCCAGGCGGCCTACACTACGGCCGGCTCGAAGCTGGACGACATCCTCGCCCTGCGCCGGGCTGCACAGCAAGCCAGCGAGTAGCGCACATGGAACCGACACCGCGGTGTGCTCCGAACACGCCGCGGTGCCAATCCGCTTGCGCCGTGGCCTTGCGCCCGCATGATGCCGCCCTGGTTTCGCTTCGCGGTTCTCGGCCTGTGTTTGGCCGCGGTGCTGGTGTTGGCCGGTACCGGTCTGTGGGGATGGGAGCGCGGCAAGGCGAGCGCCGACATGCTCAATCAGGCGCGCCTCTCCGACCTCCTGGAGGCGTTGGATGCCCACATCGCCGAAGGCCGCATTCCGGAGGCGGTGGCGATCGGCGAGCAATTGGCCGCCGTCGAAAAACTGGATTGGGGGCGCAGTGAACAGATCCGGGTGTTGCGCCTGCAGCTCCAGGATCAACCTGCAGCCACGCCGGAGGCGCAGGTGCCCCAGCCCACTCCCGTGCCCCGGCCGGCCGCCTTCACCCGGGCAGAGGTGGCCTTGGCCAACAAAGACTGGCCCGCGGCCCTGGCACAACTGGAACAGTTGCGGACGGAGGATCCGGACGCCGTGGATGTTGGCTATCTGGAGCTGATGGAACGGATCTATATCCAGTGGGCGCGCGAACTGGTCCAAGCCGACCGGGGCGAGGAAGCCCTGTTGCAACTGGAGGTGGCCAAGGCCCTGCGCGAGTCGCCGGCCGTTGCGAACGAAATCAAGGCGGCGCTCCACTACCAGGAAAGCCAATCGTACTGGGATACCAATTGGCCGCGTGCGATCGACGAAATCCGGCACATCCATGCCTGGGATCCCGAATATGGGGACGCAACCAACCGGCTGGTCCAGGCTGTCCTGCTGTATCGGGAGAGGGCTGTTTGGCGCGGGGACTCGTGCCTGGCCTTTCTGTACCTGGACACCATCCAGGACCTGCTGGGGGAACTGGACCTGGACCATGTCAGGGAAGACCTCCAGCAACGCTGCAGCGCCGCCGGAGGATGATCATCAATTCTCCGGACTGGTTCGCGGCAAGTTGAGCGGGAAAGGAAGTTGCCAGACGGGTGGCTGCTCCACGGGTGAACCACAGGTGATTTCCTCAGTACACATTCGAGGCTTCAGGTCGTTGGCGGACTTTTCGTTGGAGGAAATTCCCAAGGCCGCCGTGTTGATCGGTGCAAACGGCAGCGGAAAATCCAATGTCCTCAAGTTCTTTGAAATGCTGAGTTGGATGGTGAAGCCCCGACAGCTTGGTATTTTTGTGGGCAAGAATGGTGGTGCATCAGATAATTTGTTCGGGGGGGGGGGCAGTGTTACTCCAAGACTGGAAGCATCCATAAGGCTATTGACGGGCGATGGCCAAAACGACTATGAGTTTGCCCTCGCGCATGCCCATCCCGACCGGTTCATCTTCACATCTGAACAGTTCCGGTTTTCGAGCAACAGTCAAGGCGGCGAGGTCCGGTGGCAGGCACTGGGCAGTGGGCATGGCGAAGCCAACATCGTAGCCCCTCCCGACTGCGTGAACGCCACAACCGCCGGTGTGATCGCATCGTTGCTGAAAAACTGTTCCGTCTTTCAATTCCACGATACTTCCAATCAGTCGCCGATCAAAAAAAGTGGGACATCAAGGACCACGTCCGTCTGCGGCAGCACGGAGGCAATCTGGCACCGATTCTGTTTAGGCTACAGCATGAAGACGTCAGACGGTATGAACTAATCTGCATGTTCATCTCCGACGTGTTGCCGGAGTTTCGAAACTTCGCCCTTGAGGACGAATTCGGGCGCGTCTACCTGCGCTGGCAGCACGCACACTTTGACCAAGAGGTAGGCGCGCACCTGACCTCGGACGGCTCCCTTCGCTTCTTTTGCCTGGCCACGCTGCTCAACCTGCCACCTCGGCTGTTGCCGGATGTCATTTTGTTGGATGAGCCGGAGCTGGGGCTGCATCCCGTGGCCATCGCAAAGATCGGTGACATGATCAGGGTGTTGAGCAAGGACAAACAGGTGATTGTCGCCACCCAATCCCCAATTCTCGTCAATTCATTTGAGATTGATGAATTGTTCGTGTTGGAGATGGAACGGGGAAGGACCGAGGCCAAGAAGTTCCATCGGGAGCAGTTTCAAGCCTGGTTGGATGACGACTACTCGCCCGGGGAGCTTTGGCGCATCAATCTGCTGGGAGGGCGGCCGTGATCCGCATTGGCCTGGCAGTTGAGGGAGATACGGCAGTTAGATTTATTAAAGAAGTGGTTGCACCTCAATACATTGAACGAAATTATCATTTTACTCCTATTGACCTGGAAGGTATGTGAGTGTGGACCGTTTGACATCGAAGATGTCCAATCTTGGACATGACTTCGATGCGGTGACATCTTTGGTCGACTTCTATGGATTCAAGAGGAAGGGAAACAGGTCGGCTGTCGAACTGGAGAAAGAGGTGCAAGACCGCTTGGCCAAGCGGCTCGGGGAACGTTTTGACAGTCGGTATGTGTTTCCGTATGTTCAAGTTCATGAATTCGAGGGGCTGCTGTTCTCCGATGTCCGGCCTTTTGGGCGCATGTTTGGCGACAAGGGCTTGGTTGGCGCATTGCAGGCGATGCGGGACGAGTTCGAATTCCCTGAAGACATTAACGACAGCGAGCATACAGCTCCGAGCAAGAGATTGGAGCAGGCTATTCCCGGGTATCGCAAGAATCTGTACGGTGCTCGGCTTGCCGCGGCCGTGGGCTTGGCTTGTATCCGGGCACAGTGTCCCCGGTTTGATGGATGGATGTCCCACGTCGATCGCTTGGTGGATCTCTGAGTGCATGCCGCATGTCAGACAGGACGGAAGGATGAGGCCAGTCGGTCAGCCGGCCTCGATTTGAGTGTGATGTTGCACCAACGCCTATCGGATCCAATGGGCACTTCGAAAAGCCAAAGCTTCCAAGTTGTCGAGTCGCGAACACTAGGCCGGGATGCCTGCCATGAGCAGGCCCAGGCGGTTGCGGTCAATCTGTGTGGCGGGGAACAGGCCGATCAAGCGGCCCTCGAACATGACCGCAACGCGATCCGCCAAGGTCAGGAGCTCGTCCGGATCGTAGCTCGCCAGGAGGACCGCCCGTCCGGCATTTCGCTGCTGCACGATTTGGTCGTGGATGAACTCCGCCGAGCCTACGTCCACCCCGCGGGTCGGCTGGTTGGCAATCAGCAGTTGCATCCCGTCCCGCATTTCGCGGGCCGCCACCAGCTTTTGCTGGTTGCCTTCGGACAGGGTGCCCAAGGGTTGCGCCGGGCTGGTGGTCCGGATGTCGAAGGCCGCCAACTTGCCCTTGGCGTGGGCCCGGATTGCTGCAGGCCGCAGCAGGCCCCAACGCGTAAAGGGCGGTCGGTTGCAAAGGTTCAGGACCAGATTCTGGGCAACCGAAAAACGCTCGACCATGCCATGGGTGTGCCGGTCCTCCGGAATGTGGCCGATGCCCTCCTTCCGGCCAACTCGCCTGGCGGAGGCATGTGTGGTGTCGCGCCCATTCAACCGGATGGTGCCGGATGACACGGGACGAAGACCAGTCAAAGCTTCGATCAGTTCGGTTTGGCCATTGCCCTGTATGCCGGCCAATCCCAGGATTTCCCCCTGGTGCACCTCGAACGAAATCCGGTCCACGGCGGTCGTCCCGTTGTCCCGGTGTACGGTCAGGTTGTCGGCCTCAAGCATGGGTGGTCCGGGCCCGACTGTCGTCTTGGGCACGGTCAGGGAAGGGACTCGACCCACCATCATGACGGCCATCGCCTGTTCCGTGGTGACGCCGGGTCTTTCGTGGCCGACCACCGCTCCCTGCCGCAGCACCACGATGCGGTCGGCTACGTCCTGGGCTTCCTTCAGCTTGTGGGTGATGAAGATGATGCCGGTTCCCTGATTGCGCAGTCCGCGCAGGATTTGGAACAGGCTGCCCGCCTCCTGCGGGGTCAACACGGCGGTCGGCTCGTCCAGGACCAAAATGCGCGCGCCCCTGTACAGGGCCTTGACAATCTCCACGCGCTGGCGCATGCCCACCGGCAAGTCGTCAATCATGGCCTGGAGATTGATGTCCAACTGGCCGCCGAATCGTTGGCAGAGTTCGTTCACACCCCGTTCTGCGGTTGCCGGGTCGAGCACGCCGCGACGGGTGGATTCCCCACCCAGGACAATGTTTTCCAGAACGGTCATGGTGGGTACCAGCTGGAAGTGCTGGTGCACCATCGCGATACCGGCCGCAATAGCGTCTCGGGGCGATCGGCATTCAAGTTGGCGACCACCGACGCGAATGGCTCCCGAGGTGGGGGGATGGAGACCGTAGATGATGTTCATCAGCGTGGACTTTCCGGCTCCGTTCTCGCCCAGGATCGCCAGGATTTCGCCCGGGAACAGGTCCAGGTCGATGTTGCGGTTGGCCACAACCCCCGGGAAGTGTTTGGTGACCCCTCGCACTTCAAGGACGGGATGGGGCATGTTGCGGCGGCGGCTCGCGGACTGATGCCGCAGGCCAACCCGTCCGGCGACAGGTGCGGAGTTCATACTTCCGTCTCGCGCAGGTAGGGTTGGCCCAGTGAGCCGGGCGCGCGCACCCGACCCACCAAACCGGATACCGCAATCACCGTCACCAAGTAGGGAATCATCGAGACAAATTGACGCGGCAGGACGGCGGCTGGGGTCAACAGCAGTTCATTCTGGACTGCCTGGGCGTAGCCAAAGAGGAGCGATGCGCCCAAGGCGCCTACCGGATGCCAGTTTCCAAAAATCACGGCGGCCAAGGCGATGAATCCCCGTCCCGCGGTCATGCCTTCCTGGAATTGCCCAACGGCCTCAAGGACCAGGTAACCGCCACCCAGTCCGGCCAGGGCTCCACCCAAGGTGGTGTTCAGGTACTGGAGACGCAACACGGCCACACCTGCAGTGTCCGCCGCACGGGGGTGTTCGCCAATGGCGCGCGTGCGCAACCCCCACGGCGTGTGCGCCAACGCGAACCCCACCACCGCGACCGCCAGCAAGGCCGCATAGGTAATCGGGGGCTTGTTGAACAACAGGGGTCCGATTACCGGCCACTCCGACAGCAGCGGAACCGGCCACGGCGCGAACGTGTCCACAACCACGGCGTTCCCATCGGAGAAGGTGGCGGAGAGCCCCATCGACAGCAGGATCAGGGACGTGCCGGAGATGATCTGGTGCAGGCCGAACCGCAGGCAGAAGAGGGCGTGCAGCAAGCCCATTGCGGCTCCCGCCAACAGGGTTGCACATGTGCCGAGGAGGAGGCTGGGGCCCAGGGCCCAGTGATTGGTGGCGGTCTTGGCCGCAAAAGCGGCGAATGCCCCGGCCAGCATCATGCCTTCAATGCCGATGTTGACGATCCCGGAGCGCTCGCACAGGACCCCTCCCAGTGCTCCCAAAATCAGGGGAACGGCAGCGCGCAGGGCGAAATCGAGGACATTGGTGCCGAACAACATCCGGATTGGCTGGATGTCGGCAAACGGCGCATATTCGACCAGGAAGGCCCCTGCCAGAAGCAGGAGGGACAGGCCGGCCGCGAACCGGGCGGTGGATTGGGTGAAGGCGTCCATGGGCCAGGCGGCGGTCAAGCGCGGAGGCCGGATGCCGTTACGGTCACGCGTTGTGTGCGGGACGCGCGATTCAGCAACCAGGTTGCGAGCGCGGGCGCGGCCGCGAAGATCAGGATGCAGGCCTGGATCACTTGAATGATGCCGGACGGGATCCCCGCATCGAACTGCATCCTCGAGGCACCGGCATCCAGTACCGCAAACAACAGTGCCGCCAGCACAATTCCCAGGGGATGCCCTTGGCCCAGCAAGGCGACGGCAATGCCTTCGAAGCCCACCCCTCCCCCGAACTCCGGTGCAAACCTGTGGTTGACCCCAAGGGTTTCGATGGCTCCTGCCAAACCGGCCAGGCCGCCGGCCCACGTCATGGCCAGTACGGTCGTCCATCCGGAGCGCATGCCGGCGTACCGTGCCGCCAAGGGCTTGGCCCCAACGGTCTTCAGTTCAAAGCCGAAGCGGGTTCTTTCCATGAGCCACCAAACCAACAGGACGGTCAGCAACGCCAAGGCAATGCCCCAGTGGATCCTGAGCGGGGGGCCAAGGATCCAGGGGATGCGAGCGGACGCGAGCACGTCCGGCGACGCGGAAACAGGGCCTGCCGTCGGATCCCACAACGGGCCGGGCCGATCCGGCGACAGGGCGCTGCCAGAGGAAACGGTCCATGCCGCGAACAGAGTGGCCACGTAGTTCAGCATGATCGTAGTGATGACTTCGTGGGCCCCGGTTGACACCTTGAGCCATCCCGGGATGGCGCCCCATGCGCTGCCGGTACCGATGCCCACAGCCAAAGCCAGGGACAGGTGCAGCCAGCCAGGCAGTCCTTCGAACTGCAGGCCCATCCAGACGGCTCCCACCGATCCCATCAGAAACTGGCCGGCGGCCCCGAAGTTGAACAGGCCGGCTTTCAAGGCCAGGGCCACGGACAAGCCGGTCAGAACGAACGGTGCCGTCTTGCGGACTGTGACCGCGAGCCCGCGCTCCGTGCCCAGGGCACCTTCCGCCAGCCCGGTGAAGGCTTCCCACGGGTTGTGGTCCAGCGCGGCCATCAGTGCCGCACCCATCAGCGCGGCGCCCAGAACCGCGGCCGCCATGTGGAGTGCAGCCATAGGCCAGGGTTGCGCTTTAGGCATCGGCATTACTTCCCCGTGCCCCTGAGGATCGTCGCAGCACCATGGATTTCCACTGCCCAATGGGGGCGGATCCGGGAGCCTGCGCGATCGCAGGGGACCGAAAACCCGCTGGCGGTCCGGATCACCCTACTTATTTCCGGCCGTGTCCAGATTTCAGAGAGTCTTTTGCCGGTTGTGCACCGCGGCCAGATGGCGGGCCAAATTCTCCCTGTGCAGCAATGCGTGGAACGCCTTGATTTCATGGAGGGCCGCGCGCAACTGCGCCAGCAAGGGTATGGATTGGCGGCGGTGCCAGTCGTCGTTCCGGACGCCCAGGGCGCGATTCGGTCCGGGCAACGCCAAGTCTCCCGTCATGTGGAGGAAGTCGTTGGCCTGCAACAGGGCGCGGGTGATTTGCATGATTTCCCTGGTCAGGCCCCACTCGGCGGCCCACCGTTCCTGGATCAAGTCGGGGATCCCGGAGGCAGTCACCGCAGTTGGGGTGCCGGCAGTGAACAGGGATGCCTCGCCTTGCCGATGAATGTCATGGGGCGCCGGCGAGGCCGAATCCCACGCGCGTTTGTAGCGTTCCTTGAACAAATCCACCACATGGTCAATCTCAAGGGGTGTCCCTTGGGGTTTCGCCGCCCGGACCGCAACGGACGACCAGGCGCGTGCCTGCAGCAGTTCCGCGAGGTGCTTGCGGGTGGGAGGAGCCGTCCAAATCGTCAGGGAGTCGCGTTCGTCCATCCCTTGCAAGGCGGGCGGGACGCTAATCCATGCCGCTGGCAACGCTGCGCCGGCGGCATACCAGGCGGTGGCTGCCCGCACATCGTTCGGCAGTTCGGCCAACGGGGATGCGCGGAGGTCCTCGATGGTGAAGGGCACGGTTCGGACCGGGGACTCCGGTGCCATGGTGCGGCTTGGGTCGACCGCCTCGCAGTCCCTGACCAACAGAAAGAAGCGCCGGCGCCGGCGGTAGGTGTCCAGGGCCAGGTGGTACAGCAGGTTGATCGGTCCCTCCAGCACCTGTTCCATCCCCGGAGGCGCGTTGAACCACTTGGCCTGGGAGGCAAACCGATGGCCGGCCTGGCGTACGCTGAAGAACAGGTGTTTGCCATCGCGGGACCGCACGGGCCGTTCGACCGTCAGCTCCCGCGACAACAGGACGGGCTGGGGGTTGCCGGCACCGGTCGGTTCCAGCGCTTCCAACTGCCGGTGGGTGTCCGGATTCAGCTCGTCCAGGCGAAGTTCCAGATCTGCGCGGCGCGGTGCCGGTCCATCGCCATGCAGGGCCGCCACTTCCTCGCTGACCCTGCGCCGGAACTCCTCGAGGCGATCGACTTCAAGTCGCACGCCGGCGGCGCCCGCGTGTCCTCCGTGCGACAGGAGCAGGTCGCTGCACCGGCCAATCGCGCGGCCGATATCGATTCCGTCCACACTGCGGGCGCTGCCCCGGGCCACGCCTTCCTCCGTAATCGTGAGAACAATGGATGGCTTGCCGGTCTCTTCCACGATCCGGCTGGCGGCGATCCCCAGCAATCCCGGATGCCAGCCCCGATGGGCAATCACGAGGCAGTGGAGGGCATCGTGTTCGGGGCGTGTGGCCAGGAGGTTGCGCGTGGCGGAGGCGATGCGCGCGGACTCGTCCTTGCGTCGTTCGTTCAAAAGGGTGAGGTAGCGGGCCATCTCTTCGGCCTGGCTCCGATCCCGGGTCAGGAGCAGCTCGACCGAAGTCTCGGCACTCTCCAGTCGGCTTACGGCATTGAGGCGGGGGGCCACCTGGAAGGCGACGTGTTCGGCGCGCACCCCGGTCTTGCGCCACTGCACGCGCGGCAGACTCTCGTCCAACAGGGCTTCCAGGCCGATTCTTTCGGTTCGGGCCAGTTGTACCAGCCCCCGCTGCAGCCAGTAGCGCGTATCCGCTTTCTGGTCGGCCATGTCCGCCACGATGCCCACGGCGACCAGATCGAGAAACCGGTCGGCGGTGGTGGTGGGTTCCAGTTCGTTGAGCAACTGCCACACGACCAGGAAGGCCACGCCCACTCCCGGCAGATGGGCCTGGGGATGTTCCGGGTGCATCAGTTGCGGGTTGACAATCGCGTCGGCCAGGCACCGAATGCCCCAGCGTTCCAGGTCGGCCTTCTCGATGCTGGCCGGCCGGCACGGATCCGTGCCCGGTTCATGGTCGTCGAATTCCGGTGGCAGGGCGTGGTGGTCCGTGACGATGACATCCAGCCCCGCCTGCCGCGCGGCCCTGAGGCCCTCCACGGCGTCGATGCCGGTGTCGCATGTGATGAGCAGGACGGGGCGGGGAGAAAGCTGCGAGAGCAGATCCGTCAACACCGCGACCTGGACTCCATGGTTGTCCCTGACGCGGTGTGGGATGTGCCAATGCACCAGTGTGGGATCGGCCGCCAGTTCGCGCAGGGCCGACACCAGGAGGGCAGTGCTGGTTTGGCCGTCCGCATCGAAGTCCCCCCACACCAGGACCGGCTGTCTCCGGTCCAGGCATTGCCTTAGCATTCGGGCTGCCCGCACGACGCCCACCATGGCGCTGGCCGGTGTGGGCGCGTAGTGGTCCGGGTACAGGAAGCCCTTGGCGGCATCCGCGTCGACGATGCCCCGATGTGCCAGGAGCTGCGCCAGAAGCGGTCCCTGACAGACGGCCAGCAAATCGGCCGGCGGGGTCGCCGGAGGCACCAGCTGCCAGTTCACGGCGCGGTTCCTGCCGGGTGGCTGCGGACGGAAAGTCCGACGCGTATGGGGCCGCACGCCCTAGTCGAGGGAGAAATCGAATGCCTCCCAGACGGCTTCGAGATCCTCTTCCTCATAGTCGATCGGTTGTACGGGTCCGGCGGATGTGGGGTTGCGTTCACAGTAGTGGATGTATTCGCACGGACGGCAGACCGTATCGACCGTGGCCGGATCGTCGGGGACGCGTACAAATGCCTCCTCTCCTTCGAGGCCGTCAATCATGCCCATGATGGATGCCAGATGTGACCGGTTTTGTTCGTGCTGACGTTGCGAGTACGGCAGTTGCAGTGGATGGTCCGGGTCCTGTGCGAACCAGAAGACCAGCGTAATGCCCGATGCGGTAACGGTGTTCCAACCCAGGCGGCGGGAAGCCTCCAGCACGACATAGGGCAGGACGCGGGCCTGGTCCGAACGCCTCAGCCGGTCCGTGTTGGTGTTGGCGCCGGTTTTCCAGTCAACGATGGTGACGGTCCCGTCGCGGCATCGTGCAAGCAGGTCCGCGCGGGCCGTCAGCCGCCAATGGTCGAAGGGGACCGTGAGTTCGTATTCGGTCAGGAATTGGTCGGCGCGCAGCGAACATCGGTAGTCCCAGGCCTTGGTCAGGCTTGCGGCCTGCTCCGTCGGCAGCCTGTTGGCGACCGACTGCATCGGCAGGCCCCGGGCCAGCCGTTCCATGCACAGGTGAAACCGTTGGCCCAGGCGTGCCGCGTCCCAGTCGCGGTCCGCCAGCGTAAAGGCGCGCTCCAACAATGGCCGGTCGGATCTGTACTTCAGGAAGAACCGCCGGCGGCACCGGCGAAACGCGGCCAGTCTTGCCTGGTTGAATTCAAACGGCTCCCCTTCCATCGACTCCCCGATCCCACGGCCGCGATCCGGCTGCCAGGCTTGGCGTCCTAACCGGCCCGCGCGGCCCGCTTGCGCTGCAGCCGCGGGTCCTTGCGCTTCCACAGGTGGTGGACGTTCTGCCGGTGGAAGTTGGAAATCAGTCCGTTCATGGGGAGGGTGGATATCCCGAATTTCTCCGGCCCGTTGGCAAACGCGTCCTCAACCTTGCCGCCGCCGGCCAGGACCTCGTCCACCATCTGGTCCACGTCGTTCAGGTAGTTGATGGCCTTGTCGATGCTGCTGGTGACCTCGCCCCGCAGCAGGATCTCCCCGTGGCCCTGCACGATCACTTCCAGGTTGAAGTCGTGCATGCGCCGCAACGACTGCTTGTAGGCCTCGATGTCGCAGCGTTGATGTGTGATTAGAGGGATGTGCATCATCAGGTCGCTGGCGAACAGGACCTTTTCCTCGGGCACATAGACCATGCAGGTGTCGTTGACCGGTCCCGGGGCATGTATGACATGGATGGATTTGCTGTCCAGCCGCAACACCAGGCTGTCGTCGAACACCACGCGCGGCAGCCTGACCTTGGCATCGTTGAGTTCCGGGCTGTTCTTCTTCGCATTGCGCAGGTTGCGCGCACCGCTGCTGGCCAGGTACCGCCGGGTCTCGCGGTGGGCCAACAGCTCGGCGTCGGGAAACAGGAAGGACCCCAGTGAGTGGTCCATCGCTGCCTGGGTGTTGATTACATACTTGATGCCGGCTTCGCACAGTCGGTTGGTGTAGTTGACCAACTGGCGGGTTTCCACCGGAAACAGCAGCGTATCGATCAGGATGCCGCCTGCGCGGGTGACCACCAGACCCGCGTTGACGCGCGCGTACATGTCGCTGGTGAAGGCCCAGGTTTCGTCGGAGGCACGGATCCGTTTGATGGTCATGGGCGGCGCTATCGGATACGCTTCACGGTGGTTGTTCGATGGGCACGGGACCGGGCCGGGCAAACCCCATGGTGG
>CAZMKQ010000032.1:16512-18059 GCA_964566955.1 uncultured Caldilineaceae bacterium | reverse complement strand
CGTGGGAACCCGGTGCGGTCCCGTTGCTCGAAGGCAGAAAAAACCCTACTTCTGCCGTGTGAACGGATTGTTTAACCTGATGAGACTCAGGTGGGAACACGCTGGACGCTGCTGCGACACCAGCCTGTGGCGAAGCATTCACGCCGCATCACGACGTTCCACTTTGCTGCCGTTGGTTAACAAATGCCGGTTCGATCACGCGCAAAGCAGGGCAAGGTGGATTATAGACATTCCCGCCGGTTTCTCAACCACCAGTTGCCATCTCCCGGCCCGTGCAGACGGTCACGTCGATGCCCAGTTCCAGCAACTGCTCGGTGTCGATGGGCGCCGGGCAGTCGAACAGCAGGTCGGAACCGGTCGCGGTCTTGGGAAAGGCAATCACATCCCTGATGTTGACGGCCCCGGCCCACAGGGCCACGATCCGGTCCAGGCCCATGGCGATGCCGCCGTGGGGCGGGGCGCCATAGCGGAACGCCTTCAGCAGATGTCCAAACTCCCGCTGGATTTCCTCGTCCGGCAGGCTGAGGGCGCGGAACAGTTGTTGCTGGCGCGCCTGGTCGTGGATGCGGATGCTGCCGCCCCCGATTTCCCAGCCGTTCAGGACAACGTCGTAGGCCTTGGCCAGGACCGAGCCGGGATCGTCCTCGAGTTTGTCCCAATCCTGGTCGCGGGCGGAGGTAAAGGGGTGGTGCACCGCCATCCAGCGGCCGGCTTCGGCATCCAGCTCGAGCAGCGGGAAGTCGGTGACCCAGCAGAAGGCGAAGAGATCCGGATCAATCAGGCCCGCGGTGCTGCCGATGTCGCTCCGGAGCAGGTGGAGGCTTGCGGCCGCGACCGGTTCGTCATCGGCGACGAGCAGGATCATGTCGCCCGCCCGGGCTCCGCCCGCTGCGACCAGCCCGGCCAATTCCCGCGGCTCCAGGTGCCGCGCGATGGGCGACCGGAAGGTGCCGTCCCCAATGTCGGAGGCATCCGCCACGTCGTGTTCCAGGCCCAGCCATGCCAGGCCGCGGGCGCCGCCTTGCCGGGCCAGTTCCGTCAACCGGTCAATTTCGCGGCGGCTCAGGCCGGCGCCGCCCGGATGGACCACACCCTTGACCACGCCGCCGCGGGCAACGGCGCCGGAAAAGACCTTGAACCCGCTTGCCTGCAGGATCGCGGTCGCGTCGAACAGCTCCACGCCGAACCTCAGGTCCGGCCGGTCCGTGCCAAAGCGGTCCATGCATTCCCGGTAGGTGAGGACGGGGAACGGCATCTCCTGAATCCGGCAGGCCTGGTGGTCCCGGGCCAGCTGGACGAGGAGGGGTTCGATCAGGCAACGGATGTCCGCCGGCTCCACGAAGCTCATTTCCAGGTCGAGCTGCGTGAATTCGGGCTGGCGGTCGGCGCGCAGGTCCTCGTCGCGGAAACAGCGGGCGATTTGGAAGTACCGGTCCAGTCCGGCCACCATCAACAACTGCTTCAGTTGCTGTGGGGACTGGGGCAGGGCATAGAAGCTGCCCTGCTGCAGTCGGCTCGGAACCACGAAGTCGCGCGCACCCTCCGGG
>CAZMKQ010000032.1:0-16502 GCA_964566955.1 uncultured Caldilineaceae bacterium | reverse complement strand
AGCATCCTGGGCCGTCGCAGGTCCAGGTAGCGGTACTGCAGGCGCAGGGCCTCGTCGGTTTCGTCCGCTTCGTCGCTGATGTAGAACGGCGGGGTTTCGGCGCGGTTGAGGATGGCCACTTCGTGGGCGGCCAGTTCGACTTCGCCGGTGGCGAAGGCCGGGTTGGCCGAGCCCTCCGGGCGCTCGCGGACGGTGCCCGCCGCCTTGAGGACAAACTCCGATCGTGCCTGGCTGGCGAGGGCATGGGCGTCCGGGTGCTTGTCCGCGTCGACCACAACCTGGGTAATGCCGAAGCGATCGCGCAGGTCCAGGAAAATCAGTCCGCCGTGGTCCCGGCGCACATTGACCCAGCCTGCCAGAACCACTGTCTGATCGCAGTGGGAGAGGCGCAACTCTCCGCAGGTGTGTGTCTTGTACATGGGGAGTTTTCCGGTTGCATGGGACTGCTGGACATGAAACCGGGCATTATAGAGAAAGATTCCGGCCTGGGACCAATACGCGTCGGATTTCGATCGACTTCCCGGTGACTGGTGCCGGTTGCACGTTGTCGGTACGGAGGAGCGAATTGGTCGGTGTTCCGTCCGGTCCTGATGGCGGCGATCACCGCGCCGGATACTCGGGACCGGTGCGCGCGTGCGGGCCTCGCCGGGGCATATCAAGTACTCGGCGAGGTGTACGGATGCCTCGTGCGGCCTTGGACTTTGGCAATGCGACAGGTGGCGTTGACACGTGCCTGCGGGCGACAAACCACAGGTTGGGGGACCTGCATCAATTCCTGCTGCGTCTTGGCCGCGGGAAGTCGGTTCGGGGACCTTTCCGGTCTGGTTGGGGCGGGGCGCGAAGCCGGGGCGATGTTATACTGCGCGTTTGCCCTCGGACCATGACCGAGGGCGGATTTGCCTGTTTGGTGACCTGGTGCGGCCGGTCAGCAGAGTCAGACAACGGTCGCGGTCTCCATGCCCTCTACCCTTCATGCCACGTGGATTGCCGCTGCGCCGGACGAGTCGGCGTGCCTGTTTTTGTGGGCCGAAGCTCCCCCCGCCGACCGGCAGGAATCCAACCGCCCGGATCGGGGTGGCCGCGCACCGGCGCACAAGAGCCGCCACCGGGGTTTCCGGGCCCCGGTGCATCCGGATCTGGTGGCACCCGCCGTGTTGCGCCACAGGCTGCGCAGCCTTCTGGCCGACATTGCGCAGGGCGATCTGCCCTTGGCCAAGAGGACCGCGCGTTTGCCTGTACCGGGCCATGCCATCCGGTCGCACAACCTGCATGCCCCGGGCATGCAGGAATTCCGCATCCTGGGCCTGAACCTGGCCATTGGCCCGGCGCTCAGGGTCCTGAACGGGCTTCTTGGCTTCGCCGCCGGTTCGTCTTCCGGCGGGGCCGACACGGAGCAGGCCGACGCGGCGCTCAACCGGTACTTCGTGCCCGGGCCGGACCTGCGCTATTGGGGACAGGCCGCAGAATATGCCTTGGCCCTGGTGCGGGCCGGACGGGCGGTGCCGTTCCTGCAGGCGGTCCCAGGCGGGTGGCAGGTGCAATGGAACCCGTGGCGGTACGGCCGCGAACCGGACCTGGGATTTGAGGAGTTCGCCAGGTGCATGCCGGAGGTAAACCTGTCCTTTGCCGACAATGTGGCCGGGGACCGGGATGCGGCATCGCTTTTGAACAATTTTGTCAATACAGTGGTGCATGCACGCATGGCGGCGGCGGCGGCGGCCGTAGGTTTGGACGACAGGTTTCGGCAGGTGTCCGGCCCTCGTCGGTCGGGATCGGTGGACGCGCAGGATCAGTGGTGTCGGCTGCTGGTCAACGGGGTCGTGGAAGCCGAACCGGAACAGCGAAGCCAAATGCAGGGGGAGTGGCAGGAGTGGATTTCCAGGGCGTTCGGCAGTCAATCCGGCGACATCGCGTTGGCCTTTGAACTCCTGGACCCGCAGGCGGCAGGCCAGGCGGACGGGGACGGGCCGTGGCAATTGCAGGTTGCATTGGCTACGGATGACCTGTTGGGTTTGTCCCGCGATTGGCATGGCGGCCTTGCGGAAGGCGGGACCGGGATTGCCGCCGACCGGCTCAACGGTGGCATGGGGTCCCTTGGCGTGCACCGCGTCCAGGCGGACGGTGCGGACCCCGATCCGCTGATGGGAGCCCGTTTGATTGCCGGGCTGCGGGCAGCCAGCCGGCACAGTTCGTGCGTGCAGCCCCTGGTGCGACAACCCGGCCTCCAGGCAATTGAGCTGAGTCGGGAAGAGGCCTACCGGTTTTTGACCAAGGATGCGCCTGCCCTGATGGGCGCGGGCTTCCAGGTCCATCTGCCGGTTTGGTGGACCGATGCCGAGCGGAGCCGTCTCCAGATTCGCCTGGATGTGCGGGAGGTCGCCGAGGAGCATGCAGCATCCGCGCAGGAGGCATTCGGAGAATACGAAGTCGGATATGCCTTGACTGTGGACGGCAACCCGCTGGACGATGTCGGCCTGAGCCAAATTGCCATGGCCGGTTCGCCCCTGGTGTACATGAATGAACAATGGCTGCAGGTCAATCAGGGGCAGATCAGGGCGGCGCGGCATCTCCTGGCCACGCGGGGGGCATCCCGCCGCGTGGGCCTTTTGCAGGCGCTGCAAATCATGCAGGAGCAGGCCGACGACGAGCATGGGGAAACGGGGAACACGAGCCGTTACGCCCGTTTTGGCAGCGGTTACCGGGAGTTCCAGGCCCTGGAGGTTTCGGGGATAACGGTACCCGACCGGTTGCGCACCGTTTGGCAGCGCATCCGGTCCGTGGCGCGGGAAGAGGAACGGTTCGAACCGCCGGGCTTCGTGGGCACGCTGCGTCCCTATCAGCGGCGCGGCCTCGCCTGGTTGTGGTACCTGCACCAAATCGGACTGGGGGCCTGTCTGGCCGACGACATGGGGCTGGGCAAGACCATCCAGGCCATCGCGCTGTTTCTGGAGCAGGAACGGACGCCGTCGCCGGAAGGCCGCAGGCCGAGGTTGCTCATCTGTCCGACCAGTGTTCTGCGCAACTGGAAACGGGAACTGCAACGCTTTGCCCCAAGCCTGCGGGTCATGCTCCACCATGGCGGCGGGCGCGCCCGGCAGGCGGACCTGTACGCAAGGGTGCGGGAAACGGATGTGGTGCTGTCCAGCTATGGCACGGCGCGCGTGGACCAGGCGGTGCTGGGCCGCATCGATTGGCATACCGTGATGCTCGACGAGGCCCAGAACATCAAGAATCCGTCCGCCAAGCAGACCATGGCCGTGCGCAGCCTTCGCTGCCGGCACCGGTTTGCCCTGACCGGCACGCCGATCGAAAACCGGCTGTTGGAAGTGTGGAGCATTCTGGATTTCCTGAACGGCGCGTTTCTGGGATCCCAACAGGACTTCAAGCGTCGCTTCATTCAGCCCATCGAAGGCGAGAGCAACGGGGAGAAACTGGGGCAGCTGCAGCGGCTTGTCCAGCCGTTCGTGCTCCGTCGGCTGAAGTCGGATCCCGAGGTGATTTCCGATCTGCCCGAGAAACAGGAGATCGACGTGATCTGCGACCTGTCGTCCGAGCAGACCGACCGGTACGCCCGGGCCGTGGAGTCCTTCCTGCCGCACATCCGCGAACTGGACGGCATGCGGAGGCGGGGTTCAATCCTGGCCCTCATGACGCAACTGCGCAAGATCGCCAACCATCCGGCCTTGTTGGAGGAGGACGAGCCCCTGTCGGACCATTCGGAGTATGGGGGCCGCAGCGGCAAGTTGGATCGCTTTACGGAAATGCTGACGGAGTCGCTTGACGGCCGCAACAAGGTGCTGGTGTTCACCACCTTCGTGCGCATGGGACAAATCCTTCAGGCCCACATCGCGCAGCGCCTGGGCTTTAGGCCCGAGTTCATCAGCGGCCGCGTACCGCACGGAGCCCGGCAACAGATGGTGGATCGCTTCCAGGAGGGGGGACAGGCCTGTCCGGTGCTCGTCCTGAGTGTGAGGACCGGGGGCGTGGGAATCAACTTGACGGCCGCCAATCAGGTGTACCACTTCGATCGGTGGTGGAATCCCGCGGTTGAGGACCAGGCAACCGACCGCGCCCACCGGATTGGTCAAACCAGGCGCGTACAGGTGTTCAGGTACATCATGGCCGGGACGATCGAGGAACACGTGGACCGCTTGATTCGGCAGAAGGGACAGCTGGCGCGCGATATTCTGGGCGCAGGCACGGAGTGGTTGACCGAGCTGTCCAACGATCAGTTGTACGAATTGCTGACCTTGCGTCATCCGGACGCGCCGCGGACCCTGCCATGAACATGGACTCCCTCGAAGCGGTCCGGGAGCCGGTGTCCGGCGGTCCGGCAGGATGGTACGAGCGGTGGGACGATGCCCTGTTTGCCGACAACCCGCGCCTGCGCGACTTCGCCCGGCAATGCGCGGCCACGGTCGAAATCATGTCCCTGGACATGCAGGGACACCGGATTGTAGCCACGGTGCGGCACCAGTCCCAGAGGCAAGTTACGGTCACGGCGGGACTGCCCCGATACCCGGCGACGGACTGGTACCAATCGCTGCACGCGGACGCGGACCGCATTCTGGAGGCCGGCCAACGCGGCGGGCAACGGATGTCGGGGGAGATCCTAAGTTTCCTGGCGGACAGCGGGAGGGGGCTCTGGCCCTCGGGCATGGAGGAGCTTCATCTCAATGTGGCTCCGCATTCGGAGCAGATCCCCTGTCCCTGGTGCATGGCGGTGCTGGTCGAAACGGGATGGCTGCTGGAGCAGGATCCCCTGGTCCTGTTTCGACTGCGGGGACTTCACCAGGACGATCTGGCCGGCCTCATGGCCCATCTCCAACAGGTGCGGTCCAGGGGCCGGCATGCGGAGGGCGCGGCTGCGACGCGCGGACGCGCAGCGGACTTCCACGACGAGTTCTGGGGCGACATGCGCGCCATTCGGTCGCTGCGCAGGCATGTTGAAAACGGAGATGCCGCCGCGGCACCGGCCTATCGGCTTGGGCCTCCGCCCGCCGCGGACCAGTTCGGGAAGGGCGACCTGGCATTGCTGGTGGAGGCGATTTACGCACGGGCCCGGCAGTCGGATTGACCAGCCCGGCATGGAATTGCCTACTTCCACAACCGTTTGAGGCGGCGACGGCACCAGCCGCCCAGCACCACCAGGCCGGCAAAGGGAATCCACTCCCGGTAGTGGGTTCCCTGCCAGGGAGCGCGCTTGGCGGTCGGCGCTTCCTCGGGTCGTCCCAGCAAGAGAAAGCAGAGGCGCAGCAACAGGTCGTACAGGTGGGGCGCCCACACCGCCAGCTTGACCAGGATGAAGTTCAATGGGGTGAAGTACACCTCCCGGTCCTGCTTTTGGACTGCGTGCACCAGTTGCCGGGCTACTTGGTCGGGCGCCGCGTCGAGGAAGGACAGGCGGCCCCGATCCTCTGCCTTGAGGACGTCGGGGGGCGCCTGCCCCGCCCCTGCCCGGAAGAAGTTTGTCCGGGTCGGTCCCAACACGGCCAGCATCACGTGGATGTTGTCGCTGTGCAGTTCCGCCCGGGCCGCAATCGTGGCGGCCCGCAGCGCAAACTTGGAAGCGCAGTAGATGGGGGAGGCCGCAAAGATGTTGCGGTATCGGGGCACCGCCATGTACGAGACGATGCTGCCGATGTTCACGACGTGGCCGCCGCCCCGCCGCCGCATGTGGGGCACCGCGGCGCGCAGACAGCGTATGGCGCCGAACAGGTTGACGTCCATCACATGGAACATGTCGTCGTCGGACGTGTCCGCCAGGGACGTGTACGAACCCAGGCCGGCGTTGTTCACGAGGATGTCGATGCCGCCCAGGCGTTCGGCCGCCGCCCGCATCAACTCATCGACCTGGTCGGTCCTGGTCACATCGGCGACCACGGCCATGGTCTCCACGCCATGGTCCGCCGCCAGCCGCGCCGCCAGCGCTTCGATGTCTGCCTGCGTGCGGGCTGCCAGGACCACGTGGCATCCGCGGGACGCGAATGCCTCTGCCACGGCCGCCCCCACCCCGCGGCTGGCACCCGTGACAACGACCACCGATCCGCCCAACTTCTGCATTGTGCTATTCGCCCTTTGACTTGGTGGGAAGTTGCCCGATCGTACAACCCTTCCGTTTGAACTTCTGCGCCCAGTCCGACGGACCGGCTGCCGGTGGCGGAATCCCGTCCCGGGAATCCTCCCCGGGGCAGGCAAGGCCAAGCCAGGGCAAACACGGTCAAGGATGCAGAAACAGCATGGTGGCGGTGGCCCTGCATCGACGACGAGATTGACGCCCCGGGTCGAGCATGTTGCCTCGGTCCACATTCCATCCATGTGCAGACTGCATCGACAAGCACCTGTTCCATCCGCATCCCAGCCAGGTCATGGGCCTGGCACTGCGGCAGGCCCGCCGAACGGGTGCTCCAATCCCCGTGCAATGCTGCGGATGGGAGCTTTACCCACCGCTGTCAATCTCAGGAAACGGGTGCGGCCTGCCTGGCCGCGCAGACGGCAATACAACGACCAAAGGATGTCAATTCCGGTGTCCGGGACGGCTTTCCTGCACAATATGTCCCGGGAAGCGCAGAGCCGAACACAACTGGGAACTTGGCAGGAACGGAATCCGCAATGAAGGGAAACAACCGCATAGGTCTGTGGATCATCGGTGTGGCCTCGGTCGTGGTGGTTGGCATCATTGTGTTGGTGGTGGCCACCAGCCGCACGCCGGTATCGTCCGAGGCACACGCCAACATTCCGACGGAGTGGATCAACGGCAACGAACTGGGGAGTCCCGACGCCCCGGTGGTCATGGTGGCCTACGAGGACTTTCTGTGTCCCCATTGCGGCGAGTTCAACCGGAATGCGAAGGCCCGGCTGATCGAGGATTTCATCGAGGCCGGCGACCTGCGCCTCGTCTACAAGTTTTTCCCGCTTGACATCTTTGCCCCGGCCTCGTACAACGCGGCGCGGGCCGGCCAGTGCATCATCGATCTGTCCGACGATCCCAATGGGTTCTGGCAATACCACGACACCCTGTTCTTCGGAGAACGGGGCGCTGCCCGCTACGAAGTCGAAAACCTGACCACCCTGGCTCGCAACGCGGGCGTCAATGATCGGGAGTTCGTCGAGTGTTTCGGACTGGTCGCAACGCAGGACAAGGTGGACCAGTCGGTCCGGGCTGGTGTGGCCGACGGGGCCCAAGGCACCCCGCACATCCTGATCAACGACGAAGTGTTTGCCGGCAACGCGGCCAACTACGATGCCATTCGCGCCGCCGTCAATGCTGCCCTGGTTGCCGTCGAATAGCCCCACTCCGGATTTGAGAACACGCCGGGCCGGAGCGTCACATTCCTGCCATGGCCACAAACGGTGCCGAGGTCCGGCGCGGCCGGACGTGGCCTTGGCCGCTCCTCGGGGGTTGTGCGGTGGCCGTGACGGCGGTGGCCGGCAGCCTGTACTTCAGTGAGATCCGCCACTTTGAGCCATGCCTGCTTTGTTGGTACCAGCGGATTCTCATGTACCCGCTGGCTGTGATCATGGGGTTTGCCCTGAGCACCCGGGTGGCCGTTATGGCTTGGCTCGTGTTGGCGGCGGCGGTGGTTGGGCAGGCGGTGGCGGCCTACCACGTACTGTTGCAAAAGACCTCCTGGTTCTCGTCCGCCACCACGTGCGGTACGGGGCCCTCCTGCGCCATTCCCTATATCGACTGGTTTGGCATCGTGACAATCCCGATGCTGTCCCTGATGGCCTTCATGCTGATCGCCATCTGCATGGTGCTCTATCTCAATGGAGCCGGTACCGACGACGGCGACCCCGTACAACTGACCTTCGATCCCCGGAGCGCGGCGGTGTTTGGCGGCATGGTCCTGATCGCCGTGGCGACGTTTCTGATGCTGCGCAGTCAACAGTCGGCTGCGGAGGTTGCGCCCCGGGCAGCGGCACCGGTCGTGCCCGCGACGCCGATGCAATCCACGCCTGCCGGCGAAGGGGATTCTGCCGGCGACGACGGATCAGGGGTATTGGTGTCCGGTGCCGAACTGTTTGCCGACAATTGCGCCGCCTGCCATGGCGGACAGGGCGAAGGCATCACCGGGTTGACTCCGCCCTTGCTGGATTCCGAGAAGGTGGGCGCCATGTCGGAGCAGGAGCTGCGGACACTGGTGCGTGCCGGCGTTGCCCAGGATGACCCGGACAACCAGACCGGCAATCTGATGCCCGAGTTCGGTCCGAACCTCGTCTCCGACGAAGACTTGGCCATACTGGTGTCCTGGTTGAAGACGGAATTGCAACGTTGACGGAGGGCGTCGGTTTGTGAACTTCCCCCCTCCGGTCGCGTGTGTACACAGGCTGTATGCGGCCGCTTGCTGCCTTGGGGTCGCCATTCTTCTGATCGTGGCGCATCCGTTTGTCGTCGGCAAGCGCGTATACGCACAGGCAGATGCCACCGTGTCGATCACCGCGCCCGGTGAGGGCCAAACCGTGACCGGCGACTTGCAGGTCAGGGGCACGGTCCAGGGCGCGGGCCTGCAAAGCTATGCCCTCTATTGGCGAGGGGCGGGAGACGATCGCGAGATCTATTTCAACGGTGGACGGGAGGAAGTGAACGCATCGGTGCTCGGGGTATGGCGGGCGGGAGACAATCCGCCGGGCGAGTACGAGATCCGGCTGGAGGCCCAGTTCGAGGGACGGGAGCCGACCGAGACGATTGTGCGGTTCACGCTGGCGGATGCCGCGGAGACGACGGCACAGGAACCGGAGACGGCCGCGACCCTACCCGCAGAGGATCAAACCCTGAGGCAGTCGCTGGACCAGTTGGCCGCACGGGCCCGGCCCGCCGCGCTGGCCGCCTATTTGGCGCGCGGCATGCGGTTTGGCCTGACCGTGGCCTTGATTGTCCTCGCCTATTTCGGTGTCAAGTCCGTCGCCGTCTGGTTCCTGGGCAACCGGCAACCATGACGTCCGGACGCGGGGCGGCGGTCCGGACCGATGCCGACCGCTGGCTGGTGTTCGGCCTGGGCAATCCCGGGCGCAAGTACGCCCGGACTCCCCACAGCATAGGCCTGGAGAGCGTCGCGCAATTGGCAGCCGACCTCCAGGTGCCCCGGCGCAAAAGGACGTACAAGGCCGTCTGGGGCGTCTGGCGCACGCACAGGTCCCCGTCGGCCGCGGAGGAGGACGTCCCGAACTCGGCCAGCGTCCTGCTTGCCACACCGCAGGTCTACATGAACCTGAACGGATTCAGTGTGCAGCGGCTGATGCAGGCGGAGCGGGTCAAGCCGTCGCAACTGCTTGTGGTGCACGATCATCTCGACCTGCCGCTGGGCAGGATTCGATTGCGGGCGCGCGGTGGTTCCGGCGGCAACCGGGGTGTTGAGTCCGTGATTGCCCAGCTGGGCACGCGGGAGTTCCATCGGCTCAGCGTCGGCGTGGGACGTCCGCCCGGTCGCATGGACGCCACGGCCTACGTGCTGCGTCCCTGGAACGCCGGCACGGAACAGGAGGCGGTGGTTCCGCTGCGCAGCCTTGTGGGGGAGGCGATCGTATACTGGTTCAGGCAGGGCCTTGAGCAGGCCATGAACAGGTACAACGGAGTGCCATGACCGAGACGCAACCGAATCCCCGGTCGGAGTTCTGGCCGGGGCTCGATTTACTCCTGCCCGACGGCAAGTCGGGTTCTTGGCGCGCTCCCGGAGCTCCGCAGGGCATTCCCGAAACGGCCCGTTCCCTGGCCCTGGCCCTGTGCGCGCAGCGCCTGCCGCGGCCCCTGCTGGTCGTCGCGGCCGACGACGACCGGGCCCATCAGCTGTGCCAGGAGATCCTGACCCTGCTGGGTTCCGGCAACGGATGGCCCAACCGGATTCTCTACCTGCCCAAGCCGGATGCCCGGCCCTACGAACGGATTCCTTGGACGGGCCAGACGCGGCAGGGCAGGCTGACCGCCCTGTCCGCGTTGCTGGGCCGCGGCGACAGGGGCTGTCTGGTGACCTGCAGTGTGGAAGCCCTCATGCAGGTCACGCTGCCGCCGGAAGATCTGTCCAAGTCGCTCCACACCTACCGCGTCGGCGACTCGCATCCCGTAACGGCCACGGCGCGCCGCTGGGTGGACGCGGGCTATACGAAAGTCAACATGGTGGACGGCGCGGGTACGTTTGCGCAGCGCGGCAGCATCCTGGACATCTGGCCGGCGAACCTGCTGGCCCCTGTGCGGCTGGACTTTTTCGGGGACGAAATCGAAACCATCAGGTCGTTCGACCCCCAGAGCCAGCGCAGCACGGAGCAACTGGACACGGTGGTGGTCGGACCGGCCAGCGAGGCGCTGGCGCGATACGGACACGAGCTTCTGGAGCGTGTCGGATTGCCGGACGGCACTGTCAACGCCGCGGCGCTGATGGATGTGCCGCCGTCGCAGCGCGGCCCGTTGCAGGATCCCTCCCTCTCCCTGTTCGTCCAGGAGGAAATCGCCGCCGAGGTCCGGCAACTGGCCGAACTGGAAACCTTCGACGGCATCGAGTGGTACCTGCCCTATCTGTACGCGGACCCTGCCTGTCTGCTGGACTACCTGGATCCGGGGGGATTGCTGATCCTTGACGATGGGGCTGCCTGCGAGCAGGCGGTTGCGGTCCTGGAGCGCGAGCAGGCGGAATTGCGCTCCGAACTTCTCCAAAGCGGGGATGCGCCCGCCGGGTTCGCTTCCAGCCGGTTCTCCTACGATGACATGCTGGAGCGCCTGGAGGTCCACCGGCCCCTGCTGCTGGGCTACGGGGACCTTCAGGGCGTGCGCGACAGTGCCGTTCAGGGGGTGGGCCAGTGCTGTCGGTCTCTCGACCTCCAGCAGGATCCCCAGGCTGCGCGGCCCCAGACCATCCGCGCCTTGGCGGAGGAGGATGCCGCCGTCCTGATTGTGTCCCAGATGGGCGGCAAGGTGCAGGACATGCTTGAGGCCGCGGATCTGATGGCGGAGCCGGTGGTCCGCCTGGACGGGGAACCCGTGCCGGGACTGGTTCGGATTATGGAAGGTTCATTGCAGGGCGGATTCAGCCTCCACCACCCCGATCGGGCAGCACCCGTGCTGCTGATGGTGACGGACACCGAACTGTTCGACGTGCAAAAGGTCTATCGGCGGCGGCATCAGGTCAGGCACCAGGGCTACACTCCGGAACGCTTCTTTGCCGAAGTGGATCCGGGGGATCCGGTGGTGCACGTGGACTTTGGCATCGGGTCCTATGCCGGTCTGTCCAGCCGCACTGTGCGCGGTGTGCATCAGGAATACATCCAGGTCGAATACCAGGCCGGGGACAAGGTGTTGGTGCCGGTGCACCAGGCCGATCGCGTCAGCCGGTATGTCGGTCCCGAGGACCCGGTGTTGTCGCGGCTGGGGTCTAGCCGGTGGTCCACCGCGCGGGACAAGGTACGCAAGGAAGTTCAGGAAATTGCCGAGGAGCTGCTCGCGGTCTACGCCCATCGGGAGACCGCCACCGGCCGGGCGGCCGGACCCGACGAGTCGATGCAGGCGGCCCTGGAGATGGCCTTCCCCTTCGACGAGACCCCCGATCAGTTGCAGGCCGTGGTCGATGTCAAGGCGGATCTTGAATCCGAACGCCACATGGACCGCCTCATCGTCGGGGACGTGGGGTTCGGCAAGACCGAAGTGGCCCTGCGCGGGGCCTTCAAGACGGTGATGGACAGCCGCCAGGTGGCGGTGCTGGTGCCGACCACGGTCCTGGCCCACCAGCACCATGCCACCTTTACCGACCGGATGCGCGACATGCCGGTCCGCATCGAGGTCCTGAGCCGCTTGCGTTCACCCGCGGAACGGCGTCGGGTCAAGACCGAACTGGCGGCCGGGACCGTGGACATTGTGGTAGGCACGCACGCCCTGCTGGCCAAGGATGTGAAGTTCCGCGATCTGGGTCTCCTGATCATCGACGAGGAACAGCGGTTCGGCGTCCGCCAGAAGGAAAAAATCAAGCAGCTCAAGCCCACCGTCAACGTCCTGACCATGTCGGCCACGCCGATCCCGCGCACGATGAACATGGGGCTGAGCGGCATCAGGGACATCAGTTACATCACGTCGCCGCCGGAGGAACGGTTGCCGGTGCACACCATCATGGCCCCGTACGACAGTACGCTGGTGCGGCGGGCCCTGGAGCGGGAACTGAAGCGGGACGGCCAGGCGTTTGTGGTTACGGACCGCATCCGCGGCCTGACGGAGTTGGCGGACGAAATCGCACGCCTGCTGCCCGGGGCGGTCATCGACATGGCGCACGGCAGCATGAAGGGGGACGAGTTGGAGGACGCCATGCTCCACTTCTCCCGCGGGGAGACCGACGTGCTGGTCTGCACCACCATCATCGAGAATGGCCTGGACATTCCCAACGCCAACACGATGATCGTCAACCATGCGGACCGCTTCGGCATGGCCCAGCTCTACCAGCTGCGGGGCCGAGTCGGGCGTTCCCATCGCCGCGGCCACTGCTATCTCCTGTTTGCGGAGCGGGAGGACCTCAACTTCAATGCCGCCACCCGGCTGCGCCACATCGTCGAATCCAGCAACGAACTGGGAGCTGGATTCCGGATTGCCATGAGCGATCTGCAACTGCGCGGTGCCGGCGAGATCCTTGGGGCCCGGCAAAGCGGCAGCATGGGCACCATTGGCCTGGACCTGTACTCGCGCCTGCTGGCCAATGCCGTGGAGAACCGGCGCATCACCGGATCAACCGATCCGGATGTCGCTACGGGCGCTTCGCTGAACGGCGCGGAGCCGTCCGTCAAGGATCCCCTGGCCGATCCGGTCACCCTGTTGCTGCCCCTGGCCGCCCACATCCCGGACTGGTACATTGAGGACGGTGCCACCCGGTACCAGCTGTACCACCGGGTGGCGGGCCTGGCCAGCATCGAGGCCGAGAACGAATTCCGGCAGGAACTGATTGACCGCTTCGGTTCCGTCAGCCAACGGGTGGATGCCGTGCCGGAGGAGATCGAGAACCTGCTGTATCAAATCCGGCTGAAGCGTGCCGCCGAGGAGGCCGACATCGAGTCCATTTCCACCCGCGACCCGGAGATTCTGATCAAGCCCCGGACCGGGTTCGAGGACGCCCGGCATCGCATCCAGTCGATGCTGAATCGTGTCCTCCATGCGGACTTGACCATGACCGACCTTACCCACCGTCCTTGGCGCGTGGGCCGGGAAGGCATCTATGTGTCCCTGCACAACAGGGACGGATGGCAGGAGACACTCCTGGAGATCGTGGTGCAGCTGGGCGTGTTCAGGACGGAGGCGCGTGCGCTGGTCCAACGCCTGGTGGCGGCTGCCTGACCGGGCTTCGGCCGGTGGCCGCAGCTGATCCTTGAACCATGTCGGATTCCCTGCCCCCTCGCTCCGACGATTCGCGGCCGCGCAGCTACCGCGACGCGTCGGAGTTCGACGACTTCGACCGGACCCAGGATGAAATCAACCTGGTCCAAACCCGGCGCGTAGTCGAGATCGACATGGAGGTGCACTCGGTCCAGACTCCCCGCACTCCGGACGCCGGAATCGAAATCCGGGGTCGGCTGCGCCGTCCCAGCCACGAAGTCTTCGGTGGTTGGCGGGAAGCCTTCAGCCGCATGAAGCTGCTGCCCTTCCTGGTGCCGGACCGGGGCCGGGCAATCCGACCATCAACCTGGTCCTGTTCATTCTGACCATCCTTACGACCTTCTTCGTGGGGAGTCTGTACAGCCCCGATGTCCGGGCGACCGGGATGACGGAGCTCCTGAACCCGGCCAACCTGATTCAGGGCTGGCCGTTTGCGCTTACGCTGCTGGCCATTCTCGGTGTCCACGAACTGGGCCATTTCTTTGCCGCCCGGTACTACGGCATCCCGGTCAGCCTGCCGTATTTCCTGCCGGTGCCCTTCGCCTTTGGCACGCTCGGCGCGTTCATTCGCCTGCGGGGCCCCATCGACGACCGGAGGCAGCTGTTCGACGTCGGAGTAGCCGGTCCCCTGGCAGGCTTGGCCGTGGCCCTGCCGCTGCTGTTCGTCGGCCTGCAGGCAAGCGAACTGTCCACCATCTCCGGCCAGGTCATGCTGGAGGGCAACAGCCTCCTGTACTGGAGCGCCAAGTACCTTGTGTTCAACGAGTGGCTGCCGGATTTCGCCACCGGCCTGGACGTGCACGTGGGCCCGATGGCCATGGCGGCCTGGATTGGCCTGCTGGCCACCGGGCTCAACCTGCTTCCGGTGGGCAATCTGGACGGCGGCCACGTGGTGTTTTCGCTGTTCGGCGGGCACGCCCGTTACTTTTTCCGCGGGACGCTTCTGTTGCTGGCCATCCTGGGCATCGCCGGATTTGCCCCGCTGCAGGCCTACCTGCCGGCGTTGGAACACATCGGCTACACCGGCTGGCTGGTTTGGCTGTGGCTGATCATCCTGGTCATGGGACCGTCGCACGCCGTCACGCTGGACATGGTTACCGAACTGGACGTTAGACGGCGCTGGATTGGCTACGCGGTACTGCTTGTGTTTGTCTTGACATTCGTGCCGGTGCCCCTGCGAACCTTTGTGTTCTGACCGGGTCGGGGTACTGTTTCCATCCTGTTGATGTTGGTTGGGGGGTCTGGAGCGGATGAGGGGACCCTTGACAACCGGAGTCACGCGATAAATGCAAAAGGCCCTCCGCTGCGGACTGCACCCCGGCCCCGCGGCGGCCCGGTGCATCTGCGACGGTACGCCGCCCGTGCCGACATAGGTCACACATCTGCGCATCCCTGGCACAATCTGGTTCGCTGCATTTGGGATCGCAACATTTCTTTCTGCCGGCACCAATCGTCTGGAGGGTTGTTGCAGGAGGCTTCGGTCCAGGGAGCATCCGGTTCCGGGGCTGAAGACGCAATAAGGAAACACACAACTGCCTGCAACTGCTGACGGATGCCATGGTGCCCCCCGGCCGATGTTCGTGCCGGCGGTCATGTCCAGGCCGGGCTCGGACCGAAATCAACGCAATTGAAACGGTGCCATATGCGCGTGGTCGGGAATGATCCGCGCCCGAGGGATGGCTCGGCTTCTCATTGCCATTCCTCGGCAGGCCCCAGCCGACTGCAAACGGTCTGCCCGGTCCAATGGCTGCCGGTATAATCCGCTCCAAACCACACCCAACCAGGAATGACATGAGCGTCACCACCTTCGAGCCGAACGGGACCGCAACCGGCCTCCTGGAGCCCTTCCCCGACCCGCCGACTCGCCATCCCGACGAAATGAGCAGCCACCGACACCTTGACAAACGAGGGGCCTCCTACCTCCTGGACTGGCACTTCGGCAACCCCGACACCACCCTGATCGCCGCCGAACTGTACATCGCACCCGAACCCCGGTCTGGCGTCAAAGGCCTGCGCGCACCCGACCTTCTGATCGCCTTCGACGTCGACCCCGACGCCTACCACCGAAGCAACGCCTACATCATCTCCGATCAGGGCAAGCCTCCCGACTTCGTCCTCGAGGTCGCCTCCCGCTCCACCGGCCGCATCGACGTTCGCGACAAGCCGGCCGACTATGCTGCCCTGGGCATCCCCGAGTACTGGCGCTTCGACGAGACCGGCGAGCACCACGGCGTGCGGCTGGCGGGGGACCGGCTGGTGGGGGACCGCTACGAGCCGATCGCGATCGCGGAGCTGCCCGACGGCAGCCTGGAGGGCTACAGCGAGGTGTTGGAGCTGTATTTGCGCTGGGAGGACGGGTGGCTGCAGTGGCACGACCCCGAGACCGGCAAGGCCATCATGAACCTGGTCGAGATGCAGCGCATTGCCGAGGAGGAACAGAAAGCCCGGCTGGAGGCGGAACAACGCGCCGAGGAAGCGGAACGACGCGAGGAGACGGAGCGGCAGGCCCGGTTGGAGGCGGAACGCGTCGCGGCGGAACGCATCCGGGAACTGGAAGCGAAGCTGCACCGACGCAGCCACTGAAGGCATTGGTTGCATCCCAACCGGTCCTTCGGGAGCGTGTCCGTTCCGGCATACCGGGGACTGGATTCCGTGACCTGCCGCGTCAAGGACTGCCTGTCCTTGACGCAACCGGATGCACTCCCGTAGGCGCAACCCCGCTTGCCGGACCGCACCCGCCCGAACCAACCAAGTTTGATATGAACGCCACACCCCACGGTCCGACCGAACCGGACATCGACCGCCCGAAACCCTTGGGGCTTATATCGAACAGCTGACAGTAAAACTTTTGTGCTATAATTGCTGTGAGAAAGAGGACCCGACTGCGAACCGGGCCCTCGACCGGACACAGTAATAGGGGTGCCGTGACCAGCAAACCCCATTCCACAGCGCAGGAGCCCCGGACCGTCACACGGACGCTCCGCGTGCGGCAGTATCCGGGCACCGCGGCCAACGGCCGGTACCAGGAGCAACTGGCGGGTGCCTGCCGGTTCGCCTGGAACCACGTGCTGGCCGGGCATGAGCGCGACTACCGCCTGTGGAAGGCGGCCGGCAAGCCGGGGGAGGGTCCGGGCGATCCGACCTTCTTCACGCTGGGCAAGCG
>CAZMKQ010000031.1:30356-36215 GCA_964566955.1 uncultured Caldilineaceae bacterium | reverse complement strand
GCAACCACCCGACCCGCGGACCCTGAGGGGCATGCACCGGGCACTGGCCGACGAGAACCATCAGGAGTTCTGTGATCTCCTCCACACCTTTCTGGCCGGTGTCCCAAGCGAGAAGCTGCGCCGCGAGACGGACTGCCACCTCGTGCTGCATGTCCTGTGCCAGCTGATGCAGGTGGAGTTCCAGTCGGAAGTGCACCAGGGGGGCGGCCGCTCCGACATGGAGGTCCGCTTCCCCGAACACGTCTGCGTCATGGAGTTCAAGTACGGCGAGTCACCGCAGGTGGCCCTGGACCAGATCCGGTCGCACGACTACGGCCGTCGGCATTTCGGCGGAGCCCGTAAGGTAATCGCCTTGGGACTGAACTTCGTGCCTCGCAGCGAGCAAGCCCCTCCTGCCGTGGAGCATGCCGTCTGTGTCCGCTACCAGCCCGAATGAAGGTTCCCACTCTGATCAGAGACGTCCAACTCAGCCGCAGTCAGGACAAAAGCAACAGCCCTCAGAAGGTTGTTCGATTCACCAGAGTAGCTAATCTTGGGCCGCATGTTGGACAATCAATCCGTTACCGTGGGTACTCTGGAAACCTTCGTGCCAACAGCGCGTTGATGCCATTCAGGCATTTTCAGGGGCGACAGTGGTCGCCCCCCAATACCGCAAGTTGCGCGCCGGATTGATGTCTTCGTTTAAGTGCCGAACTAAGCCATCTACTCAACCGACCTACTCGGTTCTTCGGAGAGCAGCCCCTCCGCCATAGTCGAGACAGGCTGCCACTGGATCGCGGCAGGGGAACAAGGCCAAACAGGCATGCACCGAAGATGCCAGTAAAATCAGGGCGATGCAGGTCAACAGCGAGCCTTGGGATCCAGCAGGGATTAAAGCGGAGCTCGTTGGGTTGAATCAGGCCCAATAACCCACAACGAAACAATGATGAATCCATTGAAAGACAACCTCGACCTCCAGATGACGGAGGAGGAGATGCGCAGCCTTGCCCACCTGGTCACCGACCTGGTGGTGGAACGGGTCGGCAACCTGAGCCGGGAACCGGCTTGGGATGGCGACTTCCGGCTGGAACTTGAGGACCAATTGCTGGCCGAGCCTCCGGAGGAAGGCCAATCCCCCAAGGAAGTCTTTGAACAGGCTGCACACAAGATCCTCCCGTTCGCAGCCCGGATTGATCACCCCCGTTTCTTTGGTTTTATTCCATCCTCCCCCACCTGGCCCAGCGTGCTGGCCGATTTCATGGTGGCCGGACACCAGGTCAACCAATGCACATGGTTGACATCCAGTGGTCCAAGCCAACTTGAGTTGGTGGTCATCGACTGGTTTCGCCGCTGGATTGGTTATCCCGAGGGGGCGGGCGGTCTTTTCACAAGTGGAGGATCAGCAGCCAGTCTGGATGCCTTTGTGGCAGCCAGGGAGGCCGCCGGCAATCCGGAACGGGCGACCGTGTACATGAGTGACCAAAGCCACTCCGCCCTCAGTCGAGCGGCCATGATCATTGGTGTACGTCGGGAGTGCATCCGCTTGGTTCCCAGTGACGAGTACTTTCGGTTGGACATGGAAGCCCTTGCCAAAACCGTTCGAGCCGACCGGGCAGCAGGCTTCAATCCCCTTGCCGTATGTGCCACCGCCGGGACAGCCAGCACAGGCGCTGTGGACCCCTTGGAGGCGATGGCCGATTTCTGTGAGGAAGAACAGATCTGGATGCACGTCGATGCCGCGTACGGAGGGTTCGCAGTCTTGACCGAAGAAGGCCGGAAGCTCATGCAAGGGCTGGAACGTGCGGATTCGATCGGACTGGATGCCCACAAATGGCTGTTTCAACCGTATGAAGCCGGAAGTTTGCTGGTGAAGGACGGAAGCACCCTGGAGAAAGCCTTCGCCGTACACCCCGATATCCTCCAGGATACGGTTTGGGGGAAGGACCATCCCAACTTCGTGGATCGTGGTCTGCAACTAAGTCGTTCGGTGCGCGCCCTGAAAGTTTGGGTGTCAATCCAGACATTCGGGATGGCTGCATTCCGGCGGGCGGTAGCCAAAGGCATGGAACTGGCCAGTCGAGCGGAAGAATTCGTCCACGCCAGCCCAATTCTGGAGAGCCTGACTCCCGCGTCGTTGGGAATAGTATGCCTTCGGATCAACCCCGCCGACACTCACCGAAGCGAGGAAGCACTGGAACAGGTGAATCGGACCATTCTCGCTCGTCTCTTCTGGGACGATGATGCGTTTGTGTCCTCCACACTGCTCCACGGCATATTCTCCCTGCGCCTCTGTATCCTCAACCACACCACTACCTGGAACGATGTGCGCGAGACACTGGAGACAATCGAGCGTTTTGGCAGGGAGGAGTTGGCAGGAGGAGTACGCAGCTGAGAGAACGGGCTTTACTCTCTTAATGCATGCAGGGGCCGGATCAAACAGAGACAATCACTCCAGTAGAACTTCCAACGCCATTAAGGCATTTTTCCGGCGGTAGAGTTCCGCATGGGCGGAAGCCTTAAGCAACAAGTCGATGGCAACACCACTGGCAGTGCCCAGTTTGCGTAGTGCCAAGGCGGCATTGTGGCCCACAAGGTAGTCTTCATCAGCAAGTGCCAGCCCCAAGGTTGTCGTCACTTCATCTCTGGCATCACCCAGCACGCCCAAGGCCTCGACGGTATTGCGCCGAACCCAAGGCGATGGATCACCCGTCATGACGGCCACGCGCGGAACCAAGAAACGGGCCTCGTTGCCCATATCCCCTACGGCATCAACCGCGCTACCCCTGATGCGCCAATCCGCGGATCCCATGGCCTCTTCCAGTAACGGCAAGCCGGCCGCCCCTTGGTTTGCCAGCGCATAGCCGAACATGTGCTCACAGGGACTCGTGTGTTCGTGGCTTCGAGCCCGAACCTCTGCTTCATCCGCCTCAGTCCGCCACAGACGGAATACCTCATCGCGTTGGCTGAAGGCTTCCGGTCCAATGGTATAGGCCGTTCGCAGTCGCTCTGTCTCTGAACCGACCAGCAGGTCCGACAACGCGACACCCCCGCAATCCTTCCCCTCTGCCGAAACGGGGTCTCCGCTGTTCCAGCGCCACATGGCTTGCCACAGGGGCTCCAGCGGACCCGATTCCCGACCTGCGGGCAGTTGCCACTCCGCTTCTTGATTGTTCCAGGCGGGAGCAGTGGGTTCAGCGGCACGGCAGAACAGGAACTTGAGCATGTAGCGGTTACGGCCCGAGTGGTTGCGCAATGCTCGGTGCCAAACGTCATAGTGGACCAGGATCACGGTGCCCGCCTCTCCGGTCACTCCCAGTTCACGGTGTCCGGCCAACAACTCCTCTGAACTGAAGTATTGACTGCCGGGCGTCACCCCTGTAGGACCCATGTCGGCGGTGACATCCTGCGGGTAATACATTGCCATGGCCCACCGGGAGCGATGGTGACGGACATTGACATCCTCTTCGTAGGAGTCTTTGTGGTTGTGTTGAGCCGGGGTACCCAATCTGTTTTGATGGCAATGGCGGTGCGGATGCATGAAGTAGCCATCTCCCAGAATGGAACTCAACGCACCCTTGACCACGGGCTCCGCGAATACCAGTCTCAGGGCCGGGTTCATCTCCAGGATTTCGTTGCCCGGGTTGCCCGTCGTCGAGAAAATCTCTTCGCATCGGTCCCGGATGTGGTCGTGCACCTCTTTGGGCAAACCGGACTTCAGGACCATAAAGCCATCGGTCAGGTAGGTTCTCATCTGATCATCGGACAATCGGGGAAGGTGGTCGCAATCGTTCATGTGGTTCATATCGTGGAAAGTCCGAAGCCCATTGGTTTGGCTTGCACCATTGAGGAAAAGGCGTGGTCTGGGCCGTTGCGAACATTATGATGCGGTTCGGCCGCACGCGGGCATCCTTGTGGAGGATGCACCCGTCGCCGTCCGCTGTTCAGTGTAGGATTGGGTCATTCAGTCCGTATCCAACGTGAACATGATCATGTCCACCGCAAGCCCCGTACCTTCCCTGAACCCAGGACGGTCCGAGTTCTTGCAGATCCGGCGCGGTGGCGGTCTGTACATCGACAAGACCCACCACTTCCGGTCACTCCTGGCTCCCGAATCCGAGGATGCTCCAACTCTCCGGAACCCGTATGTATTCCTGGCCCGTCCGCGGCGCTTCGGCAAGTCCCTGCTGGTAACGACCCTGGAGGCCTTCTTCCAGGGAGAGGTACCGGTTGATCCCCGCTACCTGAACGGCCACAACCCACTGCCAACCCTGAGCAAGGCGGAGCTGTTCCACGGCACGGCCGCGGCAGATACGGCCAAGAGCCGCGGCTTCCACCCGGTCGTGCGCCTGAACATGGCCAGCACCCCCGCCGATGCACCGGAACGACTGGAAGCCAACCTGCTGGAGATGCTGGGCGGCCAGTACACCCTGTGGAACCGCCGCGGCGTCAACGTCGGCCTGGGCCCCGTGGATGAATCCGGCGCCGTCACCTTCCCGACCAGCCCGGCCGTCAGCCCGGCCCAGCGCCTGGAGGATCTGGTGGGCCGGCTCAAGGCGCGCTACGGGGCCAGCCCCGTCGTCCTGGTCGACGAGTACGATGCACCCCTGGTGCATCTGCTGGGCAAGGAAACGAACCCCGAACCCATCCTGGACGTCCTGCGCAACTTCTACGTCAAGCTCAAGAGCCTGGAAGCCGACCTGCATTTCGTCTTTGTCACCGGCATCACCCGCTTCGCCCGCGTCAGCCTGTTCTCGGTCCTCAACAACCTGCGCGACATCTCCTGGGAACCTGCCTACGCCACCCTCTGCGGCTTCACCGAACGGGAGGTCCGAACCGCACTGCATCCCCATCTCGCCACGGGCGCCGCCCACCTCGACCTGTCCCTTGAGAAGCTGATGGACCAGGTGCGCCGCCACTACAACGGCTACTGCTTCGGCTTCCCCGAGGACAGCGAGAGCGTCTACAACCCCTTCACCCTGGCCTGCTGCCTCCGGGACATGCAGGATCGAAGCCATGTCCGGCGATGGGCCGTCACCGGATGGCCCAACCACTGGGCCGTCTCCGGCAATCCCATGTTCCTGATCCGTCTCATGAAGCAGGGCCAGTACCCCCTGCCCGCGGATCCGCCCCCCTGGGAGAGCCTGATGAGCACAACCTACAGCCTGGACCGGGTCAACTTCGTCCCTCTCATGTTCCAGACCGGCTACTACACCCTACGCCAGGAAACGGACGGGGACCTGTACCTGGACTACCCCAACGACGAGGTGCGCCGAACATATAACCATGAACTGCTGGAGACCTACCGGCAACCGCCCGATCCGCGGACACTGCGTGCCATGCACCAGACATTGGCCGGCGAGGACCATCAGGGATTCTGTGATCTCCTCCACACCTTCCTGGCCGGCATCCCAAGCGAGAAGCTGCGCCGCGAGACGGACTGCCACCTCGTGCTGCACGTCCTGTGCCAGCTGATGCAGGTGGAGTTCCAGTCGGAGGTGCACCAGGGCGGCGGCCGCTCCGACATGGAGGTCCGCTTCCCCGAACACGTCTGCGTCATGGAGTTCAAGTACGGCGAGTCACCGCAGGCGGCCCTGGACCAGATTCGGACCCACGACTACGGACATCGACACTTCGGCGGAGCCCGCAAGGTGGTGGCGCTGGGCCTGAACTTCGCGCCCGGCACCGGGGAGGCGCCTCCCGCTGTGGAGCATGCCGTTTGTGTCCGCTACCGGCCCGAATGACAACGGCCATCCCGGACGGTCCAAGGCGATCAGCGGCCTAACGTCGAGTCTGCACCGAAGATCATGCCAACCTTGGAACGTGGTTGGCATCACCGGCAAAGGGAATCTTCCGTCGGACCGTGCATGAGCCGCCTTGGCC
>CAZMKQ010000031.1:26466-30256 GCA_964566955.1 uncultured Caldilineaceae bacterium | reverse complement strand
TTTCTTCTCATCCGCCACGTATTGTCCGAATGTGTACATGACTTCCTCCGCCTCCGCATGTCAACCTGGGAACGTGGATGGCATCACCGGCAAAGGGAATCTTCCGTCGGACCGTGCATGAGCCGCCTTGGCCGCTTCAAAGTGGCAGATTTCCGGCCGAATTACTCTCCAGTCAGAAAGACGGAGCCCACACGCAGCTTGACAACGCGGATGCCTTCCCGGCGGAACGTATGGTGTCGGGCAGCTGCGCGGCTCAGGTTTGTGGGGCGGTGCGGCCGTTGGCTTGCAGCCGGGGGAGACGCCCGGCTGCCTGGTCCGCCATCAGGCCTGCGATGTCGGGCAGTTCGTCCAGTTCGGCCGCGTCCAGTTCCCGGGCGCATCGCTCTGCCTCCGCGTCGCCCCACACCTGTCGGATGAACTCGATGAGCAATTGCTTCCTGCCTTGCACTACACCGCGTGCCTCGCCGCGTGCCTCGCCGCGCGCCTCACTCTCTTTCTTCTCATCCGCCACGTATTGTCCGAATGTGTACATGACTTCCTCCGCCTCCTCAATGTAGGTGATTTTACTCAACTCCGCACGCAATGTCGGTTGATCTTCCAGCAGTTCCCCGAAACCCGTCTTGAACCAGGCCCCGAGCGCCTCCCGCAGCGTCGCCGTTGAAGCCAGGGCCAGCGGGATCAACTCCCGCAACACCGGCAGGACCAGGGCCGCCGCCGCCCGCCGATCCAGCTTCATCTCGGCCTGCACCCGTGCCAGCGCCATGAAGCCCGATACCAGATTGTCCGCAGGCAACGGATGCTCCCCGCCCGGCAGACCCGGCACCCGATGGGCATGGATGTCCAGCAACAGACCTTCCCGGAACCCGTACCGGTACGAGCCGGCCACGCTCTGCACCGGCACCCACCACCGGCGAAAGGGCCGGAGGCCGGTGTTGACAACCAACCCGCAGATCTCCAGTCCGCGCAGGCTGGGGCTCATCTGGAGCGCATAATCGAACATGCGCCCGGACATCCCGCGGTTGCGCTGCGACTGAAACTCCAGATGCAGCAGCACCTGCGCCTCGGACCGGCCGCCGCGGTCCAGGAGCCAGACCAGGTCCCGGTGCCCTTCGGACTGGTGGGGAGGTGTTTCCGGATCGGTCGTGACGGCCGATCCGGCCACCACTCGCACCGGTACCCATTCCCGCAGCTCGGGGCAAGCACCTTGCGCCAGGAAGGCAATCAGGTCCGCGGCCACGTCCGGTTCGGCGAAGATGGACTTCAGGGTCAGGTCGTGGGAGAAGGTCGGCGGTGTTGGTTTCGGCGGCTGCGACATGTCGGCCCTCGCTGAGAATGGATTCCGGGTTCTCAATCACCGAGTACAGTCAATTGATTACCAATAAAATGATCAATTCCACTCAATGAAAAACAAGACTGACACCTCAATCATACTTGCAGTAAATTGATTTTTACAAATTTATGTAACTATTTGGGAATTTGAACCGATCGACATGCCGACCGCATGACATCAGGGCAAACGGCAATCACGGACCTGCCGCGAAGTCGCGATTTGGCCTTCGGCGAGAGGACGGTTCGAAGTTGCAGGGAGTGGCGCGGCGGGCAGAACCTTTCGTCTACAGTCCCGCCACCGGGCGAGCCTCAAGTTCCGCATCCAGACCGCCCACAGAGACGGAAGCACAGCCGTCCAGGCGAGAGGATCAATCACCGATACCAGGGGACGTTCGCGATTTCATCCTCTGGCCTTGAGGCCATGCCGGACCCACAGTCTGTATCCTGCCTGTTCCAGTCTCCCACGGCCCAGTGATGATTCAGCGCATCAGGCACAGGCCCAGTGGAAACGACAGATGGTGCACTCCGGCCCGCCAAAGTGTTCCGGAGACATCGTCCGCCACCACAACAGGCATCCTCCGCCTTCGATGCCCGTAGCCGACGGGTCAGGCCGTCCCCCGTCCTGACCTGAGTGACCGCCAGACGAGGGCCCAAACACCGAGGGTCAGCTCCCCAAGGGCCAGCAGCAAGCCCACCTGGTCCAGATAGTCAAACACCAGGATGGACGTCAGGACCTGCATCAGGTGGGCGACCCCGGCCACCAGCAACGGAATGGACACAATCACCAGAAACCGTTGCAACTGGCTGTGCAGGTCGGCCGAGGTGCGGAAGCGGTGCTCCGCCACAACCAGGAAGATCAGCGTGCCGACTCCCACCACCGCAAAGGTTGTGAAGATGACGCCGCCATGGATCAAATAGCGATCCAACTCCTGGCTGGTGAGGATCAGCCGGACCGCGTCGCGCAGGGTCCAGGCCGCCAGGAACCCGGCGGCGAAGCTCAGGAGCAGGTAGACGTAGGTCAGGAGATGGAAGCCGACACTGCGCCGCCCCATCAATGGATCAAGGGCCATTCCCGAAGAATACAGGAAACCTCAGGCCGACAACGTGACCGGCGCCACCGTGATGCCGTCCAAGTTGAGATCCTTGGCGAAGTGGCAGGCCGCGAAATGCCGGTCGGACATGGACACCTGCGGCGGATCCTCCTCCCGACAGATGTCCTGCACGTGCGCGCAGCGTTCCTGAAAAACGCAGCCGGTCGGCAGATTGGAGGGATCCGGCGGCTCGCCGGCCGTCACGAGACGCTTGCCCCGGCTGCCCTTGGCCGTGCGCGGCACCGCCGCCAGCAGCAGGGCCGTGTACGGATGGCGCGGCCTGTCCAGCAATTCATCCTTGGGCCCCAGTTCCACCAGCCGGCCGGCGTACATGACCGCAATGCGGTCGCAGATGTAGCGAATCACGCTCATGTCGTGCGACACGAACATGTAGGTCAGATGAAACTCCCCCTGCAACTCCTGCAACAAATTCAGGATCTGGGCCTGAATCGACACGTCCAGCGCGGAAACCGGTTCGTCCGCAACCACCAGGCGCGGGTTTACCACCAGGGCCCGGGCGATGCCAATCCGCTGCCGCTGCCCGCCGCTGAAACTGTGGGGATAGCGCCGCAGGTGCTCCACCCGCAGGCCCACCAGCTCGATGATCCGGGCAACCCGCTGTTCAAGCTCGGTGCCCTTGGCCACGCCATTGACCAAGAGGGGTTCGCCCACGGTCTCCAGGATGTTCATGCGGGGATTGAGCGAGGCGAAGGGATCCTGGAAGATCATCTGCGCCCGGCGCCGGAACAGCCTGCGCTCCTCCGAGGTCAGGTTGCCGACATCCAACTGGCCTTCGTCCAGGTTAATCCTGACGGATCCGGCCGTCATTTCATACAGGCGCAGGATGGTGCGGCCGAGTGTGGTCTTGCCGCAGCCGCTCTCGCCCACCACGCCCAGGGTCTCGCCGTTGGCCAGGGTGAAGGACACATCGTGGACAGCCTTGGTAAAGCCAACCACCCGGCGCAGGAAACCCTTGGTGATGGGGAAGTACTTGCTCAGGCCCTCCACCTGCAGCAGCTCACCCGCAGCCGCGCCGTTGGACCGTGATGGTGTCTGCATCGTGTCCGACATCTTCAGTCACCTGCAGTGCCGTTGGAAGCCGAAGCCACATCGTCCACATACAGGAAACAGCGGACCGTGTGGCCCGGACTGGGTTCCAGTACGGGCGGCGGCGACTCGTCGCAGATCCCCTGAATGCGCTCTGTGCACCGGGCATAGAAGGGACAACCCCTGTGCACCGCAAAGGGATTGGGGATGTTGCCCGAAATCGGCACCAGCTGTTCCAGCGGCCCGTCAATCTTGGGGATGGACTGCCACAGGGCCCGGGTGTAGGGGTGGAGCGGATCGTCGAAGATCGTCTCCGCGTCCGC
>CAZMKQ010000031.1:0-26456 GCA_964566955.1 uncultured Caldilineaceae bacterium | reverse complement strand
ACCTGCCCCATGCTTCCCATCTCGACACAACGCCCCAGGTACATCACCATCACCTCGTCGGCCACACCGCCCACGACCGCCAGGTCGTGGCTGATGTAGATGATGGCCATGTTGAGGTCCTGCTGCAGTTCCTGAATCAACTCCAGGATTTGGGCCTCAATCGTCACGTCCAGCGCGGTCGTGGGCTCGTCCGCAATCAACAGGGCCGGATCGCAGGACAGCGCCATGGCAATCATGGCGCGCTGGCGCATGCCGCCGGACAGTTGGTGGGGATAGGCGTCCACCGCCCGGTCCGGCCTTGGAATGCCGACGCGCCGCAGCAAGTCCTCGGTGCGCTCGCGGGCAGTCTGCGGAGTCGAATCCGGAATGTGCAGCAGAATCGCCTCCCCGATCTGATCCCCGATCGAGTGCAGGGGACTGAACGAAGTCATCGGCTCCTGGAAGATCATGCCGATTTCGCCGCCGCGCACATCCCGGTACTCCGGGCCACGGGGATCCATCCGGCCCAGATCCAGCGTCTCGGCGCCGCCGTCGGGCGTGGAACGGTGAAGCACGATCTCGCCGGCCAACTGCTTGGCCGGCGGGCTGGGCACAATCCCCATCACCGACTGAGCCGAGACGGACTTGCCGGAACCGCTCTCGCCGATGATGCCCAGGGTCCGGCCCCGATGCACATCGAAACTTACGTCGTTGACCGCCTGAACCACTCCCTCAAACAGATAGAAGTGGACCTGCAGGTTGCGGACTTCAAGCAGCAGATCGCCGCGTTCGGTGTCAGACACGCCGACCATCCCTAGTGATCCGAATACGGGTCGGCCGCATCGCGCAGGCCGTCGCCGACAAAGTTGAAGAGCAGCACAGCCGCCATCACCCAGGCGGCCGGAATCAACTGGTGGGGATGCTGGGCAATCGCCACGATGTCCTGGGCATCCTGCAGCAGCGTACCCCAGCTGACGGCCGGCGGCTGGATGCCCAGGCCCAGGAAGCTCAGGGCCGTCTCGGCCAGGATCATGCTCGGCACCGCCAGCGTCACCGTGACAATCAGGTGGCTGGTGAATCCCGGCAGCAGGTGCTTGAAGATGATGCGCGTCTCCCCCGTGCCGGCCGCCTTGGCCGCCATGGCGTAGTCCTCCTCGCGCAGGGAAAGCAGCTTGCCCCGCACCACGCGCGCCAGGCCGGTCCAGCCCAGGATGGACAGGATGATCGTGATCGCAAAGTAGGTCTTGAGCACCGGCCAGTCGCGGGGCAGGGCCGCCGACAGGGCCATCCACAGCGGCAGGCTGGGAATGGAAATCAGGAAGTCGATGAGCCGCTGAATCACCTCGTCGGTCAGGCCGCCGAAGTAGCCCGAGATGCCGCCCAGGATGATGCCCAGAATCAGGCTCAGGGCGACACCGATCAGGCCGATCGAGAGGGAAATGCGGGCCCCGTAGAGGGTGCGGGTCAGCAGATCCCGTCCCAGGCGATCGGCGCCGAACAGCATGAAGGGGGGCGCCTCCTCCCTATCGGTGCCGAAGAAATGGATCGTGGAAGTCCAGTCCCCGGCGATCGTGTACTCCGGTCCCGGCGCAAACAGCCGCAGCTTGACGGGATTGTCCAGGATGGGGGCAAACTCGTACTTGAACGTCTCCTTGTTCAGGGTCTTCTCGAACCCGTAGTAGTGCGGTCCAACAAAGCCGCCGCCGTCCGGGTTCTGGTCGAACCAGTGCAGCCGCACCGGAGGCGCCTCCTGGTAGCTCTCAAAGCGCGTCGAGGGCAGGTACGGGCTGAAGAATCCCGGCAGAACGGCCATCAGGTACAGCACCAACAGCAGGACCAGGGAAATCATAGCCACGCGGTGTCGGCGGAAACGCCACCAAATCAGCGACCACTGACTGGCGTAGTAAAAGCGATCGTCCTGTTCGGCCTCGTCGGCTACCAGGACATCCTCGAAGATTTCCGTGGAAGCGGTCATGATGGTCTCCGATGGTGTCAACGGGCCGAAGCGCCGCCGTAGCGAATACGCGGATCCAGCGCCGCCAGCAGAATGTCCGACAACAACGTGCCCAAGACGGTGAGCACCGACAGGATCATGACGATGCTGCCGGCCAGGAACATGTCCTGGGCCAGCACCGCCCGCAGCAGGAGCGGCCCGGTGGTCTGGAGGCCCAAAATCAGGGACACCAGCACCTCGCCGGAGAAGATGCCCGGCAGGACCCAGCCAATCGTGCTGATGACCGGGTTCATGGACATGCGCACCGGATACTTGAACAGAAGCCGCATCTCGTTAACGCCCTTGGCGCGGGCGGTAATGACATATTGCTTCTTGAGTTCGTCCAGCAGGTTGCCGCGCATCACGCGGATCAGGGCCCCGGTGCCGTTCAGGCCGATGATGATGAGCGGCAACACCAGGTGCTTGAGCATGTCGACAAACTTCTCCGCCGACATGGGTTCGTCCATGTACTCAATGGAAAACAGGCCCAGCGGCGAGAATTCGGTGTACTTGAAGATGTTCCAGGCCAGCACCATGGCCAGCAGAAAGGCCGGGGTGGCCAACCCCAGGAAGCCGAAGAAGGTGAAAATGTAGTCCAGTATCGAATACTGGTGGGTGGCGGAGTAGATCCCGATGGGAATGGCGACGACCCAGGACACGATCAGGGCCAGAATGGAAATCAGCAGGGTCAGGGGCAGGCGTTCGCTGAGCAGTTCGTTGACCGTCTTGCCCCACTGGAACGACCAGCCGAAGTTGAACTTGAACAGGATGCCCTGCATCCACTTGATGTAGCGCTGCCAGGCCGGTTCGTCAAAACCGTACATCTTGACCAGCCGCTCCGCCTCCTCCTCGTTGAGCTGGATGCCGGAGGCGCGCAGGTTCTCAATCTGGTAGGTGACCCAGTCGCCCGGCGGCAACTCGATGATCGCGAACGACACGATCGAGATCAACAGCAGGATCGGGAGCAGCATCACGCTGCGGCGCACAATGTAGGCAACCATCGGAGCGGATTCCGGTCTGGACGGCCAAGGCGACCCGGCGGCGTCCCGCGGGACGCCGCCGGGTCTTTCAACAATCCTCGGAGTTCAGTTCAAATCAAGTCTACTGGTTCTCTTCGGGGTTGAGGTAGTAGAGCTGTTCCATGGCGAAGTTCTGGGCGATGGCAAAGCCGTCGGTCGCCACGTTGGCCATGTTGACGGAGACGATCAGCGGATACTTCACATTCTCCACGATGGTGATCTCCGGCAGGTTGGCCCGGTGCCAAGCATTGCCCTGCTCCTTGAATTCATTGTACTCGTTGCCGCCGGATACGGAACCCCAGCGTGCAACGTCAAGCGCGTAGGCATCCTTGACCCACTGCGGCGGCTCCCAGGCCGGATCGCGGGCATCCTCGGCCGCGTTCATGTACTGCCACCAGGCGTAGCCGGCACGCTGGATGGTGTCGCTGGTCCAGTTGTTGTCCCAGCCCTGGTCGTGGGCCCAGAAGACCGTGGCCTGCAGTTCGTTGTTGTCGCGCCGCTGGGCCCAAAGCGCGGGATCGAGCTTTTTGACCAGGGCTCGGATGCCGATGTCGCCCAGGTATTCGCCAACCAGTTCGGATGCCGGCTCCAGATCAGGGGCGTGGGCGCCATGCTCAATCAACAGCTCGAACGGCTCGCCCGAAGGATACAGGCGATAGCCGTCGTCGTCCTTCTGATCCAGGCCGATGGAATCGAGCAGGGCATTGGCGCGATCCAGATCCTGTGTGGACAGATCGGCACCGACCGTGTCGAGTGGCTTGGTGGCATAGCCGTAGTACAGCGTCTCGATCATCTCGTCCCGGTTCACGGCCAGACTGACAGCCTGCCGGAACTCGACATGGGAGACGATCTCCCGGAATTCCGCGGCCAGCGGATCGGCCTCGGCATTGTAGGTCTGGTTGATCCAGACAGAACTGGAGTCGACATGCATGTCCAGGAGCTGGTGGCGGTAGCCGCCCGCCGGTCCGTTCTCCACATAGAGCGGAATCTTGACCAGGCCGGTGCTCTCGCGCATGAAGTCGGCCTCGCCGGTCAGAATACCGGTGTTGACCATCTCCACATCCTCGACCAGCTTGGAGACCATCTTGTCGATGTAGGGCAGTTGCTTGCCCTCGATGTCGACCTTGTGGTAGTAGGGGTTGCGCTCAAAGACCAACAGGCCCGGCTCGGCCGCTTCCACGCGCTGCCAAGGGGTTATGACCGGGGAGCGGCCCACCATGCACTTCTCCTGGTTCACATGCCAGCTGAGACAGTCGTTGGCGGCGAAAACCTGGTTCCACTCGTCGGTGAGGTTCATCTCGTTGAGCTGATCGCGCAAGTCCTCGAGCCCGTTGTCGAGATAGTCCACATGGAACTGCTTGAGGTAGGCTGAAGGGCGCACCAACTCCGTCCAACCGTTCCACGTCTCGATCGTGAGGTTGCGCAGGAATCCGCCGTACGGGGCATCGAAGTCCACCTGGAAGGTGTAGTCGTCGATCATCTGGAACGTCATCGGCGTGCCGGTGGGATCGTTCCGCGTACGGAAACGCCTGGGGAAAGTGGGGGTGAGGAAGTCGCTGCCGTAGATGTCCTCGGCCACAAACCGGGCATCCTCGGCGGTGACCAGGGAGCCGTCGGACCACTTCAAGCCCTCGCGCATATGGAAGACGAAAGTCTGGTTGTCGTTGGAGACTTCATAGCCCTTCAACACATTGCCGCGGATGCCCTGCACGCCCAGGCCGGGCGCAGAGAGCAGCGGCTCGTTCATGCCAACGAAGGTATCCGGGTTCCAGTCCGGACGGAAGTGCAGGGTGCGCAGGGAACCGCCAAAGTTGCCGGACTGCCAGTCAACGTGATCCTCCGGCAGGAGGACGCCGGGGCCCACAACAAACGGTTCATTCGGCAGGCGATCTTCCAGCGGGGGCAGTTCGCCCGACGCCACGCGGTCCCACAGCACCGGCGACTCCAAGGGGTTGCCGCCCGGTTCCGCCATCGTGTCCTCTGCGGCCATCGAGTCCGCATCCTCGGCCGGGGCTTCGGCTGCAGGTCCGGCAGGAGCACCGCAGGCAGCCACCGCCAACAGCGCAAGGAGCAAGGCTGCCAACAGCCCTGCCTTAAAGGGAGTCTTCATGCAAGGTTCTCCTAGTCTGAATGTTGGGATTGCAACGCGCCGATCCGGCCCAAGGGGCTGGCCGAACAAAATCACTGCCGGCAACGACAAGTGATGCTATGACGAAACGGGATCGGTGACCCTATTGTAGGACTGCCCTGCCCTCAGCGCCAAAGAGGCCCCACCGGCATGGTGCCGACGCGAGCCCGGTCGCCCTCTTCAATCCGGTGCTCGGAACGTCTCCGCGTGCAGCGTGACCGCCGCCAGCCGCGCCCTGTCCACGGCCACGCCCAGGCCCGGCGCCTGTGGAACCGACACTGTCGAGTCCGGGTTAAGCACGAAATCCGGAACCGCCACGTCCTCATGGTAGTAGCGACGAGAGGCGGAGATGTCACCGGGCAGGGAGAAGTTGGGCAGCGAAGCCAAGGCCAGGTTCCCGGCCCGTCCCACATTCGTTTCCAGCATGCCCCCGCACCAGACCGGCACGCCGGCCTCCCGGCACAGGTCGTGGATGCGCAGGGCTGCACTCAGGCCACCGACCCGGCCCACCTTGATGTTCATATTGCGACAAGCCCCGATCTTCAGGGCCCACTCGGCATGCAGCGGCGAGTGAATGCTCTCGTCGAGACAGATGGGCGTCTCCATGGCGGCCTGCAGGGTGGCGTGGTCCACGATGTCGTCGTGGTGGAAGGGCTGTTCGATCAGCAGCAGACCCAAGTGGTCAAGGTCCTTCAGGGCCGCAGTGTCGTCCGGAACATAGGCGGAGTTGGCATCCACCTGCAGGGCCAGATCCGGCCAGCAGTCCCGTACCGCCTCCACGGGTTCGACGTCCCAACCCGGCTTGATCTTGAGCTTCACTCTGGCATACCCGTCGTCGACCCAGGCCGCCACGCGGTCCAGCAGTTCGGGAATGGACGGCTCAATGCCTTGGGAAACGCCGACCGCCACCCGCTCGCCCCGGCCGCCCAGGGCCGCCTGCAGCGAATGTCCGGCCTGTTGCGCTTCAAGATCCCAGACCGCGTTCTCCAGGGCCGCCTTGGCCATGGGATGGCCCCGCACGGGGCCAAACAGCCGTTCGCAATCGCGCGCGGCCACCGCACCGGCCTCCAACAACCGCGGCGCCAGGTAGCCGGCCATCACGTGCAGGGCCGTGCCCATGGTCTCCGCCGAGTACCACGGCCCGGATCCGGCCACGCACTCTCCCCATCCGATCAGATCCCCGCTGCGCACCGCGACCAGGATGGATTCGCGGTGCGTCTCGCGCCGAAAACTGGTCTCGAACGGATGTACGTAGGGAAGCCGAATGTGGTGCAGTTCAATGCACGAAACGGCGACGGACTGGCTGTCACTCATCTTGAATCTCCAAGGGCACTTGGTTCACGGTCCGATCATGCAGCCAGCACCACACATCCTGGCCCGCCTCCGCCTTCAGGCGTACGGGCACCTGCTCGGGACACACCGTCAACGGCACATCGCAGCGGGGATGGAAGCGGCAGCCGCCGGGCAGGTTGCGCAGGTCGGGCGGGGCACCCGGGATGAACTCCGGCAGGGCTTCGTCGTGCAGGCGCGGAATGCTGCCCAGCAGCCGGCGCGTGTACGGATGGGCCGGCTGCTCCAGAATTTGTTCCGAACTGCCAATCTCGGCAATTTGGCCGGCGTAGACGACCGCCAAGCGGTCGCAGATGTCGCTCGCCAGCGCAATGTCGTGGGTGATGAACAGGATGGAGAGGCCCTCTGCCTTCAGGTCCTTGAGCAGGTTCATGATCTGCGCCTGCACACTGACATCAAGGGCGGAAGTCGGTTCGTCCATGATCAACAGGCGCGGCGAAAAGATCAAGGCCCCCGCAATCATCACACGCTGCTTCATGCCGCCCGACAACTCGTGCGGGTAGAGGTTCCAGGCACCGGACGGCAGGCCCACGCGTTCCAGCAGGCCGCGGGCCTGCCGTTCAAGGGCGTCCGGTGCGATGTCGGAGGATCGCGACTGGCGCACCGGTTCGGTCAGCCACTTGCCCACGCGCATGACGGGATTAAGGCTGTTCTGGGCCCCCTGGGGCACCAGGGCCATCTGTCGCCAGCGCACGGTGCGCCGAAACTCCTCGGCACCCAGGGCCGACACGCAGACGTCGTCCAGCCACACCTCCCCTTCGTACCGGGCCGTGTTGCCGGGCAGCATGCGCAGCATGGCGTTGGCCGCACTGGACTTGCCGCACCCGGACTCGCCCACAAACCCCAGGGCCGTGCCCGGCTCGCCCAGTTCGAACGACACCCCGTCCACGGCCTTGACCGTGCCGGCCGGATCGGCATAGTGGAGATACAGGTCGCGAACCTGCAGAACGGAAGCCATCGTCAATCCGCCCGTCGGGTTTGGCGCAGGCGGGGATTGACCACCGGCTCGATGGCCAGCGACAACAACATGAACGTGGAGGCCACAAGCACAATCAGGAGACCGGGAGGCACAATCCACCACCAGTAGCCGACATAGACCCCGCCGGTGCGGAACCCCGCCTCCAGAATCTGGCCCCAGGTGGGGATCGACGGATCCCCCAGCCCCAGGAAACTGAGGCCCGCCTCGGCCAGGATGGCCGACGGCGCAGTGAAGATAATCTGGGCCAGGAAGTACGGCATGATTTGCGGCAGGATGTGGCGGTACATGACCCGCCAGCGCGAAGACCCCAGGCTTTGCACGGCCTCGATCAACTGGCTTGAGCGCATGTGCAGCACCATAACCCGCACCTGGATGGCCAGACCCGGCCAGCTGAAGGCAATCAGAATGCCGATGATAACGGTCAGGTTGGGGCCGATGATGAACAGGAGGAAAATCAGCAAGGGCAGGACGGGGATGTTGGCCACGATGTCCGAGAGCCGCTGGATCACCGTGTCGGCGGCCCCGCCCAGATAGCCGGACGCCATGCCCAGGACGGTGCCGATGGAGGTGGACAGGAGCGCCACCACGACGCCAATCACCAGGGCAGTGGGCAAACCATACAGCAATCCCTGGGCCAGGTCGCGGCCGATGCTGTCCGTGCCCATGCGGCCAAAGGCGTCCCCGCCGGCCACCAGTTCCACGGACCCGATGCCGTCGTCCTCCGCCCGCGTGGCGGTCTGAAAAAGGAATGTGTACTCGCCCGACATCGGGGCAAACCCGTCGCCCGTTGCCTCCGGCACGCCAAAGAGGATGTCCATGACGCGCGGGCGGATTTCCTCCGCGTCCATTTGCAGGCCGTACTCCTCGGCCAGGAACTCCTGCAACGAACTGAGGGTGCTTTCGTCGGCACTGAGTTGGATGCGCAGGGGATCGTCGAAGTGGCGCGCGTACGGCCCCTCCTCGCCCTCGCGCGGTCCGCGGACGGCATGCCGCAGGACGCTGACACGGGTTTCGTCGGGTCTGATCAGGGTGAGGGCCAGCAGCGGCGCCCGTTCCTCGAACCGCACGTCCCGCACGGTCAGGGCCAGGAAGGCCGGCACCGCTCCCTCCTCCACGGTGTAGGGAATGTTCCAACTGGCAATCAGGTTGCGTCCCCTCTCCTCAACCGTCTCCGGTTCGTCGCGGACGGCCTGCCAGTGATCCGCCCGCGGTTGATTGTCCACCCGCCCGATCCAGGCCGGCGGCGCGGCCTTCGGGTTGTCCACCCAGTGAATCGGATTGCTCCAGACCCGGTTGCCGAAGTCGTCGGGATAGGAGACGACCACCCAAACCGAGAGCAGCACCTGCGCGGACAGGGACAGCAGGCCCAGCAGGCCCACCGGGGTCTTGAGCAGGGCGTCCCGTATCTGCCGAATGCGCATCAGTCGGCGTAGCTGACCCGCGGGTCCAGGAAGATGTACAGCGTTTCCAGCAGGAGGCGAATGGCCACGTACATCAGGGTGAACATGAAGGTGAGTGCCACGATCACGCCCTCGTCGGGGGTGCCGGCCAGGGCGTCGTAGTACAACCGGCCCATGCCCTGCCAGTTGAAGACGGTCTCAATCAGAATCGATCCGGACAACGAACCGGCCAGGCCGAAGATCAGGCCCGTGACAATGGGCGGAGCGGCTACGCGCAGGATATGGGCGTTGCGCACGCGGGTTTCGGACAGTCCCCGGGCCCGGGCCATGCCCACGAAGTCCTCCTGGGCAATATTGAGCGTGATTGTCCGTACCGCGTACATGTAGGGCCCCACGCTGACCAGCACCATGGACAGCACGGGCAACACGGCGTGCCGGGCCAAGTCGGCAAACCGGAGCCAGCCCCCTTCCGGGGGCGGCGTACTGTACATGCCTCCGGACGGCAACAGGCGCCAATGCACCGACACCACGAGGATGAGGAGAATGCCAATCCACCAGGTGGGAATCGCGTAGGTGACGGCCGCCAGGCCGGATACCAGACGATCAATCCAACTGCCGGGCCGGGTTGCCACGTACAGGCCTCCTGCCAGCCCAGTCAGGGCCACGATCACCGTCGAGGTGGTCATCAACAGGATTGTGTTCGGCAACCGTTCCAGCACGATGTCGGCAATCCGGCTGGATCCGGAAAAGGAACGGAGGGAACGGGCCTCCCCAAGGTCCAGTCGCATGACCCTGAACACGGTTCCCGGCAGCCGGCGCTGCCACGGGATGTCGAGCCCGTAGAACGATTCCAGTTCCGCCTTGCGGGCGGCCAGGACCCGTTCCAGTTCATCCGGATCCCGGATGGTTTCGGCCAGGGTGGTCCGTTCGACGCGGATTTGCTCACCCACCACCGACGAAAGGATGCGGTCCGAAAAGCCGGTCAGGCCCAGGGTCAGGACAAGCAGCAGCAGGACGACAAAGAAGACCCCGACCATGGTCAGGGCGCGCACTGCCAGGGGGATCAGGTTGCGCATGGCAGCCTGCCAAGCTTGGCTATCAAGGAATGCAGCCGTCCCGTGTCCACGAACCGGGGCAGGTGAGATGCGGTGTCATCCCGGACGACGCCCTCCGTCAACAACATCGCCCTACATTGCCCTCAGGCTGGCAGCTTCCGCCGCAACGGCTGCGATGGCATCCAGTTTCGCCACAACCTCCGGATCGATTTCGCCAACCTCCAGATACCCCGCCAGTTCATAGAAGGATTTCTTGGCCATCAGATTGGGGAGTTCCAAACTGGCGAAATAGTTCCTGAACAAGGGTGTCAGGAATTCATCGCTAACCTTCATGTCAGCGTCCCAAGGTGATCCCTTGCCCAACTGCCTCAACGCGGACTCGAGTTCGTCGATGCACCGGTTCATCAACTCCTCGCGTCGATCCGCCTCCAGGGAACTGAACAGATCAATCTGTCCGACGGTCTCAGAAGGCAATTCGACTGTGCTGGCCTCGCGTCCCGTTGACCGGGCGTACCGAAGCAACACGGAACGCGTACAAACATAGTTCTCGATTCCCCTGCGCTCCCACATCAAGGACATGATGGGCGCAAGCTCGGGTCGCCGGGACAGGCGATCGAACAGCGCAACTCCCTTCAAGTTGGGGAAAGCATCCCGAAGCCCGTGAAAGTGCCGCTGCACTTGGAGCGGCTGGTCCTTGACGTAGCGCACAAAAGGTCGATCCATGGCTTGCCGTGCAGCCTTGTGGTCAAGCCGTTGGGCCAGCGACTGAAGCAGGGCAAGATCTGTCGAACCCTCCAAATAAAGGACCCAGCCGGTTTGCTCCGCCTGTTGATAGTGTTCAAAACCGATTGTCGTCAGTGATTTGAGTGCCTGGCTGCCTTGCCCGTCGATCCTGTGTGGTGTACCGGTGAAGGCGACCACGATGTCCCTTCCCGCCGCCTCGTTCAACCACACCTCGGAATGGCTCGCGGCAATGATTTGACTGCCACTGAGGCGGGCTTCATCCGTGAGAAGACTGTACATCTGCCGTTGCCTGAGAACCTCCAGATGCGCATCGGGTTCGTCCAACAACAACACTGATCCCTTATGGCCGTGCATGTACGCCAACAGCAGCAAGGTTTGCTGCAGCCCCCTTCCCGCGGACGACAAATCGAACTCGTGTCCCCATTCAAGGTAGGCGATTGTAATTTCTCCCCTCTCAGGTACGTAGACAGGAGCCTGGAGTTCGACTCCAAACAGCGATTGAACATGACCAACAATCCGCTGCCAATCGTCGTTGGATTGGCTTCGAACCGTGTAGCAGAGATTTCTCAGGACTTCGGCGGTGCGGCCCTCCCCAACCCGTACGGCCACCGCGCCGGGATCGATCCGCGTTTCATTGGCTGCAAGGCCTGACATCGGCGGCAAATAGGCAACGCTCGCCCGCCGTGCCTCGTCCGGAACCATCTGGCCTTCATCCAATGTACCTGTGGCACCCAACACAGGACGACAACGAACGGACTCCTCATTGCTGTAACTGAATTCCATCGCGCAAGTCCAAGCCGTGCCGTTCTCCACTCCTTCCACAGCTACCTGAATGGGAACTCGTCCGGTGGTCTTCTTGCCATCCACCATATCGACTCGCTGATAGCGCAAGTCCGTCCACAGCAGACGCGCCTCCGGAACCGGAACGGCCACGAGATCGCGCCGGTTGACCGTCACGCCGAGGCGCGGTCCACCGGCACCAGTGGACTGCTGTGTGCGATCCGCCTTCCGTCCCAGCCACCGCTTGAGTCCGATTTCCCAAAGCGCCAGCGCCTGGATGGCAGCCGTCTTGCCCGAATTGTTGGGTCCGATGAACACGACAGGACTGCCGAGTTCAATATCGGCTTCCTCAAACCGCTTGAAGTTGCGAATCAACAACCTCGTGAGCATGCAACCCGGATCCCCCGGAACTGCAAGGCCGACAGCGGAAGGCAACTACTCGTCGCATTCCACGCTGCCGGCCTGCAGTCGTTCTTCCTTGATACCGACCAAACCATCGGCTCGGGGCATCAGCCGAAGCCCACGTCCGCCTCGATCTCAAGCGTGCGCTCGGTCACCCTGGCCAAGTCATCGCTCCAGGCTGCCAGAATCAGCTCGAACAAATCGGCGTCCAGCGCGTCTGTTTCGTCCGCGGTCAGCGCAATGGCAAACGAGCCGTCGGCCTGCTCCTCGGCCTGTCCGCTGAGCAAGACCTTGCCGCTGGAGGCATCCTTGAGCACATACTCGACCGCCAACTGGCCCGGCCCCTCAAGTTCCAGGGACACCGTGTAGTCGTCGCCGAAGATCAAATCGTCCGCCTCAATATCCGTGATGCGCACGAACTCGGGCAGGCCAACGTAAAGGTCCGCGGGCGTGAAGGGATAGTCCTCCGCCCGATAGGCCTTCAACTCGGCGTACTGTGCTCCGGGGTCGTACCGCTCCAGGCTGAAGGGGCCGTTGCCGATAACCAGGTGCCCCTTTTCACCGAACCAGTCCAGCAACGCGTCGTAGCCGGCCAGCGCCGACTCGGCATCCACCAGCGGCTCGTCCCTGCCCGGCAACTCGAACACCGACTCCGGAACCGTCTGCTTGCGCTTCATGTCCAGCAGCACGCGCCGTACCAACCGGGCATCCCGGTCCAGGACCAGGCTGATCCAGGGGACCTTGAACCGGGCCGCAGCCGTGTCGGTGTAGGCGCCGCGGCGCTGCTCGAACACCAGAGTGTCGAGGGCGGCCAGCAGTTCCCAGGGCGTGCCCACGCTGGAGGGTATGCCGTAGCCCGCGATGTAGTCTTCCTCGAAGTGCCAGAAGTCCACATAGGTCTCGATGCGGTGCTCGTCCAGGACCCGGTAGCCCTTGATGGTTTCCAGATAGGGCCTGGCGGTGGTTGCGATGACGGTCTCAATCAGCGCCTTTTGCGGGTTGAGGGAGATGTCGATGCCCTGATGCAGGCCGTACACCACGTCGGCCATCGAGATGGGCCTGCCGTGGTGGAACGTCGACTGGAAGTAGCGGCTGTAGTCGTACTCAATGCGACTGACCGCAGTCGTGCCCGCCGGTACGGTGACCCAGGCCTGCCGGCCGGCGTCCCAGTGCATGGCATCGGCCGGGACCTCCAGGGTGTCGTCCGGACCCGCGGTTTCGATCTCGAAGTCCAGCCGGAACGGCTGCGGCTTGCCCGAGAACGGATGGTTCCACATGGCCGGATCCTGAAGCTGCCGCCAGATGTCCGACGTATAGACGTCACCGATGCCGCCAACCGGATTCCAGGTGGAGCGCTCGGTCCAAACCCAGAGGTGGCCCACCGTCAATTCATCGCTGCCTTCCTTGTAGGCGGTACGCAGCGACCACAGGCCGCGCGGGCCGGCCGCAATGTCCTGCGTGATGCCGGTAACATCCGCCTGGACGGGATAGCTGTTCAGGATCGTGGCGATCCAGACGCGAACGCTCTCCTCCAGCCCCAACTCGGTCATCCGCTTGTAGAGCTCGTCGCGGGCCTCCCGGTCCGCAAAGTCGCCCTGGAACAGCCGACGGCCCAAGGTGTCCAGTTCCTCGTGCTCGTACTGCCAGAAGCCCACTTCGCGCCAGCCCGGCATGTTGCCCTGCCACGGCGCGTAGTAGGCGTTGATGCCGCTGTAGTCGTAGCGCTGGGGCGCGCCCCGCCCCCAGCCCTCCGTGTACAGGTGCCACCGGAAGTCCGTCGGATTGGAGGTGTAGACCGTTTGGATGGCCGGCGCGAACGGCTGATAGGTAGGGGAAATCTGGAAGCCGGCACCGGTCAGCGCCGTCTGAATCAAGTTGCCCACATCCCGGCGCTCATCCTCCACGCGAATGATGAACTTCAGGACAATCGGCCTGTCCGCGAAATGCCAAACATCGTCCTTGAGTTCCGCCCCCGCCTCCGTCATGGCCGCGGCGATCTCCGCACGCGCCGATTCCGGATCATGGTCCAGCCCGGCCTCGTTGACCTGGCGGAAAATGGTCAGGTAGTCGAAGTCCGTGGGACTGATGTTCGTCAGCATGGGCACGGCCTGGCCCTGATAGATCTCGCGGGCGACGAACTCCCGGTCGACCAGGCGCTGCACGGCCCGCCGCACCTCCGGAATGGAGAACGGGTTCAGGGCGCCCTCGGCTGCCGGAGCCGGATTGAGAATTAGTGAAATCGTGGTGGCCGGCGCCTCGAACAGCTGGATCTGTTCCTCCTCAAGCTCCCGGGCCGCACTGATCTTCAGGTTGTAGTAGTAGAGATCCATCTCGCCGGCCTGCAGATCCAGCGGGGCGCGGTCCACGTCGAAGGCCCGAAAGCGCAGGGTCTCCACGGCCGGACCGGTCAGGTCGTGCGGCGCGGCATAGCCTTTGTCCACGGTATCGTCTTCCCCGGTGGCCTGACCGGAGTCGGCGGCCAGCGAGGGTACGGCCCACAGCAGCAGGCAGACGGTCAGCAGGAACACGAGGCCGATCCGGGATTCAGTCGGCCGACGGTGTATCAGGCGCATGGCAGGCATGTCCTTGGGTTGAAACGATGAATGGGGATAACCGCGGGGCCGGAGGAATGCTTCGCGTCCCACCAGCCCCGGCGCGTATGCATCAGTTGCCGCCCAACTGGGCCAGCAGGGCCTCCAGTTGATCGGAGATCGACTTGATGTTGTCGAAGCCGAACTCCATGTAGAAGGATGTGGAGGCGAAGTTGCCCGATCCGTCCACCAGCGTCACCGCATGGGCTCCCTCGCCCGAGACGGGCACGAACACGTTGGCCGTCATGCGGCCCAGGTCATCGGTGCGGCCGGACGCCACCTCGGTGCCGCCCACCAGCAGGAAGTAGTTGATCAGCGGCTGGAAGCCATGTCCCTGCACCGTGATCTGCTCGCCCGCCGGACCGGCGTTGGGACTGATGAAAATCTCCGGGTTGGGAATGGAACGCTGACGCGTAAAGCCAATCTTCTGGTTGTAGCCGCCGTACTCGCCCAGGCGCGTGTCGGCCCACGCGATGTAGGCCTCGTCCTCGATGGCGGCGATTGCGAAGTAGTCGCCCAGGAACAGGCCGTTGGGGAACCCCTTGTTGGGATTGGAGGGGAAGTCCGTAACCCGTGTATCCCCCACACGCAGGTTCAACTCGGGCAGTTCAAAGCCCCAGGTGTCCCCCTGATCGGAGGAGCGGGTGTAGTAGATGTGGTACCGGGTTTCCACGGGATCGTCCCGCATGTCGCCCCACATCACATGGATCACCCCGTCCGGTCCCACGTCCACCGCCGGGAAGAACTGCAAGGCCGTGCCGGTGTCGTGGTTCAGTTGCTTGGGCTGCGACCAGCGCCTGCCGCCGTCCAGGGAGCGGATGAAGAAGATGTCCCCTTCGTCGGTTTCGCTGTCCGGGGGAATGGCGGTGTACACCACGTACAGTTCATCCTCGGGGCCCACGGCCAACTTGGGGAAGGCCGAAGCCCAGTACCGGAAGTAGGCATTGCGCGGACGGAAGCCGGGCTCCAGGAAGCTGGCAATGCGCTTGGGATCGTCGAAACTCTCGCCGCCGTCGGTGGACTTGGCAATATAGAACTCGGCCAAGCCCTTCTGGCTTTCGTCATCCGTGCTGTCGATCCAGGCCACAAAGACATTCCCTTCGGAATCCACCACGGGCACCGGCCCCTGCACGACCCGCTTGGTGCCAATCGTGTTGGCCTGTCCTTCGGTCTCGCTCACTTCGCCGTAGGTGCGGCGCACCGTAGGTCCCGCCGCGATGGGATCCGACCAGGTCGCGCCCCGATCCATTGAATAGACCAGTCTGGGGGTGGTGTCGACCCGGGGCGAGCCGAGGGTCGGGATTTCCCCGATGTAGAGGATGTCGTAGGAGGTGTTGAACTCGACATAGGTGACGTAGATGACTTCCTGGTCCTCAATGGTGGGATGGGGTCCCGTCGTCATCCAGGGCTTGTCCAGGAAGCCCAGCGTGATCGTGCCGCGCATCCGGCCGGTCAGGTCCTCCGTAACGTCGGAAGTCACCTCGCTGCGAGCGGTGGAAACCGGTTCCGCCCAAGTGTAGCCGCCGTCCTCGGAACGGGACAGGGAAATGCTTGACACGAGGGCGAAACCGACCGCGTTGCCCACCGTGTACTCCTTGATCCCGATGGAGATCGAGCCCATGTAGACATTGCCTTCGCTGTCGAACTCGACGACCGGATCGCCGCCGGACACCCGATCCTTGCGCAGGTACTTGACCTGGCGGGGACCATCCCAGTTGACACCGCCGTCGATGGACACGTAGGCCGTGTTGTTGGGGAAGTTGTAGTCGATGGTGCCCAGCACGATATGGTCGGGATCCAGCGGGTTGACCGCGATGTCCGGCTCCGTCTGCAGGGGAGAGTTGGAAAAGTCGCGCGTGACCAGGAGGTCGCGGCTGAAGGCCGGCGCCGGATCCCGGTAGGGAACCAGGACCCCCAACCCCGCCCCCTGCAGCGAATCCACGCTGTTGAGGGCGTTGACCACACCGCTCACCTGTTGCCGCGTAAGCGTGTTCCAACCCGGCCGATCAATCCACGCCCGCGGGTCCACGCCTTCGGCCATGAGCCAGGCCGGCCCGGAAATCACATCGGCAATCGGCGCCGCCAGATTCTGGATGTCCTCCGGACTCTTGGACACCTTGCCCCGTTCGGGCAGTTCGGGGGCCGGGCTCTGAGCCTGTACCGGCAACGCCGACATCATCAACACCATCGTCGCCAGCAGCAGCCCTGCGGCCGCGCGCATCTTCCTTTGCATTCGTCTACTCCTGCACTGTGCCGAATTGTCGGCAGTCGTCAATGGCGCAGTCGGGTCAATCCCCAGTTCAGTGGGGGTGCGCTCTGCGTGCACAACCCTCCGCACCCGGCGGACGCGGCCTCCGGACATCCATGGTCCCGGCCGGTCCGATCCCAATTAGAGGGGCATTATAGGTATGGAGGGCCAGTCCCAACCGGAAAACCGACAATCGCGGATCACACCCGCCCGTTCCCCGAAACCGTGGCGGGCCGGTGCGTCAGGCGGGGATGTCCGGCCGCGGCTCCTGTTCGGGCGGGCATTCCGCGGCACCGTCGGCGGTGTACAAGTGGCACGCGACCCGACGTTGGGGACCGGTTGCCTCCAGGGCCACCGACTGTCGGTCGCACAGGCCCGGGATTGCCTCGGGGCACCGCGGATGGAACGCGCAACCCGCGGGCACATGCATCGGGCTCGGGGGTTCGCCCGGCAGCACCGGCCTGTGGGCATGCCGGTTGGCGGGATCGGGTTCGGGCACCGAGGCAATCAGCGCCTTGGTGTAGGGATGCTGGGGAGAAGCGACCACATCCGCGGCCGGGCCCTCCTCCACAATCTCTCCCAGATACATCACGACAATGCGCCGGGCACTGTGCCGGGCCGTGGCGATATCGTGCGTGACATACAGAATGGAGACACCGTGCCGCTCCTGCAATTCGCCCAGGAGATGAAGAATCTCGGCTCGGCTCGAAGCGTCCACCATGGACACGGGTTCGTCGGCGAACAGGTATTCGGGCTGCAGCATCAGGGCGCGGGCAATGCCCAGCCGCTGCCGCTGGCCCCCCGAAATCATGTGGGGCCAGGCATTCGCCATTTCCGCCACCGGGGTCAGGCGCACTTCGGTCAGGGCCTGCTCGATGCGCTCCCTGCGTTCGGTCCGGTTGCCGACGCCGTGGATTTCCAACGGTTCGGCCAGCGTCTCGGCCAGCGTCATGTAGGGATCGATGCTGGCGAACGGGTCCTGGTAGATGGCCTGGGCTCGCCGCCGAAACGCCTTGCGCCGCTGGCCGCCGAGCGTGGCCAGGTCCGTGCCGTCGAAGAGCACGCGGCCGCGGCTGGGTTTGAGCTGGCCGATGGAAACCCGTCCCAGCGTCGTCTTGCCGCTGCCCGATTCCCCGACCACCGCCACCGTCTCGCCGCGGAACACCTCCAGCGAGACCCCACGCAGGGCCCTGGCCTGCTCGAAACGCAACAACCCCGTGCGTGCACTGAACGTGACGTCCAGGCTGTCCACCTGCACCAGGGGCGCACCAGGGTCGGTTCCGGCTTCCCGAACGGGATCATGCACTGGCTTCATGCGGCAGAGGCTTAATACTTAATTTATGAGAGGCAGGCCCGCCCGCGCGGTCCGGCCGGGATGCTGCATCTTATAATCCCATTCCCGGATTGGGTGTTCCCGCCATACGGGATCCAAGGCCCCTCCTTTCGCAACACCCGGCCTGCCGCACCGATCCGCCAACACTGGTTTCGAATTCTCTATCCGCGATTGCACGGTACCGCACCATGTCCCTGAGCCGACTCCCACACCGATTTGCCGTCCCGGTCCTGCTGTGCCTGGCCCTGTTGTTGGCAGGTTGTACGACCATCGTCATACCTCCACGGGAGGAGGTGTCCGAACCGGACGCACCCGTCTCGGAGGCGAGTGCGGAAGTGGACGTGCCCGCCGCAACCGCCGCGGAATCTGTGATGTTTGCGGGCCAGCCGTCCTTCCTGGCGGAATTGCTGGCGGAGCGTCCGGCCGGAGATGTCGATCCGAACCGGGCTGCCGCCAGGACGCAGGAAGGCATCGAGCTGTTCCAGACCAGCGACTTTGAACGGGCCGAAGCCGCCTTCAGGGAGGCGTTGCTGGCCGATCCCGACCATGTGCCGGCCCTGACGGGACTTTCCGATCTCTTCAGCTACCAGCCCCAGATGTGGAACCAGTCGCTGGAGCTGGCCGAACGGGCCCGCGAGCTGGCGGGAGACGATCCCAAGGTGCTGGCCCACCTCGTCTGGTCGCAACAGATGGCGCACCGCTTCGACGATGCCAAGGAATCCGGGGCCCGGGCCGTGGAAGTGGCGCCCGACCACTTCCTGGCCCACGCCGCCTACGCGGACATTCTGCTGTCCATGTATGAGGCGGAGCAGGCCCTGCACCATGCGGAACGAGCCGTGGACCTAAATCCCGACAGCCCCATTGGCTGGATCGTGCTGGGTGCCGTCCTGGAAACCATGCACGACTGGGCGGCGGCCGAGGAAGCCGTCAACAAGGCGGTGGCACTCGACCCGGACTTCCACCTGTGGACCATCGTGCAGAGCCGACTCGACTTCGACCTGCGGGGCGACCCGGAACTGGCCGCCGAACTGGCCGCCGAGGTCATGGAATCGATGCCGGGCCATGCCTACGTGCTGGGCCTAACGGTGGATCTGGCCATCGAGCGCAACGACTGGGAGACCGCCATGGATGCCTGCCGGCAGCTGGCGGACCTGCACAGCCCCACCACGCGCTATCCGGACGGTTACACCTGCCTGGCTTCGGTGGCCCTGCTCCAGGAAGATGCGGAACAGGCGGCCAGGCACCAGGCCCAGGCGGAGGAAATCGCGTGGAAGGACCGGCTGGACGTATCCCTGGTGCGCATGCGGCTGCTCAACGACGCCGAAAAGTGCCAGGAAAGCCGGGCATTGGCGCAGAAGTGGCTCGACACCCGTCCCTACAGCATCTCGGCCACGCGGATGATGGGGGTGGGTTTCCTCTGCTCGGACGACTATGAACAAGCCATTGAACATCTGCAACGGGCCGTCGACAAGATGCCCTGGTCGGTGGGGGATGCGCGCCTGCTGGCGATCGCCCATGCCCGCAACGAGCAGGAGTCCCAGGCCAACAGCGCGCTGGAGAGGGTTCGCAGCATTGCCTTTGAGGATCCGCTCTACTACCAAGGCCTCTACGAAATCAACTTCATCCTGGGCGACCTGGAGGCCGCCATCGAAAACGCCCAGCGCTGGTCCGTCTTCCGCCCCCTGAGCACGGACGCCCTCGAGTCGATTGCCTATGCCCAGATCTACAACGGCGACGTGGAGGCGGGCTTGCGGTCCGCCCAAGCCGCCTACGACATGGGCTCCACCACGTCAACGACCTTCGGCATTCTTGGTTATGTCAATCTGCTGTATGGGGAGTTGGAGGCCGCCGAGGACTTCCTGCTCAAGGCCGTGGAGCGCGACGGCGACATGTATCTGGCCCAGTATTCGCTGACCCAACTGTACCAGTACAGCGACCGCTGCGAGGACAGCGAACCGCATGTGGAATGGCTCGTCGAACAGGCGGACGAACCCGATGAGATTGTCCAGATCAAGGCGCAACTGCAAAGTTGCTTCGACCGCCGGGATGCCTACGAACAGGCTCTGGAAAACAGGTTGACCTTCGACGAATACCGGACGAAGGCCACCGAGTCGTTCACCAACGAAAACATGACCGTGCAGTTCTTCAATATCGTCGAACGCGCCGGTCAGCGCTCGCTGGTCGTCTGGTACGCCTCCGAGGAGGAGCTCAACAGCGACGCGTGGAAGCGGCAGGAGATTGGGGCGGGAGTCGTGCTGTCCACGCACGTGGCCCGTTTGGAGAACCCGCCGGACTCCATCATCGTGGTGTCCGGAGTCGACGACCAGCGCAACGTGATGGTGGTGATCGACATGCAGTACATCGCCTACTGGCACCAGGACCAACTGTCGGACGAGGACTTCATCCGGACCTGGCGCAGGGAGGACGCCTCGAGCATGCCGGCCGACGTGTTCGACGAATAGCAACGGCTTGCGGCCGCACCAGACGACCGCAAGCAGGCCAAGCACGAGGGGGCGGATGTCATCCGCCCCCTCGTGCTTGGGGAACTATAGCCCCTGTTGCCCTGTGGGCATCGGCTGGAGGGAGACCCGGCCGTTGGTGGGATAGGGACAGCCGTCCGCCACGACGGCATGCCCGTTTCCGCAAGGCACTGTCCGTCATCCGCAAACTTGATGGCCCGCAGCGCGTGTCCGAAGCCGAACGCCGGTACGGAATCGCACCCGACGAACTGTACGCCCTGGAGGCCAGGGGCGAAGCCGAACACCTGGCCCGCGGCATGTTCATGGCCGCCGATCGGCCGCCCCTCGAAAATCCCGACTTCGCCGTGGTGTGTCTGGTGTCCGCCCTGGTCTTCCACGATCTGACCGACGAAAACCCCTACTGGGTGGATGTGGCGGTCAAACGCGGCGACTATCGCCCGCGCGCCTCACGGCCGCCGCTCGAAAGCCACAGTTTTCCCCCCGCCAGTGATGCGTCGGGCATCGAGACACATGTGAGCGACGGGGTGGACGTGAAGATCTACTCCCGCGAGAAAACCCTGGCCGACTGCTTCAAGTTCCGCCACCGCATCGGCAAGGATGTCATGCTCGAGGCCCTCCACAGCTACTGTGCCGGGAACCGGCGGGTGGACGAACTGCTGCGGCAGGCGCGCATCTGTCGCGTGGAGACGGTGATGGAACCCTACCTGGAGACCGCTCTGTGAGGCGGGTCGTGAATGTGGCCGCCTCTGTGGACCAGCTTGGAACATCTGCCGGATTGACCGGATCCCCGACAAGCTCACAGCCTACGCGGTGGTCGTGGCCAACGCAGACAAGGTGCTCTGCCAGTTCCGGACCGGGATTTGGGACAGCACCAGGCTCAAGCACCAATACACGGACTTTGACGGCTCGGTCGTCATCGCCTTGCGCCGGTGCCGCGCCTGCGGTGTCGAGCCCGCGCCGGACTGACTGGCGGTAACGCTGGACTGCCACGGCTGAGCTCGGGAATTGGCACCTGTGCGCGCGGCCACGCCGGCGGCCCGGCATCGCTGCTTTTCGACCCCGCCCCGCCGGCGGTTCAGCCCCACAGGTTGGTGGCGGTCAGCAGGGCGCCAAGGGCGATCAGCGTGCCCACGATCGTCCAGGTGTCTGCGTGTTGAGCCGGCGTTCCATGTCGGCCCTCAGATCCTGGATTTCCCCGCGCAGTTCGGCCCGCAGCCGCTCGAGGGACGGCTCGATGTCGGGAATGGCGGTGGCCAGCACGGTGGCCTGCTTGATGTCGAAGCCGGCGGCCTGCAGGGCCTCGAAGGTGTCGGCGTTCATGGTGCGGTGTACACTGCGTTCGGCCACGGGAGATCCTCCTCCTGTCGGCTGGTTCGGGGGCGGACTCCACGATCGCCCGTGAACAGGAAGCCTCGGCGGTCTCAGCGCCGGGCTTCCGGCTATTGTAGGCGATCCGCGGAGCCCGTCGATCCGGATTGCGGCCGTGCGCGGTAGGCATCCGCTTGGCCCTCAACCCCCGAACTCCGTGTCGCCGTGCCAGTCCTGCACGCGCAGCCACTTAGCTCGACTTTGTACAAAGTCCGTGCGGGCCCCGAGCGAGCGGGCATGTGTCAGGCCGAGTAACAGAGGGCGGCCAGGAGCGGTGCGGGCAGTGGGTGGGGAAGTTTTTGGATGTCGGGAGTGGCCGGGGACAGGCAAAAAAGGGGGAGCCGGGTCCAGAGGGTGTGGCGGACGCCCGCCAGGTCGTCGGCGGACTCTTTTTTGCGGTCCGGAACGCTATGCGGTCCGGCGGTTCAGGCCTTCGGCACCTGGTGCGGGCGGTGGCCGCGCGTCACGCAACTGCGGTTGACCACGACCTGTGCCACATCCTCCCGATCGGGCAGTTCGAAGTTCAGGTCGCGCAGCAGGGCCTCCAGCACCGAATCCAGGCTGCGGGCTCCGGCGGCCGACACGAACGCCTTTTCGGCCAGCGCGTCCAATGCCCCCTCGGTCAGCTTGAGATCGACTCCCCATTGGGCAAAACGCCACTGCGCCTGGCGCACCACGCTGTTGCGGGGCTCGGTCAGGATGGCCCGCAGCGCATGCCGATCCAGGGCCTCCAGCGAAACGTGCACGGGCAACCGGCCCATGAATTCCGTCATGAAGCCGTACTTGACAAAATCCTCGGTGATTACCTGTCGCCTCAACTCCCCATCGGCCCGGTTTTGGTCCTCCGTCCGCTGTAGTTCGGCTTCGTGCCTGGCTTCGTCCTCGTCCACCGGACGCGCCCGCCCGGCGCGATTGCGCGCCGGGCCCGATCCCGTCCCGGTCGCGAATCCGATTTGCCGGTGCCGACTGCCCAGACGCTTGGCGATGACCTCCGCAAGTTCGTCGAAGACGCCGCCGCAGATGAACAGGATGTTGGTCGTGTCCACCTCGACAGGCTTGGTCTTGCCCGTGATCTTCGCACCGTCGGGCGATACCCGCAGCGTGGCGCCTTCCAAAATCTTGAGGAGTGCCTGCTGCACCCCGTCGCCCCCCACGTCCCAACGCATCGGCTTGGTGCGGGCCTTGTCGATTTCATCGATGAAGATGATCCCGCGCGCCGCCCGGCCCACGTCCATGTCCGCCGCGTGCAGCAGGCTGGACAGCATGCTCTCCACGTCCTCGCCAAAGTAGCCGGCGGGGGTCAGGCTGGTGGCATCGACCGACGCAAAGGGCACCTTGAGCAGGTGGGCAATGGTCTTGACCAGCAGGGTCTTGCCGCAGCCGCTGGGACCCAGCAACAGCACGTTCTTCTTGGCCAGCACCGGATCGGCCTCCCCGTTTCCGGGTTCGCCGGTATCGGCCAGCTTGTTCAACCGCAGGTAGTGATCATGAACGGCGATCGCCAGCGCCTTCTTGGCTTCGCGCTGCCCCACCACATGCAGGTCCAGGTAGGCCACGATGTCCCTGGGGGACGGTAGCGGCAGACGCCCTCCGGCCTTGGCCTCCTGCGTCTCCGGTTGCCGCGCCGCTTCGGCGTCGACCACCGGTTCCCAGCCACGGGCGGGAAGGGCAACCGGGTCCCGCACGGGCTGAAGCCCCGGTCCGGACGGCGGCCAGACAGGTTCCGGCAGGGCGGGCAGGTCCTTGACCGGAAGCCCTTTCTGGGCCTGGTTCACATGATCGGCCTGCACGATGGCGAACGCGCACTCGCGGCAAATGCACACGCCGGACTTCAGGCTTTCCGTCAGTTCGGAGGCATCCGCGGGCACCTGTCCGCAAAAACTGCAGGGGACCGTGTCCTTGTCCAAGTCCGAAATATCGCCCTCCTGTCCCGGCCGTTGAAACGCTCCGCACCAAACCGTCTACTCGCTTTCGGATCGGTCCTGGCTCGGCACGTGGATGGTACCGTCTCGCACGGACACAATATGGTCGGTATCGCCCAACACCTGGTCGACCAGGCCGTATTCCTTGGCTTCCAGGGCATCCATGTAGCGATCCCGCTCGAAGTCCCCCTCGACCTCGCGCCAGTCCCGGCCCGTACTCTGGCCCACCAGGATGAACAACTGGGTCTGCAGACGCTCCTGTTCGCGGAACGCTCGGCGCACGTCCTCCGTGTAGCCCTGCATGCCGCTGCTGGCCGGATGGAGATGCACGCAGGCGTGGGGCAGCGCGAAGCGCTTGCCCTTTTCCCCGGCACTCAGCAGCACGGTGCCCATGCTGGCCGTCACACCGACGGCGAACGTGCTGACTTCCGCCTTGATCATCTGCATGGTGTCGTAGATGGCCAGTCCGGCATAGACGCTGCCGCCGGGGCTGTTGATGAACATCCTGATTTCCTGGCTGGAGTCCTCCCGGTCCAGGAACAGCAACTGGGCCACGATGAGGTTGGCAACCTGATCGGTAACGGGCGTGCCCAGAAAGATGATGCGCTCCTTGAGCAGCAGGCTGTAGATGTCGTAGGCCCGTTCGCCGCGTCCCGTGGTCTCGATGACCATCGGCACGACGTTCTGCGGATTGTGCAATCCCGCGGGATCAAACATACAGGCGATTCCTTCGCTGTTGGTTGGGGCCGGGTCGGTTTATCCGGCCCGGTCTAATGAGGATAGAACACGGAGGCCGTCTCAACTGTATGCGTTTCGTCATTGAGGACCGCACGCATGCACATCGCACGCGCCGCGTTGCCGTTGGTCGTGCCGTCACAAACCACCGGTAGCAGCCTGCAGACCGGCAAGGCAAGGGGAACCCGGGAAATCAGGCCCCTTCCGGGTTGGTCAAACCGATCCCGCCGCGGCACCGGCCGCTCACCCCGGACCCGGCCAAGTAGGCCCACATGGGTGTGCCTACCCTTGGGCTACCGCGGCAACTTCCTCGTCCTGTTCCACATCGGCCTCACCCTCGCCGGTATCATCGGGGAGCGGCAGGGAATGGGCACCGTCGGTGACCATCTTCAGCAGACCGTCCCTGCCGACGTTCCGCAATTCGTCCGCCAAGCGCAACTCAACCAGGCGTTCCACGACAACTTCCGGTTCGGGGCTGTCGTCGCTTGCGTACTGGTTCAACAAGCCGGGCGCTTCCGCTTCCGCGGCGGCCCTGAGCCGCTCCTCGGTTCCGTCGGGAAGCTCGATTTTTTCCCGCTCGATGAACTCCCAGAGCAGCAGATTCTGTCTCAGGTCCTGTTCGGCCGTCGGCCTTGAGGATTCAAGGTATTCCTCCTCCGTCATGCCCAAAATGCGGAGGTAGCTCTGGAGATCCCTGATGCCCATGGTCCGCAAGCCGGCCGCCTGTCGCTCCACGAACTGCTGCACCGCCCTCTCAACGGACACCTGGCCGTATTCCAGGACGGTGTGACTTTCAAGGCCTTCCAGGGCCGCATTGAGCTCTTCGTTCAACACCTGGGCCGACTTTCGGCGGGCGAATTCGGCCCACACTTCATTTTCGTACTCCGCCAGCGTACGCCGGGGCTCCTCCTCGCCCAGCCTGCGGGCCAGCAGGGCGGCATCCCACTCGGCCGCGACCCACCCTTCCACATCCTTGACGGATATCTCGAATTTCACGGACCGTCCGGCGTGGACGCTGGAACTGTCTTCGGGCCAGGCCAGGACAAAGGCCCGTTCCTGGCCGGTCGCCACGCCCAGCAGCTCTTCGTCCAGGCCCGGCGGCGACAAGGGTTCCTCCTCGTCAAGGTCCACAATCCAGTCGTCGTCTTCCAGCATCACCTCGTCTGTGGGCTCGCCGGCTTCATCCAGGAATACGCTGCGCACCGTCAAGGTAAGGGTGTCGCCCCATTCGGACGGCCGGTCCACTGTCCGCCGTGCGCCGGATTGATGCATCGTCTGTTGACGGAATTCCTCGCGCTCCTCGTCGGTCGGCTCAAGTTCCTGCGGCTCGATCCGGAAGTCGCGATAGGTGTCGATCAACGACACATAGGGCTCAAGGGTTAATAGGAAGGTCCACTGCACCGGATCGGTTGACCGCTCGACCAGGCTCGCCGCTTCGACTGTCTCAATGCCGGCCGACCTCATGTAGGCCCCGATGGCCTGTTCCACCAGGGCAGGTTCGGCCTCTTCCAGGAGCGCCTCGCGCCCCAGGAACCGCTCGACCACGCGAAAGGGCACCTTGCCTTTGCGGAAGCCGGGGATGTTGATGGTCTGGCCCAAACGGTTGCCGACCGCGGCCAAGGCGCTGTTGACCGTATTGGCATCCGGTTCCACCGTGACCCTGATCTCGCGATTTGCCGCCGGAGCAGTCTGGAACTTCACCCGATCTCTCCCAGGAATTGTCGAAAGGGAATTGCGAACGCGGCCGGGGTTCGGGCGCGCATCATATTGCGCCTGCAAGGCGCAACTTCCACCAACTACGATACAACCGCACAATGTTAACACACAACACGGCAGGCAAATCGACAGGGCGATTGCAGGGCACTGTTTCAATCTCGTTGATATTGGTGGCGAGTACACAGACGACGAGGGGTCCCTACAATGGTGTTGTCGAGACAACCAAAGAGGACC
>CAZMKQ010000030.1:28693-36610 GCA_964566955.1 uncultured Caldilineaceae bacterium | reverse complement strand
AGGCGGACACGAACACCTGGAAACTGCCGATGATGCCGATGACGAGATTGAAGAAAATGGTTGGGGTCATCAGCGGGATGGTGATCATCAGGAAGCGCCGCATCTCGGTCGCCCCGTCGATCTCGGCGGCTTCGTACAGGTGCTGGGGGATGGACTGGAGGCCGGCCAGGTAGATGATCATGCCGCCGCCCACGCCCCACAAGCCCATGATCACGATGGCGGGTTTGGCCCATTGCGGCCGGCCCAGCCAATTCGGGCCCTCGAGCCCCAGCAAGTCCAGGGCGAAGTTGATCAGCCCGATTTGGGGATGGAAGAGCCAGACAAACAGCAGGACGGCGGCCACCTGGGGCACGATGGAAGGCACGTAGAACGCCGTGCGGAACAGCGTTTGGCCAATCAGGCGCGTGTTCAGGGCGACCGCCAGCAGAAAACCGATCACGGTGCTCAACGGCACAGAGAGGGCAACGAAGTACAGCGTATTGCCCAGCGTGGTCAGGAACAGGCGATCATTCGTGAGGATGTCACGGTAGTTCTGGAGCCCGATCCAGGTGGGCCGTCCGAAAATACCGTATTCCATGAACCCCAGGCCGAAGACGGCCAGGATCGGAAAGAGCGTGAAGGCCAGCAGGCCGACCAGCCAGGGGCTCAGGAACAGGTAGCCCAGGAACGTACGGCGCCGGGCCTGTCCCAGGCGCGCCCACCAAGTGGTGAGCGACAGGGTGGAAGCGGACACTAGGCGAAGATGGCTTCAACCTCCCCCTGGGCCCAGGACAGGGCGTCTTCCACCGAATCGACTTCGAGCATGACGCGCTCAAAGGCTTCCCGCAGGATGTTTTGCGCGGGGCCCAGCTTGTCCGACACGGGCAGGCTCACCTGCGTGCCGTTCAGAACCTCCAGGGCATCGTCCCAATAGGGATTCACTTCCCGCGCCTTGGCGTCGTGGGGGGTCATGTTGTAGTCCCGGATCATGGCCGGCCGGCCCTGAATCTCCACCATGAACTTGAGGTGGCCTTCCCCGTGGGACAGGTACTTGGCCAGGGTCCAGGCGGCGTCCGGGTTCTGGGCATTGGTGGGTATCACCATGTTCCAGCAGGCTTGGATCAGATCCAGGTGTTCGCCGTTGGGGCCATGGGGATACTTGCCCAGCTTGTAGGGCAGGTCGGGATTTTGGTTGTTGATGACGTTCACGGTGAAGATCCCGGACCGGATGGAGGAGGCTACACCGGCAATCATGGGATTGCCCAGTTGCTGATTGCCCCATCCTTCCAGGGCCGCACCGACCGAATCCCAGCCGCCGCCTCGGGCATAGAGGTCCGCCACGAACTCGAGGGCTTCCTGGGAAAGGGGATGATCGATGGCAATGCCGTCCGGGGTGCCGTCGCCGTACCAGTCGTGGCCGTTGCGGTAGGTCCCCATCATCCACTCGCCCCAACCGCCCGGGACGAACCCCAAGTGGTCGATGTTGCCGTTGTCGTCGAAGGTGCTGAGTTCGCTCATGACGTGGCGCAGGTCGTCCCAGACCAGGGCGCCGGCCTCGGGATCGAGTCCGGCCGCGGCGTAGTCGTCCATGTTCCAGTAGAAGAGCTGCAGGAAGTTGCCCACGAAGGGCACCCCGTACGTCGCGCCTTCCCATTGGGTCATGTTCCAGATGCCCGGATACCAGGCATCGTCGGACACGTCGTCCGCGGCCAGCCGATCGTCAACACTTTGGAGAGCGCCTTGCGCGGCGGCCGGGGCGAACTCGACCGTGTAGATCATGGTGAGGTCCGGCGCGTCGCCCGCCAGGGCCGTCACAATCTTGTCGGCGTAGCCCGGATTGGGCAGCAACAGCGGTTCCACGATGATCTCGGGGTGCATCGCCCCGAAGTCATCCAGCACCGTCTTCAGTTGTTCGTCGCGCACGCCTCCCCAAATGTGCCAGAAGGAGAGCGTGGTGGGCTCCATGGCTGGCGCTTCGCCGGCATCCGCGGGTTCCGACGTGGTGGGAACGGCACATGCAGCGAGCACGGCTAGTGCGCTCCCTCCCGCGGCCCCGCGCAGAAACTGTCGTCGGCCCATTGGCTTCATGTGGCGCATGATCGCGTCTCCCGAAAATTTGGATTGTCACCCGGCATCCAGATACGACCCGGAGTTGGTACCGGGTGAAAGACGATCAAACCCTATACCTTTTTGGCGATTTGCGCAATTGGCAACAATATCTTTATTATGCAGGGGAAATACAATTTTATCGATTAGTAGTTTTGTATTTCGATCACAAATTGGCATTAATTTTGAATGAATTGTTGTTTTCTTTGGATTGTGACTCAATACAAATGGGGGAATGCACTTGAACTGGTCCCAAAAAGACAGCCCGGGAGCTCCGCCCGGAGCCCCGAACTTGGGGCAGCCATCGGCAGCGGCAGCTGCGGGCTCAGGATCCCGAATTGCATGCCGTCCCTGTCGCCGGCATCCCCGGGCCGGTTCCGGTTCGGATGGCAAGTCGTCTCCGGAAACCCCTACAGGATGACGCAGGTCCGGGCCCGTCCGGACGCGTGGAACTGCCGGGGATCTGCATCCGCAGTTGCTTCATGCACAGGTGCTGGCCAGCCATGTTGGCGGTGGGCGGACAGTTGCATCCTCCGGGCAGCGCGGGTACTCAACCCGCGTCCGGTCGAACGGAAGGACCGGTTGCGGCCGCCCGTCCTGCCAGTTGCCTGTCAGCGCAGGGAAGGGAGTTGGCCTTGGAACCTGCCGGTGAGCGACGCAACCGGCTCGTCGGTGTTGACCACGGCCAACATCAGTTCGTCGATGACCTCCGTTACCTGTGGCCAATTCGGCAGGCGCGGCAGCTCGCGGGCCACGGCGTGCAGCGACTCCATGTCGCGATAGAAGGGAATCTGACGGTTGACCTCCGCATCCAGCCAGGTGGAACGACGGCAGCCAATGCCACCGCCCAGAGTCAGGCTCTTGTCCTCGGCAGGCGACGCGCAGTGCCGCATGAATCGGTAGGCCAGATCCGCGTTCGGACAGCCGGCGGGAATCGCCAGGACCCAGTAGATGTTCAGGGAAGTGCTCTCGTTGCCGGTGGCCGACGGCAGGGTCGTAATGGCGACGTTGCCCTTGACCTTGGACTCGGGGATGGTTTCGCACATGCTGGCGAATCCGAACCAGTTCACCATCATGGCAATGCGGCCGTGCGCGAACTCCATTCCGGAGGCCACGGAGTCCAGCTCGCGCGATTGGGGATGGATGAGCGAGTCGTCCCGCATCAGGTCCCGGTAGAAGTTCAGGGCCGCCACGGCTTCCGGCGTGTCCAGTTGAACAGCTCCCTCGTCCGTCAGGACGGACCCGCCCCGCGTCCATACCTGCAGGTGGAAGTCGTAGATGGTGTTGTGGGCATCCGGATACCCGGCCAGCACGGTGCCGTACAGGCCGGCTTCCGGGTTGTGGAAGTACCGCGCGGTGTCCACGAAGTCATCCCACGTCCGGGGCACGGTCAGGGACCGGTCGTACTCGCTGCGAAAGGCCTCCCGGTGCATCGGATCCTCAAACAGGTCCGTCCGGTAGATCAGGCATTCGGGGCCGTCGTGATAGGGAAGTCCCAGGACCGCGTCGCCGAACACCTGCATTTGCAACAGGGACGGAGCCCAGCCGTCCGGGAAGTCCTGCGGAGGGGCCTGGGCAATGTAGGGAGCGAGGTCGACGAGAAGGTTGTCCGCATGCAAGGCGGCCAACCAGTCGGTGGGGCAGAAGGCGACATCCCAATCTCCGTTGACGGCCCCCTTCTGTGTCACGAGGGATTCGTACAGCGGGTGCAGATCCAGCGAGACGGCTTCCAGTTCGATGCCATCGATGCCTTCGGCGGCGCAAAAGCCGGTCCAGGCATGTTCCATGGCCAGGGAGAACGGTTCAAACTGGCGCACTGCGACACGGAACTTGCGGTTGCGTTGGGACAAGATGCACCTCCCGGTGGCTGTAGGTTGCGAGGCCCAGGTTCCCGCCCGGATTTTCGGACGGTTAGGTGGCTTCCGGCTTGATGGATCCCGATGCGCTGCTCCGGCACGCGGCATCGGCTACGGCCATGGTCCTGAACGCGTCCGCGACCGAGGTTGGCAGTTCCGTGGCCTCACCATTCACAAAGCGCATGAGGCTGCCCATGCTTCCGATGAAGGCATCGGGGAACCAGCCGGCCTCCAGTTCCAGGGAGTGCCATGCGGGGTTGGCGGTTCCGGGCGAGGCAACGCAGTAGTCGAATTGGTCGGGCATTCCCTCGGGATAGTTCATGAGGATGCCCAAGGTGGCCTTGATGGCTCCGGACGTGCCCTCCCATTTCACATGGGCTTCCTGGTGCCGCAGGCCGTACCGGTGGAAGTGGTTGGTGTCGATGTGGACGCGCAGCATCGGGTTGTAGTCCAGCGCGATCAGCGAACGGGAACTCGTCATGGCCGGCAGATCCGGATGCGAGACGGACACCCCTTGCACACCTGCGGGTTCGCCCAGGAAGGAGCGGACCAGGTCGATGTGGTGAATGCTGTGGTAGTAAATCTCGGCGTGCGGCAGGCCTTGGAGAAAGGGCCACATGTGCCAGGGGGTCTCGACGCAGACCCGAATCTCCAGATCGACGATGTCGCCAATCGCGCCCTGGTCGATCAGGCTGCGGGCCGCCAGTGTGAAGGGCGCCCACCGCATCTGGAAGTTGACGGCCGCGATCAGGCCCTTTTGGCTGCAAATGTCCCGGAGGACACGGGCCTGTTCCAGGTTGTCGCCGAGGGGTTTCTGGATGAGGACGGGGCTTCCGTCGGGCAGCTCGGGCAGGACCGACGCGATATGGGCCGCGGGCACGGCCACGTCGAACACGGCATCGGCGGGTGCCTTGCGGACCGCTTCGGCCAGGGAGGCATGGACTGCCGGCACCCCGAACTTGCCCGCCATGTACTCGGCCCGGTCGGTTCGGGGATCGAAGAGACCCGCTACCGGGTAGCCAGCCTTGGCATAGGCCGGATAGTGCGCGTCGTGCACGATGCCGCCGGCCCCGATGCTGACAATCGGACGCGGTGTGCGCGGCCTGGGTATGGATTGGTTGATGGTTGGCAACGGCATGGGTGTGGCTCCGGGTTTCGCTCGAATCTAGCAGATGGTTGCGGTGCTGTGCGCTTTCGCCGTTGCCCGACGGAAATCCGCGGCAGGAACCGGAAACCCTCCGGCCTGATGTGGGTTAAAATCGTCAACTGGGCCACAGGCCTTGGACACGGTCTCTCTCGCCAGGACTTCGGCGGAACACTCAATTCCATTTTCCACTTGGCAATCAGCTTTGTACCGGTCCGGGCACGGCATCAGCCACAAGCACCATTCATCCTGCAAGCCGGCTTCCCCATGACCTTGGTCGGCTCCGCCGGCAAGCACCACCTCCCCTGAATCATGATCTTCGGTGAAATCATCCGCATCGCGCTGCGCGCGCTGACGGTCAACAAGCTGCGCAGCCTGCTCACCATGCTGGGCATCATCATTGGCATCTCGACCGCCACCGTCCTGATCTCCGCCGGCCAGGCCGTGGAGCGGTACATCTACGAGCTTTTTGCCGGGATTGGCACCAATGTACTCTTCGTGGTGCCGGGCCAGTTGACGGAAAACCAGGATCCAACCGCCGAGCCGCAGTACGGTGAACTGACATTCGGTGATGCACGCGCCCTCTCCAATCCCCTGTTGGTGCCGGACATGGTCATGGTCGCACCTGAAGCCAATGCCAACGCAACCATCGTGCGCGGCGATGACTCCCAGGAAGTCACCCTGATTGCAATTACACCGCAGCACAAGGACATCAACGGCTGGGATACGCAAATCGGGGAGTTCTTCTCACAGGTCGACATGGACAGTCGACGCAGGGTGGCCATTCTTGGCCAGACCGCATTTCAAAGCCTCTATGAGCCCAACGAGAACCCCTTGGACACGCAAATCCGGGTGAACGGGGTGGTGTTCACCGTGGTCGGCATCATGAGCGAAATCGGCCTGGCCCAGTTCGGCGACCGCGACAACTCCGTCTTTCTGCCGTTTACCACCGCCATGGATCGGGTCCTGGACTGGAAGACCACGCGCGGCGACTACAAGGTAACGCAGATCCTGGTGTCGGTCTCCTCCGAGGAGCGGATGGCCCAGGCCCAAATCGACATCGAGGAGGCGTTGCGCGAGCGCCACCGCATCGACTACTTCGAGGAGGACGACTTCTCCGTCATCAGCCAGACCGACTTCATCTCGGTCTTCGGCGACATCACGGCCGTGGTCACGGTGTTCCTGGGCGCGATTTCGTTCGTGTCGCTGTTGGTGGGCGGCATCGGCATCATGAACATCATGCTGGTCAGCGTGGCCGAACGCACCCGCGAAATCGGTTTGCGCAAGGCCATCGGGGCGCGTCGCCGGGACATCCTGCAGCAGTTCCTGGCCGAGGCCGTCTTCCTGTCCGTGCTGGGCGGAATTTTCGGCATGGCACTGGGCGCCTTGGTCATGCAGGCGGCCGACTCCCAAATCACCGCCCTGCAGTTGACCCTGCGGGTCAGCACCGTGGCGGGGGTGGTGGGGTTTTGCATGGCAACCGGGATCCTGTTTGGATTCTGGCCGGCCGTGCAGGCCAGTCGGCTCAGTCCCATCTCCGCACTGCGTTCGGAATGAGCCCGCGGGCCGTTGGTCTGGCACGATAGGGACCTGCGGCCGCAGTACATCGCACCGTCCCCAACGGAAGCATCTGTTGTGAGCACACTTCTTGAACAATTGTCAACCCTCCGCACGGAAGCCGCCCAGGACATCCGGCAGGCCCAGGACGAAGAGGCGCTGGCCTCCGTCTTCAGTGCGGTGCTGGGACGGCAGGGCCGTCTGACCCAAATCCTGCGCGGCCTGGGTTCCCTGCCGCGCGAGGAACGGCCGGAGGCGGGCCGGGCCGGCAACGAGTGCAAGCGGTTCCTGGAGGATCTCCATGCCGAGCGGCGCGGCGAACTGGCGGATCTGGCCATCAGTGAGGAGCTGTCGGCCGAGGGGATTGATGTCACGCTGCCGGGCCGGCAGTGGACACTTGGCAAGCTGCACCCGTCCACAGTGGCGCTGCGGGAGATCTATACGATCTTCCGGGGGCTGGGCTTTTCAATCTACGAAGGGCGCGAAGTGGAGAGCGACGAGTACAACTTCGAGCTGCTGAACATGCCGCCCGGCCATCCGGCCCGCGACATGTGGGACACGTTTTATACGACGGAACCGGGCATCATCCTGCGCACCCACACCAGCCCCGGGCAGATTCACGCCATGCGGGAATATGCCCCCAACCCCATTCGCATCATCCTGCCCGGCAAGGTCTACCGGCACGAGGACGTGACGGCGCGCGCCGAATCGCAGTTCTACCAGGTGGAGGGCCTGGTCGTGGGCCGGACCATCAGCCTCAGCGACCTCAAGGGCACCGTGCAGCACTTTGCGGACCGCATCTACGGCCGCGGGCGCCGGGTCCGGTTCCGCAAGAGCTACTTCCCCTTCACGGAACCGAGCGTGGAGGTCGACATCGACTGCATGTTGTGCCGGGGACAGGGCTGCCGCATTTGCAAGTACACCGGCTGGCTGGAGATCATGGGGGCCGGCATGGTGCATCCCAGGGTGCTGGCCAACGGCGGCTACGACCCGGCCGAGTGGTCCGGCTTCGCCTTCGGCATGGGACCCGAGCGGGTGGCCATGCTCAAGTACGGCATCACCGACATCCGCCTGTTCTACACCAACGATGCCCGTTTCCTCGAGCAAATGGTGTAGGCCCTGCCGCGGAAATCTGCAACAGGTGTCCGTTCAACCAGTTTGTCCAAATGGTCCGGCCCCGCGCGGCGCCGGACCCTGATCAAGCCAACCAAGGACCTGCAACCATGAAGATGTACATCGGCGGCGAATGGATCGACGGGGACTCCACGATGGATG
>CAZMKQ010000030.1:0-28683 GCA_964566955.1 uncultured Caldilineaceae bacterium | reverse complement strand
CTCAATCCCTATGACGGCTCGGTGGTGGACACCGTGCCGCGCGGCACGGCTGCGGACGTGGACGCGGCCCTGGCCTCGGCGATGCGCGGGGCGGAGGCGATGCGCGGCCTGACCGGGTTCGAGCGCTACCAAATCCTGCACCGGGCCGCCGACCTGATTGTGGAGAACCAGGAGGACCTGGCCCGCACGATCACGATGGAGGAAGGCAAGATCATTGCCGAGGCCCGCATCGAGGCGGAACGGGCGGCCGAAATCATCTACCTCTCGGCGGAGGAGGCCAAGCGGCTGTACGGCGAGGTCATTCCGGTCGACGGCGGGCCGGGCGTGACCGGCAAGTTCGGTTTCACGGTCCGGGTGCCCTGCGGCGTGGTGGCCTGCATTTCGCCGTTCAACTTCCCGCTGCACCTGGTTTGCCACAAGGTCGGCCCGGCCTTGGCGGCCGGCAACGCGGCCGTGCTCAAGCCGGCCTCGGACACGCCGCTCGTGGCCCTGAAGTTCACGGAACTGCTGCTGGAGGCCGGCGCGCCGCCGGAATCCATCCAGTGCGTGACCGGCAGCGGGGCCGTGATTGGCGACGTGCTGGTTTCCGATCCGCGCGTGCGCAAGATTTCCTTCACCGGCAGCCGGGACATCGGCGAGCGGATTTGCCATCAGGCCGGGATCAAGAAGGTGACCATGGAGCTCGGCTCCAACGCCCCGGTCGTCATCCTGCCGGATGCGGATCTGGACAAGGTGGCGGCGGCCCTGCCCACGACGGCCTACAGCAACGCGGGCCAGGTGTGCATCTCGGCCCAGCGCGTGCTGGTCAGCAACGACATCTACGGCGACGTGCTGGACGCCCTGATGCCGGCGGTCGAAGGCTTCACCACGGGCAATCCCCTTGACGAAAGCACCAAGCTGGGACCCATGATTCGCCAGAGCGACGCGGAGCGGGTCAGCAGTTGGGTGTCGGAGGCCCAGGACAACGGCGCCACGCTGCTTACGGGTGGCGGCCTGGAGGGGCAGATGCACCAGGCCACCCTGCTCACGGATGTCAAGCCGGAGATGAAGATTTCCTGCGACGAGGTGTTTGGTCCGGCCATGGGCATCACGAAGGTGGACACCGTCGACCAGGCGATTGCCATTGCCAACGACACGAACTACGGCCTGAGCGCCTCGATCTTCACCCAGGACCTGGACTCCGCCATGCAGTACATCCAGCAGGTGGAGTCGGGCAACATCCACATCAACTGGGGTACCCAGTGGCGCGTTGACCTGATGCCGTACGGCGGCCTCAAGGACAGCGGTTACGGCAAGGAGGGTCCCAAGTACGCGGTTGAGGAAATGACCGAGACCAAGATGGTAGTAATCCACCAGTAACCAGCCATGACGGACAGCCGTCATGGGAAGGGGCCCTGCGTAGGTGTGGGGCCCCGTTGGTTCCGGGGAGATCAGGGAAGGAACGGCAGCCCGCGGCCCAGGGCCAGGGCCACGAACACGAGGGCCAGGTACAGCATTGAGAACTTGTACACGGACAGGGCATCCGGACGCGCCACTTCCCAGGACGGTGCCGTCCTGGCGTACAGCTGCACCATCTTGACGACCAGCAGGCCGTTCAGCAGGACGACCGCACCCAAGTAGGACCAGCCGGCCTCCCGCAGCACGAAGGGGGCCAGGGTGGTCAGGACCGTCAGGACGGTGTAGAGCATCATCTGGCGCAGCGTGCGCCGGGTTCCGATGACGGCCGGGGCCATGGGCACGCCCACGGCCGCATACTGGTCGCTTACCAGGAAGGCCAGGGCCCAGAAGTGCACGGGGGTCCACATGAAGATCAGCAGGAACAGAATCCAGGCCATCCAAGGGAGGGAGTCGGTCACGGCGGCCCATCCCAGCAGGGGCAGAACCGCACCGGCGGCGCCGCCGATCACGATGTTCTGCCAGGTGGCCCGCTTCAGCCAGGCCGTGTAGACCAGTACATAGAAGAGCAGGCCGGCCCAGGCCAGCAGGGCCGTCAGCAGGTTGGTCGTCAGCAGCAGGACCACGAATGAACCTGCGCTGAGCAGACCTCCGAACACTGCCGCCTGCGGCACCGAAATGCTGCCGGTTACGAGCGGCCGGCGTTTCGTGCGCCGCATCCCGGCATCGATGTCCCGGTCCAAAATCATGTTGAAGACGCCGGCTCCGCCCGTGGACATGTAACCGCCCACCAGAACGCCCAACAGGGCCCACGGGTTCGGCAGGCCGCTGCCAGCGACAAACATGGCGCCCACAGCCGTAAACAGCAGCAGGGACACCACCTTGGGTTTGGTCAGGGCGAGGTATTCGCGCCAGATGGCAGGCGGCGCGGCCGGGAGCGAGGTGCTCACGCGGAGACCGCCTCGCGGCTGCGCCAAGGCAAGCCGCCGGGGGTGCGAACGGGGCCCGGCGCGGTCAGGACGATCCAGGCCACCAGGGTCCAGAGGCAAAAGACCGCGACTGCCACGGCCAGGTGCGTCAACTGCAGCATGATTGGCCCCAGCAGCGACAGGTTGACGGTGCCGACGACCAGTTGCACGGCGTAGGCCCACAGGAGCAGGCGGCGCCACGGCCCTGCTTCGGGGACGGGCCTGAGCCATCCGGTCACGGCATGGATTGCCCAAAGAGAGAGCCCGACTGCGATGGCCAGCAACGGGTGGAGGATGCGCAGCCGGATGAGCGGATGGGACGCGCTGCTGAAGTCTTCGGACAAGCCGGCCTCCAGGGACTCGGGCGGAAACATGGTGTTGCCCATGGCCGCGATGCCGCCCGAGAACATGACCACCATCATGCCCAGGAGCCCCAACCCGACCAGCCACCCCAAGCCGGACCGACCGTACCAGCCCGGAGGCCAGGGCCGATCGGCGTGGGCATGGTAGACCGCCAGCGAAAGCGAGCCCATAAGCCAAAGGGAATTCAGGAGATGGAAGGCGACAAGCAAACCGCGCGCCACCGACACGTTGTCGCCCGTCAGGCCTGTCAACACCGTCGCGGCGCCAATCAGGGCCTCGATGCCCAGGAACGCGGAAGAGGCAACCGTCCAGGCCAGCAGGCCGGGATTCGCCTTCCGCAGACGAAAGGCGCGGATGAGCAGCCAAACTCCCATCAACAGGGCCACGCCCGACAGGGCGCGGTGGGAATACTCGATCCAGGTGGCCATGCCATGGTTCAGCGGTAGGAACTCCCCTTGGCAGCGCGGCCAGTCGCGTCCGCAGCCGGCGCCGGAGCCCGTGGCCCTGACTACCGCGCCCTGCAGGATGACGATTCCGTTGATCGCAAAGGTTGTCCAGGCGAGGGCCCCGGTTGTGATTCCCCGGGGCTGGCCCTCTTTGGCCGACGAGGACAATCTGGACATGGAAACAGGTTTGTAGGGGTTCGGTACCGGAGATTCCGCGGACCCGGTATTATGCCCACAATTCCGGGCCGGACCGCCGTTTTCGCACCGGCTGCTTGGGGGCATCCGGTATCGAACGGCACCGGGTTCGACGATGCCATCCGCGCACACGGTCACTGGAATCCGGAGTGGGTGTCAAACCAAAGCCCGAGTTCGCATCATGTTCCGTTCCGTAGTCCCTTGACCTTTCCATGACGCTTTCCCTGGTGACTGGAGCCTGGTCCTATCTGGGTCGGAGCATCGCGTCCGAACTGCTGGCGCGCGGCGGCCAAGTTCGCACCTTGACTTCCCGCCGCCGTCCGGAGACCGATCCCTTCGACGGTGCCGTGGATAGTTGGCCGCTGCAGTTCGCGACCGGAACCGAACCCGCTCCCGGCCTTCTGGACGCACTGGCCGGAGTGGACACGTTGTACAACACCTACTGGGTGCGGCACGACCGGCCGCCGCGCGGCCAGCGCGGAACCTGGATAGCGCATCCCGAGGCGGTCCGGCGCTCCTGTCAGTTGATCGATGCGGCGAAGATGGCAGGCGTACGGCGGGTGGTCCAGTTCACTCACACCCGTACCGATTTGGCTCCCGACCTTCCCTACTTCGCCGGCAAGGCTGCAGTGGAACGGCACCTGCGCGACAGCGGTGTGTCCCATGCCATATTGCGCCCCAATTCCCTGTTCGGGCGCCGGGACATCATCATCAACAACGTCGCGTGGGCGGTGCGCCGATTCACGGTCTTTCCCCTGCCCGGCCCGTTGGGCTATCGGGTGCGGCCAATTCATGTCGACGACCTGGCCGCGGCCGCCTGCGACCTGGGTGCGGACAACAGGAACGTAACGCGGGATGCCTGCGGCCCGGAACAATACGTCTTCGACGACCTGGTACGGTGGCTTGGCCGTACCTTGACCGGCCGCGCCCCGATCGTGCTGCCCTTGCCGCCCAGACTGTGCCAACCACTGTTTCAAGCCACGGGGTGGGTGCTGGGCGACACCATCCTGTCCTGGTCCGAGATCAAAGGGTTGGTCCTGGACCTGCTGAGTTCCGATGAGGAGCCCCTGGGGTCCAGGGCCCTGTCCGATTGGGTGCAGGAACACCGCGAGGAACTGGGCAGGGAGTTCAGGCTGTATCCCTACCGATTGCAGCAGCGTTGATGCGGAACTCGCCTTCAGCATTCGCAAGGTTGCCTGGCATTCTTGGCGGCCCAAGCGGCGGAAGCCTGAGTCAACGGACTGCTGTGGGGACCGAGAACATGGGCACGGGCGAGAAGCGCGGCACATCCGCGCAGGATTCGGCTTTGATGCAGGGAGGGTGTGTGGCAGTACCGGAAGCCACAGCAGATCACGCTTGGGAGGGCACGTTCCCTCTCTCGACAGGTGCATGTCCATTTTCACGCAGCCAGATCCGAACTACACTGGACAATGGCCAACTGCGTGAAGACAACTTGGCGAATGCGCGTGACCGGTGTTCATGATCGGGGATCTTTGCCACCATCGACAAGCGCACTACAACTCTCATGCGCTCCACAAGGTGACTGCGTCCATTCAGATCAAGATCCTTGATCATGGTGGCAGCCCGGACATGCCGTTCAGGACTCAAGCCCTTACGCGGAATCATGGATCCCGTAAGGGTGTCAAACGTGAAGTAGGCTTCGGGCCGTTGGTCCATGGACTTGGCGCATGGATCAACATAACCTTCCCCGGGCCACTTGGCCCCTTTCGCCCGATTGCACGCCGTACAGACCAACAGCCAGTTGGACCACTGATACACCAGTTCCGGGAACTTGCTCACCGGCCGGAAGTGATCAACCTCTTCGTTGGATTGTTCCTCGCAGTACGCACACAGCCCCCGGAAGGATGTGTACAGGTTATCTCGGAATTCCCCCCAACGGGCATCGCCGGGTCGAGCCCCCTCGCCGTCCCGGTAGTGACGAATCCACCGGGGTGTGTAGCGTGTCCGTATCGGTTCCAAGCCATCCGGCTCGGAACCGCGATCCACCCAGTGCATTGGGGAACCGGCTGACCCGGTACTACAGATCCGGGGTGTCCGCGGGGGTGTTGCCGACAACCTGGCGCAGGACTTCGGCAAAGTGGTCCAACTGGCCGCCCATGGGACCCCGCACCAGATCCTGATTTACGGTTTGTCGCAATTCTTCCAGTTCTGCGACTTCCGGTGCTGTGAGGTCCCGACGCAACTGCAGGTCCTGAAGTCTTGCCAATCGTTCTTCTGCTCCAATATCAGTCGGATCAGGAACATCCAAAAAATGCCGCAGAATCTCGTCGGCAGTCCAGCCCACGGTGCCTTCCTCGTTGCGGGACACCGTGACTCGGCCACTCTCGTCGCGTTGCAACATCTGCAATTGCCCAGCCTCCAGGCCCGCAATCATGAGCGGCGAGTGGGTTGAGCAAAAGATCTGCAAGTTAGGAAAATGTTTTGTCAGGGTAGGAATGATCCGGCGCTGCCAGGATGGATGCAGGTGGGCATCTATCTCGTCAATGATCAGGATACCGGGCCGTTCGGTCAGGTCTTCGGGATAACCAAAGTATTCGGCATAGCCAATGATCAAGTAGGCCAGCCACTGGATGATGGACTGGGTTCCTTGACTCAAGGTGTTCAGGGGCAGGGGGCCATCAATGGTTTGGAACTGGGGATAAAATCCGTATTCGTCCTCATCGGTTCCAAGGAATTTGATTGGAAATTGTCCTGTAATGCCGGAAGCCACTTCGCAAATCTTGTCGATGACGTTCCTGAACACGGGTTGATCCTTCAAAAAGGAACGAAAATGCAGTTCAATGATTTTCTGCATGATGGCAAAGTCGGGGATCAGGTGGGCATCAATCGCATCCCAGACCTTCCGCTTCCTGAGCTCGGCACTTTCCAAATCCCTTTGCTTCTTGGTGTCAATGTGGCGTCTTGGTGCTGGTTCTTCCCGATGCGCTGATCTGGGACCTTCCGATCTGAAGTCGGTGCTGTGCCTCAAGGCGGGAATGAATTGGCTGTATCCCACCTTTTCGAGATTGGCCGTTAACGCCTGCCAGTTCTCGGGCGACCAATGCTCCGCATCCACGTCGATGGGAAATCGGACGTGCAATGGTTTGCCGTCTGTTTCGGACATGCGAAGTTCGAAATAGGCTTCTTGGTTCCGGCGCAACAGCTTTCGGGGCAACGTGAAAGGATAGACAGTTGAATCTCCCAAGACCCAGAGTACAGTCGACTTCCCGGAGTTGTTGGGACCAATGAAGACGTTGACTCGGGGGTCGAACTCAAATTCGATTTCGTCGAACGGGCCAATGTTGCTGATGCAGAGGCTTTGTACGGGCATGAGGGGGCCTCCTTGAAGTTCGACAGGACCCGGGCTTGATGGCCGTTGACCCATTGTACCGAAGGGATGGGTCCCGGATTGTCGCGGCTTACAGCATTCGCAAACAACTGGTCAGGTACGGCCACCCTCCGCCGGCGGAGCTCCCGAGCGTACCGGGATGGGTCAGGGCCGTGGGTGAACAGGAGACCAGAAACGCGTTGCTGTGCGAGCGGATTGCAGAGGATGTCTCGGCCAGTTCCATGTGGAGGTGTAGGAACGGATAGCCCAATGGGATCGCCTGTCAGGCCGCAGATAGCCAGGCGGTGTCGAAATGAGCCAGAGCGAGGATCTCGTAGGGTCCGTCGTTCCCCTTTTCGTAGAGGCACAGGGCGGTTCCCTCGGCCGAAACGGCCAAGTCGCTGTACGCAGCCGGTCCGGCATGGAGCAGCTTGGCGCGCGGCCAGGAATGCCCCTCGTCCGTGCTGTGCCGAACAGTCATCCGGGTTCGGTCGGTGGCGGATGCCGGATTGGCGAACAGCAGGCCGTTGCTGGCTTGGGGCCAGCGTACGATGCTGGCCTGACAGACAGGTTCGACCAGGGCTTGATCCCACCGAAACTCCTCAAAGGTGGAACCGAGATCCCGGCTGACAGCGACGGCCCGTTGGCTGCGCTGCGCGTAGTTGCGGCAGTTGATCATCACATCGCCGTTCAGCAGTTCGACCACCTCGCATTCGTTGGTCCCGGCCCTGACAATGCCGCCGATGTGCCAAGTGATGCCGCCGTCGTCGCTGTAGACGACATGGGAATGGTAGGGATCCCTGGTTCGGTCCAGATGAATGCCGACCATGTGATCACAGGGCACCACCATGCGCCCGGATTGCAGCTGGATGCCGTGGCCCGGCCCGGTCGCGTACCAGGTCCAGTCGGGACGCATCACCCTGTCGGTCATGTCGGCCGGCTCGCTCCAACTGTCCCCGTCGTCCAGGCTGTGCGTGAGCCAGACCGTGCGTTTGGCCTTGCCCTGAACGATCAACCCTTCCCCGCCTTCAGCGGTGTTCTTGCAGAACCAGAGCCAGATGGTCCCGGTGGCCCTGTCCTGGACCGGACACGGATTGCCACACGTCATGTCATCTTCCTTGACCACGACCCGGAGGTCGGACCAGGAGGCGCCATGGTCGTCGCTGTGGCGCAGGACCAGTTCGATGGTGCCGGCGTCGCCGGATCCGTGGACGCGGCCTTCGGCAAAGGCCAGCACGCGGCCGCTGTTGGATGTCAACAGGGCCGGAATGCGGAAGGTGTGGTACCCAAGGGTTCCGCTCTGGAACAGTACTTGCTCATCCAGCATGATGGCGTTGTCTCCGGACTTTGGTTGGGGAATGGCCGGAATTTTGCCACCGGCAGGGACTTGAGAAGCCTACAGGCATGGCCTGCCACATCGGACGGGCTGGTCTACGCGCCGTCCCGGGGCTCAAAACCCAGCGCCTGCCGCGAAGGTTCCAGGTCAACCCAGCGATGCCGATTGTCCGAAATCCCGTAGCAGATGTGGAAACAGGGCGCCGCGGTCGCCTGCAGGGCGAGTTCGATGATGTTGGCTACGTCCCGCTGGCTGCACCAGAGGGAATCGGTCCAGCCAAACAGGCTGCGGTCCTCCTTGTTGACGGCCCCGATGCGCAGGCACACGGTGGCGATGTCGTGGGCATCGTGGTAGGTTCGGCAAATGCCTTCCCCCCAGACCTTGCTGGCCGAATAGGGTTCGGTGGGACGGGGCGGATCTGCAGGCGTAATGAGGGGAATGTCGTCCGGTACGTCCTCAAAGCGCTCTTCGCGGATGGCGTTGTAGGGGTCCTGATAGTAGAAGTAACCCATGGTGGCCATGACGGAACTGGCGTATACCAGGCGCTTGACCCCGGCTTCCCGACAGGCTTCCAGTACGTTGTAGGTTCCGACCACGTTGCTGTGCAGCACGTCCTCGAACGGAGCCGCGGGATCCGGCACCGCCCCGATGTGCAGTACGGCGTCCATGCCGGCGATGGCTTGCATCATGGCGTCGGCATCCCCCAGATCGGCCTGCACGAAGTGCGTGTCCGGCAGCCGGATCAGTGAATCGGCATCGGCACGGGTGGAACTGGCGGAACGTCGGCTGCTGCCGTGGACGTCATAGCGGTCCGGTTGTCTGTTGAGATGGCCGTAGACAAGATTGCCGATGAGGCCGTACACGCCTGTAATGTGCACTTTCAGGGGATTGCTTGACATAAGGTTCTCCAATATGCAAATGGGCGGGTTCCGATGGGCGAACCCCATCGGTTTGGGATCTGCGCGGCCGGGCAGCTACTGTCTTTGCTCCGGGATTGCGCGACGAGACACGGACCGGTCTCGTCGCGCAGGTGTCGTCCTTCCCGGTCAGGCACCCACGCGCAGGAAGATGCTGTCCCCGCGCACTTCGACGGGATAGGTTTGCAGGCTGCCGCAGGCAGGCGAGCGGACCGCGTCGCCGCTGACAAGGTTGAAGCGTCCGTTGTGGAGCGGACACTCGATGACGCCATCGAAGACGATGCCGTCGGTCAGGTCGGCGTATTCATGGGTGCAGAGGCCGTCGGTGGCATGGTAGGCATCCCCTTCCAGACGGCACACGGCGAAGAACCGACCGCCGTGGTCCACGCGCACAACATCGTTTTCATCGAGTGCGCCCACGGGACAGGCCTCGATCCACTCGCTGTCCGCAGTCACTGCGGCCATGGATTCCACTTCCGCGGACTTGCCCTGCTCCGTGGGGATGGGCCGCATGATCTGGTAGCCCTCGTCTTCCGTCGCCTGCTTGATCAGCGCCGGAATCATCTCCTTGTACACCGCCCACAAGTTCGGGTAGGCGGGCGGCATCTGATCCTTCACCGCTTCATGGAACCGGCCCAGCGCGTGGTAGGGGACCATCGGCACCGAGTGGTGCTCGATGTGGTAGTTCATGTTCATGTAGAGATAGCGGTAGATCGGATTCACAAACACGGTGCGGGTGTTTTCCCGGTGGTCGAACGTGTCCTCTCCGAGGCCTGCGTGCTGCGTCAGGCCGAGCAGTTGATGCAGCCATCCTCCGTAGAACCGCGGCAGGAGGACGAACATCATCGGCAGGAAGCTCCAGATGGCAATCGACCAGATGGCGAAGCCGACGATAATCGCCACGTAGACGCGGCTCGACCAGTACATCTTGTTCCGTTCCGACTCCGGCACAAAGTGCCGCACGTCCGGACCAGGCCTGCCAAACGCATTGCGCACCACGCGCCAGACTTCGGGCGGACCGCTGCGCAGGTAGAGGAAGTCCATCACGATCTTCAGCAGATCGGCGGGCCGCTGCACCTGAATCTCGGGATCGAGGCCGACAAAGTAGGTGTCCGTATGGTGGCGGGAATGGCTCCAGCGCCACATGTACGCCTCCCGCAGGGTCAGGAACGAACTGATGTGGTAGAAGAGTTCGTTCAGCCACGGGGTCCGGAACGGCGTGCCGTGCCCGCATTCGTGCCATCGGGCGTCCGACGAGGAATAGATCGTCCCGTAGATCAGGAACGCGGGGATGGCCCACCACGTCCCCCAGGCGGCTACCGCCCATGCGGCGCTGGCGGCGAGCAGCACGAACCAGAGGCCGAAATGCGCCAGGGCGGGGCCGTCAGTGCGTTCCATGAAGGCGCGCATCTCCTGGCGCGGCAGCGTGGGCTTCCACCAAACGCCGTCCATCCGCGATTCGATGTCGAAATCATCCAGGGGAACGGCTTGTCCGGCTGTTCCCGTGAGCGAATAGTCTCTTGGTATCGCCTGTACGCTCATGGCCTTGCCGTAATTCCGCGTGTGTTGTCTGTCTCGGGTGGCGCAGCGGCGGCAAGCGTTCACGGCAAGGTCCGTCCGGCTGGACGTGAACCACGCATGTTGACCGCGGGTGCAGCCTTGTCACCCATCCACCTAATTGTAAGCAGCCCCGTCAAGTGCCGTTCGAACCATCCAACGAGCGAGACCGGACTGCAAGCCTGTCCTGGACAATGATTCGTTCAGAGCTTATATACCTGGCTACGCAGCCGGTGCAACAGGCACAACCATGCACACCTGTGCTATAATAGTGTTCTGCAAATAAGAGAGCCCGGCGGACATCCGGACTCTCCACCGGACAGAGATTGCACCTCTCGTGCCCGACACCCACCATCCTACAACAGAGCCACCGGAGACCGTCCACCGCACGGTGTGCCTGCGCCTGTACCCGGGCGACGCCGCCACCGGCATCCTGCTGGCGGCCATTGCCGGAGCCTGTCGCTATGTCTGGAACCACATGCTGGCTGACCAGGAACGCCGGTACCGCCTGTGGCAGATGTACAAGATTGGCCCCAAGTCCAGTACCTCGTTCTTCACCTTGGGCCAGCGGTTTACCCAACTGCGCAACGACCCGGACCATGCTTGGCTGAAGGAGTACCCGTATGCCTGCGTGCGCTACAGCCTGAAGTACCTGGCCGATGCGTACACGCGGTACCTCAAGGATTCCCAAACCGAGGGCAAGCCCCGCTTCAAGGCCCGGCACCGCACCGTGCTGGCCTTCACCATTCCCGAGACCGTCAAGCTGGACGGGGACCGGCTGTACGTGCCCAAGGTCGGCTGGCTGCGGCTGGCGGGGTCGAACCCGTACGCGGGTTGCCAACCGTTGATTGTCCGCGTGCGTATGGAAGGCACGGAACAGAACCCCAAGTGGTACGCCTATGTCTGGCTACGAGGTGCCTACGGCGCACGTCAAGCAGTCCACACCGTCCGGTGCGCTCGGCCTGGACCGTAATGTAGGCCAAGCGACCGACAGCGAGGGCACCGTGTACGCGCTGCCCGACACGGACCAACTGGATGCCAACATCCAGCGCAAGCAGCGGGAATTGAGCCGCAAGCAGGGCTGGGGACCGCAGGACAAGCGACCGAAATCGAACCGTGGGCGGCGCGTGAACGGGCAGTTGCAGAAGCGGCATCGCAAACGCAAGCGGAAGCGGGATGACGCGACCCACCAGGCCAGCCGCACGCTGGCGGACACGGCGCACACCGTGGTCGTGGAGGATCTGAACATCAAGGGCATGACCCAGTCCGCGAAGGGTACTGTTGCGCAACCCGGCCGCAACGTCAAGCAGAAGGCGGGGTTGAACCGCAGCATCCTGGCGAGTGGCCGGGGTTCGTTGGAGCGCAAGCTGGCGTACAAGGCCGGTGTGGTGGTGAAGGTGGACCCGGCCTACACATCGCAGACGTGCAGCCGGTGCGGCCATGTCAGCAGAGCCAACCGGCCGTCGCAGGCGGTGTTTGCCTGTCAGGCCTGCGGCTGGGCCCCGAACGCCGATCACAACGCGGCGATCAACATTTTGGTACGGGCGGGGCTTCCGTCCGTGCCCGTTCCGGCCCGTGGGACAGGCGCTGCTGCACGGGGAGGGGCGATCCCGTTGGGGACCCCTATGATCCGTGAACCAGGTATGCCGGCTGCGTAGTCAGGCATATAAGTCCCAAATGAAGGAGATGTTCTTGGAGCACGACGGACGGCGAAGGTTCCGCCGTATCCGTTCGGCCTGCCGCCCGCGACGAACTCCTCGGCGTTTGACGCCCGGCTGGGTGTGCAGGAAACTTCGCGTTCGGATACACACGGAGCTGCCCGCGACAAGGCCTCAGATGCCTGGCGCAATAAACGGAAGGTCGCAGGGGGCACGCTGATACGGCCAGGGTCTCCGCTTGGATGTGCGGAAGGTCCCGTTTCCCGGGGCCGACATGGCGGACAAGGCGCGGCCAGGGACAGGATGACAGAACCCGGGCATGGGTTTGCGACGCAGTTTGCTGCTTGAGGTTCAGGACCTTCGCCAGAGGACGTGGTGGTTTCGACTGGGTTCAGTTCATTCCACTTATGGGATGGGCAAGTTGCCGTTGGCTGTCCCATTTGGCGAATCCGACTGTTGTCGTTCCGCCCACCAGACGTGCAGGTCCTGTCCATCCCGGTGCAATTGCACCAACTCGTCCATTTCAACATGTGTGGGCAGCCGGGATCCTTCCCAGTCCGTCAGGAAGCCCCGGGCGGCTGCAGCTGCCTGTTCCCCGTAACGTCCCTGCACATAGTCGATCAGCAGGCTGATGGTGGTGCTGATGGTGACACGCTCGGTGATGCGCTGGGCTTCCTCTGCCCTGCGTGCCGCATAGGCCTCTTCAATCGTTGCGTACATGCCCTCACCTCGTTGTTCCAGGATCAGTCCTCGAATATAGTTCGCAAAACCCGCCCTCAACCAGTCCGACAGGACCTGCCACAGGCTGGTGTCCCCTTCTGCCAAGTGCCGCAGGCCCTCCCACAACCGGCTCGCTTCCGCCACGATGGCGACCTCGTCCATGTCGCGTTCCCACTGGAGCCTCCCGCGGCAGTGCTCAAGTGGAATTATATGGGCCAACAGACTGCCCTCGGGGAAGGCCCCCGGTCCAGTCCGCCACACGTCCAGGAGGAAGATGCCGGGCCGGGGTGTGATGGCCCCGTCCGGGTTCACGGCGGGCAGGGACAGGTCCGCCGTCCACCCGGTTGGGCCCGTGTAGATCAGCGCAACCCGGGTCGGTACGGCGTCGGCTCCCGCCCGCAGGGCGGCCAGCCTGCGGGCATCCTGCCACAGGTCGAACAAGTAGAGCGTGATTTGACGCGCGGCATCCGGATCATGGTCGGCCTTGAACTCCAGGAGTGCGGTGCCCAGGGGCCGTCCGTCCATCTCGCATACCAGCCAAACCTGATCGCCCAGTTCCCTTGCCAGCCGGGCCGGCACGCGTCCTGCGCCATTCTGTAGGGCAATCCACTCCGTGCTCCACTTGACCAGCCGGACTTCTCGGCCCTCCGGCAGTGCACCCATGTGGGTCAGTAGTTCGTGCGCGGTGCGATCGTGTGAGAAGAGCAACTTGGCTCGTTCGTCGTGCTGCTGCCGTTGCCTTGCCGGACGGTTCCCGCCCTCGGCTCCTGCGGCGGCCCCGGATGGAAACACGGGATCTGCTTCCGTCACAAAACCTCCTGTTGCTGATCACAAACTGTGAAGTTCACATTCAATCATCATTATTTGATTTCAAATTAATTCATAATGGAATGTTGTCAAGTGAAACCATCCTTCCGGATGAACACTTCGCGACCGGATTCGATTGTCCTGCGCGAAATCCATCGAGTTGTTGATTGGCCGGATCGGAATCACGTTGTGTTGCACTCATGTACCCGATGGTGCGATCCCTGTCTTGGCTCAACCACCGTGTGTCGAGGTTGTAGGGGCACATCCCTCGAGATGGCACTTTCCGGACAGAAGCGAAACACAGGGCCTCACAACCTGTCTGCAACAGCCGATGGGCAGGATGCGTAACGGAGTGTTCCTGGGGATACGGGCAGTCGCGCCAGTGAACCGGGGTGTCCTTCAGCCATCGGTGGTGAAGCCGGTGCGAGTTTGAACTGCGCCGCATCCCGGCCGCTCGCATGCCTCAAAAGTGAGACCTGAGGGCCTGTCGCCACTTGACCGGCATGCGCCGGCCCAGTTTGACGCGCTTTGCGCCCAGGAACGTTCCCAGCTCCTGCATGGTCCGGGCAAGGCCTTCGGCAAGGTGCAGATCCTGCGCCCGCCCCGCTTCCAGAAAGAGGGCCCGGAAGTGCAGTTCGTGCCGCTTGCGGTCCATTTCGGTGTCCACGCGTCCGAGCACCGAGTCGCCGGCCAGGATCGGCAGGACGTAGTATCCGTAACGGCGCTTGGCCACCGGCACGTAAATCTCGATCGTGAAGTCGAAATCGAACAGCGGCTGGTTGCGCTTGCGGTCGCAAATCAGGTTGTCGAATGGGGACAGCAGCACGGTACGGCCCTCCCAATTCGAGTCGGCCTCCAGGCATTGCAGCGTATCCGCGTCCTCGGCGTGGACCATCCATGAGCCGGGCACGGGTCGGTTCCCGGCATCCAGCAATTCGACTGGCACGATGGTACCGTCCGCTTCCAGGGTCGCCAGGACCGACTCCAGGTTGGGATAGGCATGGCGCATGAAGTGGTGCTTGATATCCCGTGCCGTGCCGGTTCCCAGCGCCTTCAGGGCGAGTTGCACGGCCCGGCGGCAGAACTCGTCCGGGGTCATGGGGGTGCGATCGGCCCACGGCGGCAGGAACTCGTCGGTCAAGTGCCAGACCTTGCGGTTGCCGGAGCGCTGTGCCACCATCAACTCGCCGCGGAAGAACAGGTGGTCCAGCATGCGCGGCACACTGCGCCCGCTTGTCCAGCCGGTGGAGTGCCAGGGCACGTGTGGCACGTCCACCGTAATGTCCTGTGAGGCCAACGGACCGCGCGTCCGGAACTCCTTCCTGATTTGTGCCAGCAGGGCTCCGTTCTCCTTCACCCATTGGGCCGTGCGACTGCCGTCCGTCTCGCTGGTCTCGGCATAGGCCTGCATCCGGTGGTGGAACAACGGGTAGTCGTCCATCAGGCAGATGGAAGCGCAGTGGGCCCAGTCTTCGAAGAAGAGCTTGTCGGTGTAGAGGAGTTCGTTGAGCAGGCCCGGAGCGAAGTTGCCCAAACGACTCCACAGGACCAGCAGCTCGGTTCGTTCCACCGCGCGGATCGGATCGATCTGGACGCAGCGAAGGGCCTCCAGGACCTTGCAAACCGCCTGCTTGTCGCTTGCGGACCGAAGCTGAGCGTGGTTGTCCAGCAGCTGCTTGTGGATGGCGAGGCGCCGCGCCGCCTTGAGTGAGGCCTTCAATGGTTGAGCCATGCGCGTGTTATTCCGAGGGACGGACCGAGTCGAGCGCGTCCAGGACGGCATCCACTTCGTCCGCCGTGTTGTAGTGGGCAAAGCCGATGCGAAGCACGCCCCCGGACTGTTCCACCCCCAGGGCTTCGGCGGCGGCCAAGGCGTAGAAGTTGCCGTCCCAGGCAAAGATGTTGCGCTCGGCCAGGTGGACGGCCAGTTGCCGGGGTGTGGTTCCTTCCCGCCGCAGGGCAAAGGTGGGCACCCGGTCGGTGGCGGAGGGCAGGCCGTAGAGCCGGTAGCCGGCCAGGCTGCGGAAGCCCTCCAGGAAGCGGTTCATCAGGCTGCGCTCGTGCTCCCGGATCAATCCGAACGCAGTTGCAATCATGTCGCGCCGGGAGGCGGAGATGAGCAGATTGGGATCGCCGGCCGCCAACGACGAAATGTACTGGATGCAGGCGCAAAAGCCGGCCAGCGCCTCGAAGTTCGCGGTGCCGATCTCGAACTTTCCGGGCAGCGAACCGTCGTGGGCCCTGACCTGATAGGCCGGGAGGCGGTTGAGATGCCGTTCCTTTCCGTACAGGATGCCCAGGTGGGGACCGAAGTGCTTGTAGGCACTGGTCACCAGGAAGTCACAGTCCAGGGCCCGCACGTCCAGCAGACCGTGGGGCGCGTAGTGCACCGCGTCCACATACACCATGGCGCCGGCGGCGCGGGCCCAGGAGGCGATGTGGGACACAGGATTGACGGAACCGGAGAAGTTGCTGGCCAGCCCCACCGCAATGAGGCGTGTGCGCCGGCCAATCAGGGACCGCAGCTGCTCCAGGTTCAGTGTGCATGTTTCCCGATTAATCCGCGCCCAATGCACGACCAGATTGCGCTCCTCGGCCATCTGCAGCCAGGGCGCGATGTTGGCCTCGTGGTCCAGCTCCGAAACGATGATTTCGTCCCCGTGGCTCAGGGTCCGGCCCACACTGCGGCTGATCAGATAGGTCAGGTTGGTCATGTTGGCGCCGAACACCACTTCCTGCGGGGCACAGTGCATGAAGTCGGCGGCCAGCCGATGGGCTTCCGCCACGACTTCGTCCGTGGCGATGCTGGTTGCGAACTGCCCTCCCGTGTTGGCCATGAAGCGCCCCAGGTACTCCTGCATGGCCATGACCACGGAGTCCGGCATCTGCGAGCCGCCCGGACTGTCGCAGAACACCGCGGGCGCGCCGTCATAGTGCTCCTGGAGCGAGGGAAACTGGCTGCGGATATGGTTCAGTTGCAGAGGCACGGCTGGATTGTTTCCTTGGTTTGGCAAGGCAAAGCGGTGGGGGTATCACACGGGAGTCCTTCCATGCGAGGCCCCCATGCTTCGGGCGGTGTGGAGAACGGCACCGGTTCTCGAATTCCTCCATTGTGTCAGGAAACCCACAGGTATGGGAACTTGGGGCGACACAATGCCCCCAACGGGTACGGCGGGCGAACGTCCGGCGGATGTATGGGCCGGGTCTCTGCCTACACAGGGACAGGCAATTGGAATCCTGGGTCTTGGTCTTCCGTTGGCATATTCAAGCCGTCCTGTCCGAGCCGGAGAACCAAGCCGCGATAATGGTGTGGATTGCGGCGCGGGTTCCGGGCGTAGGTATGCCCAAAGGATGGCCACCCGGACCGGAGAGCGACGATTCAGGATCCATCGGCACTGAAGAGAGAATTCATTCATGGCAAAACGAGTGTATGCATTTGGTATGGACGGCCTCATCCTGCCGATGGTCCGGCATTTCGCCCAGGAGGGCTCCCTGCCTGCGTTTGCCCGTCTTATGGCGGAAGGCACCCACAACCAGACTTTCTGTTCCTTTCCGGTCTGGACGCCCACCAACTGGGCCACGCTGTCCACCGGGGCGCATACGGGAACCCACCAGGTGTCCACCTGGGAAACCACACTGCCTTCGGGTGAGGACATCGACAGTTTCGATGGGCGCAGCAACCGGGCCGAGCGGATTTGGAACGCACTGGAACGAGCCGGCCTGAAGGGCACGGCCCTGCACTACCCGGGGGCCTTTCCCTCGGGTGCCGCGGCCAGCACGATCCTGGATGGGCTGGGCCATCCAGGCCATGCCCACACCGAGTTCGAGGTGGCAGCCTGCCAAGCCTACGTGACAGGCGCCGGCAGCGACGACTTCATGATCGGCCATGACGGCGCCCCGGTGGCCGGTTCCCGGAGCATTCAGGGCATCGACGGTCTGACCATGGCGGTCGACTGGCGGAATCTGCCACCGAGTCACAAACCGCCGCTGGAGACGGAAGTCGAGATCGTGTCCCGGTTTGGCAACACCGCCCAGCGCTACTCTGTGCTGGTGACCGCATCCGCCGAGGAATACGACCGAGTTCATCTGGCACATGGGAAGGACGGCAATCGCATCGTGGCCTCGGCAGGATTCCGTGAATGGACTGACTGGCTGGTGGACATCTTCGCGGTGCCAGGCAGCCGGGTTGAGGCCGCCCTGCGGTTCAAGGTCATGGAACTGGATCCCGGGGGCAACCATCTCAAGCTCTACCGCAGTCAGATTACCCGTATGCACGGCTACACCTACGGGGATCTGGAATTGGAGGATCTGCTGTGGGAGCGGTTTGGCCCGTACCAGGAACATGCCTCGATGATCCCCTACACCTCGGGTATGACCGACTTCGCCACGGCCCTGGAGGAGTGCGCGTATCAGGGTCACTGGTTTGCGGAAGTGGGCCACTACATGCTGACCGAGAGGGACAGTGCCTACTTCACCTGCCATTGGCACCTGTACGACTACCTGAACCACATCCACCTGGCGGATGTCGATCCGGTCTGTCCCGGCTTCGATCCGGCTCGCAAGGAGGAGCACATGGAGATGTTCAGGCAGGCGTACCGGGTCGGGGACGGGATCATTGCCCGGATGCAGGAGACCCAGGCGGAACTGGCCGGGGACGACGTATACGTCGGTGTGCTGGCCGACCACGGGGCCTATCCGGACGTGCGCGTGGTCAATGTGCGCAAGTTTCTCTGCGACACGGGTTTCCTGGTGTTGCGGGACGGCCCAGCGGCGGTGGCGGAGGATCAGGATCGGCTGGCGGACGACCAGATTGACTGGACTCGCACCAAGGCGTACCTGCGGCGGCGCGGCTTTGACATCACCATCAATGCCGAGCGCGGCTCGGAGCGGTTCAACGCGATCGAAAGGGAACTGCTGACGGCCCTTCGCACCTGGATGGACGAGGAGACCGGACAAACGGTGGTGGCCATTGCCCTGCCCCGGCGGGACGCCTATATCCTGGGCCAGTGGGGCGACCAGTGCGGCGACGTGGTCTTCGTGTACGAACACGACTACGTCAGCGGCTACTATCCCCAATGGAAGGGCATTGTCGGCGGTGGCAACGTGGGGGCACCGCTGGAGTTCGGTGCCCACCACGGCGGCTTCCTGCCCACGGACAACGGATTTTCCTCAACCTTCGGGTCATTCCTAATCGCAGGCCCCGGACTCAAGCGGGACTATGAACGCGATACGCATCAGCTGGGATACATTCATGCGGCGGACGTGGTTCCCACGCTGTGCCGCATCCTGGGGATAGAACCTCCGCAGCAGTCCCAGGGCACGGTTGCCCGCGACCTGTGGGAAGGTTTTGACATGTCCACCGGCGACGGAAGTTGACCTGGCACGGGCTTTCCCTGGTTTGAGGCAGGTTGTGGCCCGCTCAGGCTCAGGATTCGCCCCCGATCGACATTCCAACCCGTCGCAAGCTCACATCAAGCAACCATTTGCCCACACCGGGCCGAGGCAATCCATGAATCCGAAACTTTCCTGCTGGTCCTCCCTTGGCGACTCGGACCTTGTGCACAAGGTCCTTGAAATGCCTCTTTGCGATACCCATGAGCACCTGCAGCGCCATACCGATTTCACACCGGAGAGGGTGGACATTCTGGCGGCGCTCTTCGAGAACTACGTGATCGCGGACCTGGTCGTGGCCGGCGCCGGCCAGCAGGCCGTCGACGACCTGATCAAACCGGAGGCCGGCTCGGTGGCGGAGCGTTTCCGGGCCGTGGCGGAAGCGTGGGGCCATTGCCGGCACACCGGGTATGGCGAGGCGGTGCGGTTGGCCGCCGAGCACTTCTACGGATTGGCGGAATTGACTCCGGAAACCCTGACGGATGCGCAAGACACGCATGCCGAGCTGATGCGGACCCGGACCCGCTTGCAAATCCTGCAGGAGGACGCGCACCTGGACCACGTCCAGATTGACGACTTCACGATGGAGATTGTGCCCGACGAAGAGGATTCGGACTTCTATCTCTACGATATTTCCCTGTGGGATCTGGTGGTCGGCAAGCCGGACGCGGAGGCTCTGGGACGGCTCACGGGCGAGGAGGTTACGGATCTGCGGTCGGCGGAGGCCGCAGTGGCCAAGCTGTTCGAACGTTTTGGCGCGGAGGCTGTGGCTTGCAAAACACAGCATGCCTACGTTCGCACGCTTGCTTGGCAGAAGAGGGACAGAGACGACGCGGCCCGTCTACTGGACCGGTACTTGGGAACCTCAGAGGATTTGACCCCTGAGGAGCACAATCTCTTGGGCGATTGGTTCTTGGATGTGTGCTCCGGTCTTGCTTCCGAGCACTCGCTTCCAATCAAGATCCACACCGGCTACTACGCCGGCCACAGCCGCATGCCGCTGGACTTCATCTCCTGCGAGCATTTGTGCGGATTGCTGGCGGCCCATCCGGACACGGACTTTGTGCTCATGCACAACTCCTATCCGTATTCGATGGAATTGGCGGCCCTGGTCAAGCACTACCCAAATGCCTACGTGGACATGTGCTGGGCCTGGAGCATCAATCCGTTGGATGCGTCGAACTTTCTGCGCCACGCCATCCACTCGGTTCCGGCCAACAAGGTATTCGTTTTTGGGGCTGACACGTCCTGGCCGATTGCGTCCTATGCCTATGCCATGCAGGCAAGGTACTGGCTAACCCACACCCTCCGACAGGCAGTCAACGAGGGGCACCTGTCGGAACAGGAGGCGATGGGCTACGCGGAACGGGTGATGTACTGCAACCAGCATGACTGCTTTGCAAGACTAAAGAGGTGAGAAGTGATCCGGGAACGAATGCCGACAGGCATGGTCACCGCACGGGCAGACCCGAGTCTTTGATGCCGACCGGCTGCACCACCCCATCGTGGCCCGAGGGTCAACCCTTCGGCATGAGCCCCTGATGCAAACCGTGCGTCTCGCGGACGGCAGAGCGGTCGTCGCGCCCGACGGTTCGCAGATTCGCGAGCTGGTGGCTGTCGCCCAGGGCAGCATGGTGCACTGCATGCTGCCGCAGGATGCCGTCTCCATGGCGGTCGTCCACGCCACGGTCGACGAGGCGTGGTACTGCCTGGCCGGGACGGGTCGGGTCTGGCGACGGTGCGAGGGGACGGAGTCGATACTCGACGTAGAGGCAGGCACCGCCCTGACCATCGAGCGTGGAACGCACTTCCAGTTCTGCAATACAGGCGACGAAGCCCTCCGCTTCGTCATCGTCACCATGCCGCCCTGGCCCGGGGCCGAGGAAGCGCGTCGTGTGGAGGATTACTGGGCGATTCCCCGGCCGCCCGTTGCCTGAGTGCCCGAATGCGGTGCATCTTGGCTGTCGCCCAGGTAAAGGACGCCGGCTTCATCAGCCCCCGGTGACTGTCCGGATCGGATTGTGTTCCGGCACTGCCCAAAAATCGCCATTCTCCTGGGTGCCATGGAGACGGCCCGCGAACAAAGCCGGATCCCGGCACGCCCACCATCCGAAATGCAGGACTTCCGACAAGGGATCTGTTCAGCACTCGTGACGGTTTGCCATAATGGGCCATCGCCCCATGCCTGCACGGTGTTGTCGCTGAACCGCAAGGTTCGGCATCCTTGACCCTTTGGGGGCGGTTCTTTCAAGAGTTGCGGGAGATGCAATGAATACCAAGAGAATGTCAAGACGCGGCTTCCTGCGCGGGTTGGCCGGCGTTGGCGCCGCATCGGCGTTGGTGGCCTGTGTGCCGGCGACACCGGCCGCGCCATCGAGTGATGCCGCCGGCATGGCCCCGGCGGATGAAGCGGTCGTCGAGATCGTGATGTTCGACCGCAATGTGGTTCAGGATTTGGAGTACCGCAAGGAATTGGCTGAACGCTTCAACGCGGACCAGGAAGGCATACAGGTCACCGTGGATGTCATCCCGCAGGGATACGACCAAACCATCATGGCCCGCATCGCGGGCGGGACCGCCGGCGACGCTTTCCGACATGCCTCCCACTTCGGGATGAGCAAGTACACCACCCGCGGGCTGTTGCAGGAACTGGACGAGTTCGTGGCCCTGGACGACTACGACCTGTCCGTCTTCATTGAAGGGCCGCTCAGTTCCAACCGGGTGAACGGCAAGCTCTTTGCCCTGCCCGTGAATGGCCATGCCGGTCACGCCGGCCTCTACTTTGCACCCGAGATTTTCGCCGACGCGGGTGTGGATCTGCCCACGGAGGACTGGACCTACGATGACCTGCGGGACGCCGCGGCCAAGTTGACCCGGGACACGGACGACGATGGCAAGTCGGACAGCTGGGGCATTTGGTTTGGCGCCTGGTACCAGGCCAATCTCACGCTGGTTTCCGCCCATGACGGATGGCCCCTGAACGAAGACGGCTCCCAAGCCACCTGGGCCGAACCCGGCGCGGTTGCCGGCATGAAGTGGATTCAGGACATGTATCACGAGGTCGAAGCCTTGCCGGTGATGGCTGATTCCGCGGCCAAGCAGCAGCTTTGGTCGTCCGGCAAACTGGCGACGGCCCTTTCGGGTGTGTGGGAAGGGGCCTATCTGGGCGACATTACGCCGGAAGGCCTGACCTTCAGCCTGGTTCCGGGTCCCAAGGGCCCCACCGGGAAGCGCGGTGGATTCGCCGGATGCAACAACTTCCCCATCTGGAGTTCCAGCGAACACCCCTACGAAACCTTCCAGTGGATCAAGTATCTGTCGAGTCAGGAAGTGGGCGTCGAGGGTATCGGCCGCATCGGCGAACCTGGATTGCGGTATGACGTGTTTGAGGATCCGAGCGTAGCCAGCGATCCCCTGATCATTCCGCATTTCCAGGTGCTTAAGGATGTCAAGCCCTTCCCGGCACCCCACAACGGCCGCGACTCGGAAGTGATCCAGGCCACGGCGCCATTGCTTGAGGGCATCTATCTGAACGAACTCAGTGCCCAGGAAGGCTGTGAGCGGCTCCAGGAGGCGATCCAGGAAATCCTGGACATGCCGCCCGTCGAAGCTGCCTGATCGCCATTCCATTGGTTCGCCATACCGGTTGAGGGTTGCTGCCGCCGCGAGGCGTGCAGCGGCCCTCGGCCCCCGCTTGGGTGTTTGATGATTGCCCGTTACCGTGCGCGCAGCCGTGTTGCACGCGTCGAGGAGTTGTGGGGATTTCTGCTCATTTCCCCCTGGGTTCTCGGATTTCTGCTGTTCACGGCAGGTCCGATGCTGGTGTCCCTGTACTTCAGCTTTACCGAATATGCCTTTCCCTTGAAGCCGGCCTGGATCGGGTTGGCCAATTACGTCAGGGCATTTGCCAAGGACGAGCTCTTCGGCCTGTCGCTCTGGAACACGTTGTATTACGTGGGCTTGGCGGTTCCCTTGGGGGTATGCCTGTCGCTGATGCTGGCCCTGCTGTTGGATCGCAGAATTCCGGGTCGCGCCATATGGCGGACCATCTATTACCTGCCTTCCATCGTGCCGGTGGTGTCGGCCACCTTCCTGTTTCTGTACATATTCCAACCCGACTACGGCCTGATCAACGGCTGGCTCTGGAAACTGTTTGAAGTCGAAGGCCCGGGCTGGTTCAATTCCCGCATCTGGGTCAAGCCCACCTTTATCCTGCTGGCCCTGTGGAGTGCCGGCGGTCCCACCATGATCATCCTGCTGGCGGGCCTGCAGAACGTGCCGGGCGAAATGTACGATGCCGCCAAGGTGGACGGCGCAGGCCGGGGCCGACGCTTTCGCCACATCACGCTGCCGCTGCTCAGCCCCACCCTGTTTTTCGTGTTGATCACGGGCTTGATCGCGGCCTTCAAGATTTTCGGGGCCGTGTATGTCTCCACGCAGGGGGGGCCCTTCTACGGCAGCTACTTCTACGTCCTGCACCTGTTTACCCAGGCCTTCAGCCACTGGCAGCTGGGATACGCATCGGCTCTGGCCTGGATTCTGTTCATCATCGTACTGGTGTTCACCCTGATCCAGTTCAGGTTCAGTGGCGGCTGGGTGCACTACGAGGGCGAAACGGACAATCGGGCGTCATGACCGCAGGCGACGCCGCGACGACCAGAGGCGCACGCGGTCCCATCCAGGCATGGGACGTCTTCACCAACATCCTGACGGTGGTGTTGGCCTTCGTCTTTGGCTTCCCCTTGTTCTGGGCGGTGTCCAGTGCCCTCAAGCTGCCCATTGAGCTGAATGTCATACCACCCCTGTGGTTTCCTCCTGCTCCCCGGTGGCTCAACTTCATGGAGGTAAATGATGTCCTGCCCTTTTTCCGGTTCATGGGCAACACCGCGGTCATCACGGTTGCGTCGACGGTGGGCGGGGTATTGACGGCCTCACTGGTTGCCTATGGCTTCTCCCACTTTCGCTTCCGGGGCCGGCAGGCCATTTTCATCCTCATGCTGTCCACCATGATGCTGCCCATGGAAGTGACGCTGATCCCCACCTACCTGATTTTCAATGAACTGCGGATGGTGGATACCTTCTGGCCCCTGTTTCTGCCCGACTGGTTTGGGGGCGGTCCGTTCGCGATTTTCCTGTTTCGACAGTTCTTCCTGAGCATTCCGCGCGATTTGAGCGATGCCGCCAAGATCGACGGGTGCCATGTCATGCGGTTCTATCGGAGCATTCTGGTGCCGCTGTCGGTGCCGGTGATGATCACCCTGTCCATTCTGTTCTTTCAGGGTTCCTGGAACGAACTGATGCGGCCGCTCATCTATCTCACGAGCATGACCAACTACACGGTATCGGTGGGACTCATGTTTCTGCGTACCCAGATCCTGGCCAACGTGGCCCAACGGGGCGAACCCACCGAACATCTGCTGATGGCGGGTTCCGTGATCTCCATGTTGCCTTCGCTAATTCTGTTCTTTATCCTGCAGCGTTACTTTATCCGCGGCGTGATCATGTCGGGTATCAAGGGTTGAGCCGGTGTGAGCGAATCTGGTTCGGACTGACATCCTTCAGGATGCGTGAAGTGTCCTGCCAACCGGAGTCTGATGTGCTCCGGTCCCGGGCGCAGGTGTGCGCCAAAGTGTCAACCATGATGCAACCATGCAGCGCGCCGGCCAGGGATTCCGAACGGAGATGCAACAGGAAGTCGAGCCGGGGGTTTCACCCGTTGTTGCCATGCGCGGGTTCGACTGGTCGCTGCCCTGCGGTTGCCCGAGTGCAACCACGGGTTGGTCGGCTGGGTAGAATGGGGCCTTGGCGCAGACGCGGGAGATGAGGATGAGCACAGCGGTGCGGGAACGGACACCGGCGCTGACGGTGTCCAACGGGCGTGTGTGGGAGCTGCACCCCGTCGCCGACCCGACCATGACACAGGTGGCGCGGGCCGCGCGGATCGCGTGGCGGCTGGAGCACCTCGACGAGTGGCAGCGCGCGCTGGAGGACCTTGACCATTACGAATCGTGGTATCCGTACGACGCCGCCCACGAATACGAGGATGATTGGACGACCGATCCCAACTATGGCCCCTGGTGGAGCGTCCAACTTTGTGAATTTGACGAGGATGGCGTGCAGCACTTCGACGACGACCGACCGCAGGCCATCGAACTGTATATGCGCGATACCGCTCGGGATCGGGTCGGCTACCGCGTGACGTACCAGACCCGCTACAGTTTTGTGCCGGAGATCGCGGAGCGCCTGGGGCTGCGGACCCGGCAGGGCCGTCCGGCGAATACGGTGAAGCCCGATCTGACCGTGATGCCGTCGGAGGAGGACTTGGATCCGGCGCGGCAGCCGGAGGACCGCCTACCGCGTCCCGACGATGCCGTCCCGGAGCTGGTGCTGGAGATCCTGTCGAAGTCCACAGCGGCGCGGGATCTGGGCAACAAGCTGCGGTTGTACGAGGCCTTGGGGGTCCATGAGTACCTGCTCTACGATCTGGGTGGCAAGCGCCGGGACGATTCGCCGCGGGAACTGTTGATGTATCGGCTGGAGGGCGGAGCCTACCGGAGGGTGCCGGCCGATCCCGGGTTGTCCGAGCCGCTGGCGCAGGCCTATTGGAGCGAGGTGTTTGACGCGCACATCCGCATGATGCTGGCCGAACAGGAGGCGAGCGGGGAGGCCCGCAGATCACCGGAAGGGCTCGGGCCGGTTCCGCGGTTCCAGTGGCGAGACGCGGCACAGGGCCGCTGGCGCGACCGGGAGACCGACGAGCGGTACCGACAGGACAGGGAAAAACAGGAAGCTGCGGTACGCGGCCGGCAGGAGGGCCGGGAAGAAGGCCGGGTGGAAGGCATGGCCCTCGGCCGGGAGGCGGAACGGACGGACATGGCCATCGATCTGCTGCACAAACTCTTGTCCGATCGCCTGCCCGCACAGGACTGCGACCACATCGCGGCACACTGGCGGGAACACGGTCCGCCGATGGACCCGGTGGATCGCATTCTGGCAGTGCGGGAAACGCCCAACGAGTGGCGATCCCTACTGCAAGTCCCAGACGACGAATCCGGTCGCGGCCCGTAGGGCCAGAGCCAATAGCGCAAGCCGAACTTCGGCTTGCACGGTTGTTGAGTTGCACCCTTAAAGGCTGGCCAGCAGATCCTGCACGGTGTGAACCGGTGCCTGGCAGGTTCTGTTTTGGCAGATCCAAGCCGCAGGCTGACCATCCGGCATTGATTTTCCGGCTAAAAGAAGCAGATCGGAGCTATGGTCCGGCTCCACCTCCACCACGATCCGGTTCGGGTGGTACATGCGTCGTGCCTGGTTTGCCAAGTCCGACTTGACAGGATCAGCGGGATCGCCGGTGATGACAATTTCCTGCGAGGTCGCCTGCCAAGCTTGCAAGGCGGCGAGCATGCGGCCGGCAGCAGTCGGGTAGCCCGACAGCAGACTTCCCGCAAACTGGAACACCCGCTGGGCGGCTGCCCGGTACCGGGCAGCGTCCGTGACCCAGGCCAGTCGGATCAGGAGTTCGGCCGCCATGCTGTTGCCACTGGGGATGGCGTTGTCCTGGATGTCCTTGCGACGCATGACCAGGGCCTCGTGGCTGTGACCCGTCTGGAAAAATCCTCCGGGATCATCCCGGTCCTCGAACTCCGCGAGCATCGTCTCCGTGATCGCACGGCAGCGTGTCAGCCACTTCATGTTCCCTTCAGCCTCGAACAGGGCCAGCAGCGCCCGCCCGTAGGCGGCGTGGTCTTCGAGGTACCCGCGCAGGTGCGCCGTACCGTCCTTCCAGGTGCGGAGTAGCGTGTCGTCCGGACTCCGCATGTGGTTCCAGACAAAGTCCGCGGCATCGCGGGCCGCCTGCAGCATGTCGGGATTGCCCAGCACCGAACCGCATTCGGCCAGGGCGTGGATCATCAGGCCATTCCACTCGCAGAGAATCTTGTCGTCCGTGTCGGGATGGATCCTCTGCTCCCGAACCTCGAAGAGGGACTGCATGGCCTGATCCAGGATGGACTGCATCTTGCGCGGCTGCAGGCGCAGCCTCCGGCATGCATCCTCGGGTGCCATGGGACGGAAGAGGATGTTGTGGCCCTCGAAGTTGCCTTCCTCCGTAACGCCAAACACAGTGGCGACGACGCGTGCCGCCTCCTCGGACAAAACCTCCTCGATTTCCTCCTGCGACCACACGAAGAACTTGCCTTCCTCGCCTTCGCTGTCTGCGTCCTGGGCACTGAAGAAACCGCCCTCGGGATGGGTCATTTCCCGCTGCAGCCATTCAAAGGTTTCGTTGATCACGCGCAAGTAGTCACTGTGTCCGGTCAGCTGCCATGCGTGTAGGCAGGTGCGCATCAACTGGGCGTTGTCGTACAGCATCTTTTCGAAGTGGGGCACCAGCCATACCGCATCCACGCTGTAGCGGTGGAAGCCGCCCCCCAACTGGTCGTAGATGCCTCCGTTCAGCATCCGGGTCAGGGTGTGCTCGGCCATGTGCCGGTCGGCAAGATTCTGCTGTTCCCAGCTGTAGGCAAGCAGGAAGTCCAGGGTCATCGGCTGGGGAAACTTGGGCGCGCCCCCGAACCCCCCCGCTTGGCTGTCGAAGGTGTTGCGCAGTTGACGGACGGCCTTGTCCAGAATGGCGGCAGGCATGTCCGCATCGCCTGCTGTCCGGTCCTGCGAGGACTGCATGAGCGCGACCAGTTTCCGGCCGTGTTCGGTCAGATCGTTGCGGCGCTGGCCGTACGCATCGGATACCGCCTGGAGGACCTGTCGAAAGCTGGGCATGCCCTGATGGGGAATCGGCGGAAAGTAGGTGCCGCCGTGGAACGGCGTGCCGTCCGGCAGGAGGAACACGCTCATCGGCCAACCGCCGTGCCGGGTCATCAGCTGCACCGCCTCCATGTAGATGGCGTCGAGGTCCGGACGTTCCTCCCGATCGACCTTGATGTTGATGAAGCCGGTGTTCATCACCTCCGCCGTATCCGCGTCCTCGAAACTTTCCCGTTCCATGACATGGCACCAATGGCACGCACTGTAGCCAATGCTCAGGAAGATCGGCAGGTCGCGGGCCTTGGCGACCGCCAAGGCCTCCTCGCTCCAGGGATACCAATCCACCGGGTTGTGGGCGTGTTGCCTCAGGTAGGGCGATGTTTCGTGGATCAGGCGGTTGGTGTGGGTCACGATGTGGTTGTTTCCGAAGGAACTGGTGGTTTGGAATAGGTTGCAGGCCGACAGGTTGGCCCGCCGCCGGGCGCGCTCGGCCTGCCCCATACAGAATGCCTGACCCGGTCAACCGTTTGCGTGAGGCCCTGCCTTCCCGGCCCCTGCAAGGGATGATGCCCGCATCCCCCGGTCTGGAGGATGCAGGTCTGGCCGGCTAATTGAGCGCCTCGCAGTAACGGCCGTCGCCGTCCCTGTCGTGGCTGGCAGGCTTCGCCCTACCAGCGTAAAACGCCTCGTATTGGGCCCGGGTATCGAAGTCGTTGCAGTACCGGCCCTGCCTGCGCGGGGGCGGGAAGTCGGATTGCGGCGCGTCGGTCGGAGGGACCGGTGTGGCCTGGGCCGGCACCGCCGGTTGGGCCGCGGGCACGTAGGGTTGGCCGGTACAGGTG
>CAZMKQ010000029.1:0-36703 GCA_964566955.1 uncultured Caldilineaceae bacterium | reverse complement strand
CGTGGTCGATCCGATCCCGGACCAGGCCGGCCTGCCCCAGCTCCCGTCCAGCTTTGTCCACATCGTCAAGCGGGGCGAGACCTTGGCGGACATTGCCCGGCGCTTCAAGGCCACCACCCTTCAGGTGAGCGACTACAACGGTCTGGCATCGCGCGATCTGATCGTGCCCGGCCAGCGGCTACTCATCCCGCGCCGGGCGGCACAGGCGCAGGGCTACATGGGCAAGCGCTGGGTCGAGATCGACCTGTCGTCCCAAACCCTGACCGCCTGGGACGACGAGGACCTTTTCATGCATGTGAAGATCAGCAGCGGCCTCGTGCAGTACCCGACCCCGGTTGGCCACTACAACATATGGCACATGAACGAAAGCCAGACCATGAGCGGCCCGGGATACAGCCTGCCCAACGTGAAATTCAACATGTACTTCTTCAGCGGCTACGCCATGCACGGGGCCTACTGGCACAACAATTTCGGCCAACCCATGTCGCACGGCTGTGTCAACATGACGGAAGCAGACGCGGAACGGCTCTATCGGTTCGTCGATCTGGGCACCGAGGTTTGGGTCCACGGCTGATCATCCACAGAGCCCCGCGCCGTCAGCCGGGTCCGCAACCCAATCCAATCAGGCACCCCCTGTCCGGTGTGACGGTGGGGTGCCTTATACAATAGGCGTCAGTTCAGGGCCGCGGCCGGTTCGCGGCCGTCTTCATTTGAATGCCCATGACCGCCGCTGTCCAAACTTCGCCGCCATCCAACCAGGGTCTGATACAGACCAGCCTGCCGGTTGAAGGCATGCACTGCACCGGCTGTGCCCAATCCGTACAAATGGGTTTGGGCACGGTGCCGGGCGTGGCCTCCGCGGCTGTTAGCTACGCCGCCGGCCAAGCCGAGGTGCAGTTCGACCCGCGGCAGGTTTCACTCGGTTCGCTGGCCGGCGCGGTTGCGGGTCTGGGCTACACCGTCCCCCAATCGGAAACCGAACTCACCATCGGGGGCATGACCTGCACGGGATGCGTCCAGGCCGTGCAGCAGGCCTTGAACGGCACGGAAGGAGTGCTCGAGGCCCGCGTCAGCCTGACTCCGCCCCTGGCCACGGTGGCCTACTTGCCCGAAGTCACCGGCCCGGAGGCCCTGGCAACATCCGTGGACCGGGCCGGGTATGAAGCAGCCCGGCCTGAACCCGCGGGCGAACCGGGCGCCGCCATGGAAGACAGCGAACAGGCGGCAAAACCGGATCCGGAACTGCGCGGCCGGCGCCGTCGGCTAACCATTGCCATCGCCTGCAGCGCCGTCATCATGCTGCTCAACATGACGGCCATGTTCCTACCCGATCTGCAGTGGATGTCGACCACCGCGCGGGAATGGACCGTGGCCGCCCTGGGCTCCATTGTCGTGCTGGCGATAGGCCGCGAATTCCATGTGCGGGCCGTCCAGTCCCTGCTGAGGGGCTTCCCCGGCATGGATCTTCTGGTGTCCCTGGGATCCCTGGTGGCATGGGGCACCAGCCTGGCCACCTTGCTCCTGGACTTGGACCGGGCCCTGTTCCCCCTGTTCTTCGAATCGGCCGCCTTCATCATTACGTTCATCTATCTTGGGCGCTACCTGGAGGCCGGTGCGCGCCGCCAGACGGGCGAGGCCATCTCGGCTCTGATGACCCTGCAACCGGCCAAGGCGATCGTCGAGCGCGGCGGCCGGCACCACGACGTGCCCTTGGCCGAACTGGCAGTCGGGGACACGGTCCTGGTGCGCGCCGGCGACACCATTCCCGTGGATGGCACGGTACTTGACGGGAGCAGTGCGGTGGACGAAGCCGTGCTCACCGGCGAGAGCCTGCCCGTACCCAAGAGTGCGGGCGATACCGTCTGGAGCGGCACCGCCAACCTGGATGGTTCCCTGCGCTTTCGGGCCGACGCGGTGGGTTCGGAGACGGCGGCCGCACGCATTGCCGACACGGTTCGCCAAGCCCTGATGAGCCAAGCCCCGGTCCAGTCCCTGGCAGACCGCATCGCCCGCGTGTTTGTGCCCATCATCGTGGTCCTGGCCACGATCTGCGGACTGATTTGGGGTTTCTGGGGCGCCTCCCTGTACTACCCGGACCTGGCGCCGGCATCCGTAAGCCTGATATTCGCGTCCGCGGTTCTGCTCATCTCGTGCCCGTGTGCCCTGGGCCTGGCCACGCCGACCGCCATGATTGCCGGTACATCCCTCGGGGCACGGCGCGGCATCCTGGTCAAGGATGCGGGTACCCTGCAGAGGCTGTCGACCATCGACACCGTATTGCTGGACAAGACCGGCACCGTGACCCAAGGCCGTCTGCAGCTGGAGAAACTGGCGCCGTCGCCACAGGCCACCCTGGCCCCGGAACGGATTCTGTCGCTGGCCGCCGCCGTTCTGCAAGGCAGCGCCCATCCCGTCGCCCGGGCGCTCGCCGCCGAGGCGGAACGACGGGAACTGCCGGTACCGCAAGCGGCCGGCTTCCGCAGCCTGACCGGGCTGGGCGTGGAAGGCACGGTGGAAGGTTCCGCGGTTCTGATCGGCAGCCAGGCGCTCATGGACCAGCATGGGTTGTCCACCGCCGAGTTCGGGGAATTGCTGGCCTCGGCGGAGACCGGCTCGGCCAGCATCTCCTTTGTTGCGGTCGAGGGTCGGGTGGAAGCCTTCGCCGTCGTTTCGGATTCGCTGCGCCGGGAGGCAGCCGACACGGTGGCCGCGCTCCGCGCGTCCGGCATGGAAATCCAGATGCTGTCGGGTGACAACGATCAAGCAGCCAAGGCAGCTGCAGCCGCCTTGGGACTGGACCCGGACCGCGAAGTGCGCGGCCGCCTGCGGCCCGAGAACAAGCTGACAGTCGTGACCGAATTCCAGGAAGACGGCCACCGGGTGGCCATGGTGGGGGACGGGGTCAACGATGCCCCCGCCCTGGCCCGGGCGGATGTTGGGCTGGCCGTGGCCGCCGGCCACAATCTGGCATTGCAAACCGCGGACGTGGGCATCCTCAACAACCGGCTCAGCCGCATTCCGGAGGCAATCCGGCTTGGTCAGCGCACCATGCGGGTCGTGCGACAGAACCTGTTCTGGGCCTTCGCCTACAACGTGGCCGCCATTCCCTTGGCCGCGGGCGTGTTCGTACCCTGGCTGGGCCTGAAGCTGGAACCCCAGTTCGCCGCCGCCATCATGGCCGTGAGCAGCATCTTCGTTGTACGCAACAGCCTGCGCATCCGCGGGTTCAGCCTGCACTGAACCTTACAGTACGGTTTCTGCAGTGCCGGCGACCGGCGCGGATGCGTCCGGACATTCCCTTGGTCGCTGGCTTGGAGCCCTCATCGTGCTGTTGTGGTTGGGATGGCCCACCGTCCCTGTCCAAGCCCAGGAGCCCATGCCCGACCGGAGTTGGGCCGCGGCCGGAGAGACCATCTTTCTCCAGAACTGCGCTCCGTGCCACGGAGCGACCGGCGCCGGGGACGGCCCCGTCATGGTCGAACAGAATCTGTCCGCGCCCGGTCTGTCCGATCCGGAACGGGTTGCCCTGGGCAGTCCCGCCGACTGGTTCCGGACCACCCGGGATGGACGCATCGAGAACCTCATGCCCCCTTGGGGCAACCAGATGACGGATGCACAGATCGGGGACGTGGTGGCGTGGATTTGGCAACTGTCCACCAGTCCGAACGAGCTTGACCAAGGCGCCCGCCTCTGGGCAACGGCGGCCACACCGCTCGGAGACCGGGACTGGCAATCCCTGGCCCTGACCACCAACCACCAGGCCTGGGTGGAGTCGGTGACGCCAAGTCTGGGCGAGCAACAGCATCCGGTCCCGACGGCGGAGGAACTCCGGCTGATCCAGCGGTACCTGCAGTCCCTGACCCTGACACCCGACTGGGCCCCTCCACTTCGGCCCGGCACAGGTGTGCTGAAGGGCCGGATCCGGCAACTGAGTCCCGGCGAACCCTCGGCTCCCCCGGCCGCAGTGCGATTGCAGGCTCAAGTGGGAGAGACGGTTCTGGACACCTATTCGGCACCCGTAGCCGCCGACGGCACCTTTGTCTTGGAGGGTGTCGAACCCGCCCCGCGCATCCTCTGGACTGCGCAGGCGGAACAGGCAAATCTCGACTTCGAATCGCCACCCGTCAGGTTCGACGAACTGGGTCGGACACCGGAACTGACGCTGGATTTGTACTTGCCGTCCGCCACCCATGGGAATCTTGAGGTCGAGTCCCTGCAATTGATTCTGGCCCTGTCCGGCGGGCGGTTGCTGGTGGGCCAGACCGTTTCGCTGGTCAACACGCTGCCCTGGGTGTTCACGGGAGAAGCGGAGACGCCGGAAACGCTTCCGGTCACGGCCCGTATTCCAATCGATCCGGCGGCCGACGAAGTGACGCTGGCCGATTTCGGCCGCACGCGGTTCACCGCCGGCGACGGATTTGTCCTCGACTCCGCACCGATTCATCCGGTGTCCGGTCGCCACCAGGCTGTGCTGGGCTACGCCCTGCCATGGCCCTTGGCCGATCAGCGTTGGCGGCAGACCTGGCCCTATCCTGTCCGTCAGGCAACGCTCCTGATTGCCGAGGTGCCGGGCCTGGAGTCCGAACCCGCGGGATTTGTGCAGCTCGGTGAACGCGAATTGGACGGCCAGACGTTCACGGTCTGGCAAGCAGCCGATCTTGCGGACGGGATCCTGGACATTGGGTTCTCCGGACCGGCGGCCGCCCGGACCGGCGCGGCAGGACAACAGGCGACTGCCGCCCAGGTCCTGCCGGAACCCGCCTACCTGATGCCCCGCTGGCTGCCGGCCGTCCTCGCCCTGATTCTGCTGGGTGGCGGTGGTCTGCTGCTGCTGGCCGGACTGCGGCGCGAACGCCGGGAAGGACGTGCCTGATGCCGTGCCTCCGGATCGGCCTGACCGCCGTCCTATTGCTCGTCGGCACCTTCCTGCATCCGTCTGCGCCCACTCTGGCCCAGACCGAGCTGGATGACCGCATGTACGACATTGCACGCGAACTTTGGTGTCCGCTCTGCTCCGGCGTCCGGCTTGATGCCTGCGAACTGCAGGCCTGTGTTCAGATGCGCGCGGAGATCCGCCAGTTGTTGGCGGAAGGCAGGGATTCCGAATGGATCGTCGCCTACTTCGAAGAGGAGTACGGACCGCAGGTCCACGGCCAGCCCCCCCTGCAAGGGTTCCAGTCCCTGGCTTGGCTGGTGCCGGCTGTGGCCGTGGTCGGCCTGGGCATTGGTGCGGGCCTCCGTACCCGTCGGGCCGTGCGGCAACGGCGATCCGCAGTCGTTCCCCGGATCCGCAGTCAATCGCTCCCGGAGGCGTGAGGCCGTGTCCGACCACCCAAGCACGACAGAGCCCGTTGCCGGTCCGCCGCCGCTGGTGTCGCGTTCGCTGCTGCTGGTTGTGGTCGCGATCTCGGTCATGCTCGTCCTGCTGGCCCTGCTGGCCTGGCGCGTCCTGCGCGCCCAGCCGGTGGCCCTGGCCGTCGGCGATCCGGCTCCGCCCTTCCACCTGCAGTTGATCGAAGGCGGTTCCCTCACCCTGGCGGACCTGCAGGGCCAGGGGGTTGTCCTGAACTTCTGGGCCAGCTGGTGCGATCCCTGCCGCGACGAAGCGCCACTCCTGGAGGAGGCATGGCTGCGGAACCGGGATGCGGGCATTGCGGTCCTGGGCGTGGCCCACCTGGATCAGAAGGCGGCAGCCTTGCGCTTCATCCAAACATTCGGCCTCACCTATCCCAACGGCCGCGACTCCGGCAGCCTGATTGCCCGCGCCTATGGCATCCAGGGGGTTCCGGAAACCTTCTTCATTGATCCGGCCGGCAATCTGGCGGGAGCCTGGCGGGGGCCTCTCACGGCGGAGGCCATGCAGCGATTCCTGCCCCTGATCCAGCCCGCACCATGATTGCCGACTTCGCAGCCCTGGCCTTGGCGGCCGCGCTGGCGACGGCCTGTCTGGGGGTGGCCGCGTCCCTGCATGCCGGCGTGCACGGCACCGGCTCCTGGCGGATGGCGGGCGACCGGGCGCTGCGGGCCACGGTGTTGCTCGTGGCCGGTGCCACCGTCATTCTCTGGATCCTGCTGATGCAGGACCGCTTTGAGGTCCTCTATGTCTGGAATTCATCGGAAGCCGCCCTGCCGCTCTTCTACAAGTTCGCGGCACTTTGGGGAGGCCAGGCCGGCAGCCTCCTGTTCTGGGCCTTCATTCTGGCTTGCGGCTCCCTCCTCGCCGTGCGCCGGGTAGCGCGGACGCTGCCGGACCTGGCACCCTGGACCACGGCCATCCTGTGCGCCAACCTGGCGTTTTTTCTGCTGCTGGTGGTGGTGCCGGCCAATCCCTTCCAGCGCATCCCCTTCCCGCCGGCGGATGGCGCGGGTCTCAATCCCCTGCTGCAGAACTACTGGATGGTCATCCACCCCGTCATGCTCTACCTGGGTTATGTCGGGCTGACGGTTCCGTTCGCGCTGGCCGTGGCGGCACTGGCCGTGGGCCGCATGGACACCGCCTGGCTGCGGATGCTGCGCCGCTGGACCCTGGTTCCGTGGCTGTTCCTTTCGGTCGGCATTCTGATGGGCAGCCAGTGGGCCTACCTGGAACTGGGCTGGGGTGGCTACTGGGCCTGGGATCCGGTCGAGAACGCCTCCCTGCTGCCCTGGCTGACGGCCACCGCCTTCCTGCACGGCCTGGTTGTCCAGGAACAGCGCGGCACGATGCGCCTGTGGAACATGGTCATGATCGGCCTGACCTACTTCCTGGTGCTGCTCGGCACGTTCACGACCCGCAGCGACATCGTGGCCAGCGTGCACACGTTTGCGCGCAGTTCGATTGGCCTGTACTTCGTGGGGTTCATGATCCTGACCGCGGTCGGCTTCCCCCTCCTGCTGTGGGTGCGGCGCGCGCTCCTGACCGAACCGGCCGCCCCGGCCGCCTGGCTTTCGCGCGAGACCGCCTTCCTGGCCAACAACTGGCTGCTGGGCGGCATTGCCTTCGCCACGCTCTGGGGCACCTACTTTCCCGTCTTCAGCGAACTCCTCACGCAGGAGCAGATCGCGGTGGCGGCACCCTACTTCCAGAAAGTGAACGGCCCCCTCTTTCTGCTGCTGCTGCTGTTCATGGGCGTGGGGCCCCTCCTGGGCTGGCGCTTCACCCATTTGCCGGAGATCTGGCGCAAACTGCGGATTCCGCTCGCAGGCGCCTTGTTGTTGGCGTTGGCCTCGTTGTTATTCCTGCCTCCCAATCCCTTTGCCGCGGCCGGCCTCTTCGTTTGTTTCCTGGCTCTGCTAGGGGTATTGCAGGAGTTTGCGGAGGCCATCCGGGCCCGCCGGCGCGCCCGCACCGAACATCCGTTGGTGTCCCTGCAGCAGCTGCTGGTGCGCCAGGGCCGTCGCTACGGCGGTTACCTGGTACACGTCGGCATCGTCTGCATGGGCGTTGCCATCGTCGGCAATGAGTTCCATCAGGAGGTGCGCCACATCACGCTGGAACGGGGCCGGCCGGCCGAGTTCAACCGCTGGACCGTGACCTTCCTGGGCCTGACGGAAACGGAACAGGCCAACCTGACGGAATACAGGGCCTACGTGACCGTGCATGACGACGCCGGCAAACTGGTGACCCGCCTTGAACCGCGGCGCAACGTGTACCACAAGACTCCGGAAGCGCCCACGAGCGAGGTCGGCCTGCACATGTCACTGCGCGAAGACCTCTATGTGGTGCTCAACGGCTGGCAGGACGAAGCCGCCTCCGCCACCTTCTCCTTCTTCCTCAATCCGCTGATGGTCTGGCTGTGGATCGGCGGCGTGGTGTTGGTGCTCGGCACGCTGGTGGCGCTCTGGCCGCACGGACCGGACCCCGGCCGCCGCCCCCGCGCATGACGAGTCCGGACCTGTTCGATGCCGCCGGCCTGCTGCGCCTGGCGGTCGGCCTGGTTGTATTCGGTGCGCTGTGCCTTTGGGTGGTGTGGCCGGTTCTGGCTAGCCGGGACGACAGGGAGCCACCGGCGGCTGGACCGTCAGATCCTCCAGCAGACGGGGACGCGGATGCCAGTGATCCCGGGCCTCGCCCACCAGATAGACCGAACCCGTCACCAGAATGACCGTATCCGGCTCCACCGTCCGCAACGCGTGGCGCAGGGCGAAGCCGACATCCCTGAACAGGTGCCGCAGCCGGTGGCGTTCGCCGCGCGGCAGGCATTGGGCCAGGTCGCCGGGGCGGCAGGTGGACTTGCCGAACACGTAGGGTTCGGTCAGCAGGAAGTCGCCGTGCAACCGGCAGAGGACGCCCAGAATGCCGGCCGCGTCCTTGGTGGTCAGCATCCCCGTGATGATCAGGAACCGGCGGTCGGACCAGCTCTGCTGCAGCGAAGCGACGAGGGCCTCCGCCTTGGGCACATTGTGGGCACAGTCGAGGATGACATCCGGCTCGGTCTGGATGTGTTCCAGGCGGCCGGCCACCGCACCTCCCGCCAGGGCCAGGGCCGCGGCTCCCTCCGCCAAGTGCAGCCCGCCCCCGGCCTGCAACAGGTCCGCAGCGGCCACTGCCACCGCGGCGTTGGCCGCCTGGAAGGGGGCCAAACCGGGCATGGGCAGATCGCGGTGAACCGCAAAGGGACTCTCCACTGTCAGGGCCAACCGGTCGCCATGGGTACGGGCGTGCCAGCGGAAGGTCCAGTCCCGGGTTGAATCCCCGGCCGGACCCACGGTGTGCAGGTCCGTGCCCACCTCCCGCGCTTCGGTTTCCAGCACGTTCAGCACCTCCGGCTGCCCGGCTCCGGTGAGAGCCGGCGCCCCCGGCTTGAAGATGCCGGCCTTGTGCCAGGCGATGCTTTCCAGGGTGCCGCCCAACGTTTCCACATGGTCCAGGCCGATGTTGGTGACCAGGGCCAGCCGGGGCCGAACCACGTTCGATGCGTCCCAGCGCCCCCCGGAGCCGCACTCGACGATGCCCCAGTCCACGGCGGCCCGCGCGTAGAACAGAAACGTCAGGGCAACCCAGGCTTCGCCGTAGCTGAGACGCGTGAACTCCCCCTGTGCCTGCTGCCACAGGCCGTACCGATGGGCGAAGTCGTTGAACAGCTCGTTCAGTTCCGGCACGGTGATCCAGCGGTCGTCCACCACAAGCTTCTCGTGGGGCAGCTGCAGATACGGGTTGATGTGCAGGCCGGTGCGGCAGCCGCCGGCCGTCAGGATGCGCGCCAGCAGGTGGGACACGGAGCCCTTGCCGCTGGTGCCGGCCACGTGAATATAGGAAAGGCTCTCCTCGGGAGCCCCGACCGAGGCCAAAAAGGACTTGAGACGCCGCAGGGACAGACCCTGTTCGGTGGGCAGGGGCTCCTTGGCCTGGGGCGTGGCGTCCACCTGGGCCGGGGTCCGGATCAGGGACCAGAGCCAGGCGTAGCCACGCCGATACTCCGCAATGTGGGCCTGAATCCGGGCGGCGTCCATGGCTGCGTCCCGTTCAGGCCGGCACGGGGAAGTCCCCGACCATCTCCCGGACTTCACCCTTGATGCGCCGCTGCAGGTCCGTGTCGGCCGGATCGCGGGCAATTTCGCCGATCCACGCGCCGATCCGCCTGAACTCCGGCTCGCCCATGCCGCGGGTGGTGGCGGCCGGCGAACCGAGCCGGATGCCACTGGTGACCCGTGCGGGCCGGGGATCGAAGGGGATCATGTTCTTGTTGCAGTGCAGGCCGGCGTTGTCCATGGCCGTCTCCACCGACTTGCCCGTCACGTCGTCGCGGTTGAGGCTGCCCAGGTCCACCAGCAACAGGTGGTTGTCGGTGCCCCCGGAGACCAGGCGCAGCCCCTGTTCCCGCAGCGACTCGCCCAGACAGGCGGCGTTGGCCACGGTTTGCTCCTGGTAGGTGCGGAACTCCGGTTGCAGGGCCTCCCCCAGGCCCACGGCCTTGCCGGCGATCATGTGCATCAGGGGGCCGCCCTGCTGGCCCGGGAACACGGACCGGTCGATGGCCCTGGCATGCGCCTTGCGGCACAGGATCATGCCGCCACGAGCCGCCCGCAGGGTCTTGTGCGTGGTGGTGGTGACGATGTCGCACCAGGGCACCGGATCGGGATGCAACCCGACCGCCACCAGGCCGGCCACATGGGCCATGTCCATCATCAGCAGGGAACCGGTGGCGTCCGCAATGCGGCGCAGGGCCTCGAAGTCGAAGTGGCGCGGGTAGGCGCTGGCTCCGGCCACCAGCAGCTTGGGCCGGAACTTCAGGGCCGCGTCCATGACCTCCTCGTAGTCGAGCACCTCCGTCTCGGTGTTGACGCCGTAGTGCTCGAATTGATAGAAGTGGCCGGAGGAGTTCAGGTGGAAGCCGTGGGTCAGGTGGCCGCCGTGGTCCAGTTTGAGCGCCAGCACGCGGTCCCCGGGTTCCAGCACGGCCAGGTAGGCGGCCGCGTTGGCCTGGGCGCCGGAGTGGGGCTGCACATTGACATGTTCCGCCCCAAACAGCTGTTTGGCACGGTCGATGGCAAGCTGCTCCACGGTGTCCACATGCTCGCAGCCACCGTAGTAGCGCTTGCCGGGATAGCCTTCGGCGTACTTGTTGGTCAGCACGCTGCCCATGGCCTTGAGCACACCCCGCGAGACGTAGTTCTCGCTGGCGATTAGTTCGATACCTTCCGACTGCCGGTTCTGTTCCGCGCAGATGGCATCCATCACTTCCTGATCAAGCCATCCATCGGACTGGCGTGGCTGGGGCATGGGGTAGCAACTCCGGGGTTGACTGCACTGGTCATGAAGTGGACGAATCGTACCTGTCCCTGGTCCGGGACAAGGCAAAATCACACCGACATGGGAACCCAAGGCAACCGGATGGCGGGCAGACCGGGGACGCGGTCCGGCAACCGGCGTACAATCCCAACCGATCGTCGACCAAGCCCCACTGCAAGAAGCACACACGTATCAAACGGGCTGCAATCCGGACCGGCACCCGCTCCCGTATCCAAGACTGCCGACCGTCTCCTCAACTTCCGTCGAATCATGTTCCCATCGCGAGTGCCTGCCCGCGTGCCCAACTCCATCCCCTTGACCGCGGTTCTGTTCCTGGCAGTCCTGCTGTGTGCCGCCTGCGGCGCGGGCACTTGGCACGGCACGGTGCTTGAACCGCCCTTGGAAGTGCCGGCGATTGCCGGGGTGGACCATCGGGGCGACCCGTTCGACAGCGAGTCGCTGGAAGGCAGACTGCAAGTGGTCTTCTTTGGCTACACCTTCTGTCCGGACATCTGTCCCGCCACGCTGTATGAAGTGGCGGATGCCCTGTCGGCCCAGTCCGAGGCCGTCCAGGAGGAAGTGGACGTGTTGTTCGTCACGGTTGACCCGCAAAGGGACAACCTCGGACGCCTGGACGCCTACGTCAACCAGTTCCATCCCTCCGTCAGGGGGATTCGTCTCGAGGAGCCAGAGGCGTTGGCCGCTTTGACCTCGGACTACGGGGTGTATGTGGACTCCGGTGCAGAGGCGGCCGGAGACGATGTTTACCTGGTGGACCACACAGCCCGGGTTTATGTCCTCAATCGGGAAGGCCGCATGGCCCTCACCTATGCCAGCGACCTGAAGGCGGAGGATCTGGCCGCCGACCTGAGGCGGCTGGCCAAGCAGCGATAACCGGCCCGGCAGTGACTTCCGACAACTGTTTCCTGGGCTGCTCGATCCCCGACGAAGCCACTTCCTGGCTCTGCACCTGGCAACAACATCTGCGGGAACGGCTGGCGGAGGCCGGGCTGGAACGGGCGGTGGGCTGGGTGCGTCCCGAGTCCCTGCACCTCACCCTGTTCTTCCTGGGACGGATGCCGGATCGCGAGTGCCAACAACTACAGGACTTGCTGGCCGGGCGGTTCACAGGCCTGTCGGCCCCCGACACGGTGATTCAACCGCCCCGGTTCTTCCCCAAACCCACGCGCCCGCGCGGTCTCTGGTGTCCGGTGAGCGAGTCCGGGGATTGCCTGCAACAGTTGCATGATGCCCTGTTGCCAGCCGTTGACGAAGTTGGCCTGTCCTTTGACGCGAAACCCTTCAGACCGCACATCACGCTCGGCCGGGTCCGGAAACGGTTTCAACGCAGCCCCGAACTCAAGGGGTTGCAACTGATGCCGAGTGAGGCCCCCTGCCAACTACAAGAACGGAAGGTCGGGTTGCGGCAGGTGCATCTGTACCGGACGAAAGCCACACCCCAGGGAAACCTCTATCGCAGGCTTGCCACCTGGACTCTTTGAACCGGTTCGCCGGAAGCAGGACATCCCCTTCCATCTTCCGGGATGCCTGAGCGTGGGATTCAGGATGGTTGCACCGTCGAGCACCGGATCTCCGATCTTGCCAGGCAGAGTGGTCCAGCCTTGTGGCTACCGGGCGCAGAGGGAATAGGCAGCTTCGGCGACACACGGGTTACACGTCTGCACCCGACGTGTAGAAGTCCAGTCGATCAATGAGATCAGCAGGAAGCCGCTCCCACTCTTCCCGGGGCACCTGCCTACCGCGTTCGATGAGGATTTCCTCCAGCGTACGGCCTTGTTGTCTGAAGGACAGATCGCCGTCCTCGGCACCCTCAACACCATTCACCTTCGAGTTCTCGATGTCCCTTCCGTCTTCAAGCTTCGCCTCACCGGGTTCGGTGGGCAGTGCGGAGTGATCCTGAATTGTGTTCATAAGCTCTTCGCCAACCTCTGCAATCAAGCTGCATGTTAGCCGAGGCCCATCTGGAATCTTCCGTGGCGCGAGTGGAGAAGCGGTGAGTACAAGTGACAACTCGGGGTCCCACCGACTCCCCATTCGGTCCGGAGCCGCCCACTGGACGCGTTGCAAGGAGCAGCACCACCCCTCTAGGGACTGCTGATGCTGAAAGGGGCACGGGGGTGCCTCAGCGGTACCATCACGGGCAATCCGGGCCAGAGTCTGACGCTGGGTTGGATCCTGGTCACGCAAGGACTGACCGTACCATTCCGCAACGCCGTATCGCGGCGCGGGAGGACGAGTCACGTAAAGAGGGGCTCCGGCGTTATTACCAACTCGGGCAAGTAGGCGTGATGGGCACTCTTCATGGCCACCCGTACGGCGTGGAAGCCATGGCGAAGTACCAGATGCTCGATGGCAGGAGCCGCGTCGTAGGTCAGGAGAAAGGAGCCCCGGCCATGAGCCAGGAGATCAAAAAGCTGTTCATGGTCCAGTTCGTGATGAGCATAGAGACGCTGTCCAGCCCGCTTGCCACCGGCGGTGTAGGGCGGATCGACAAACAGGGCTGCACGTCGTCCCCAACCGTGCAACAGAGGCGGCAACAGGGCCAAGGAGTCCCCTTGGGCAAAGGCGATCCGCGACGCGTACGGTTGAATGGCCCGGATGCGGCGCGCCAACGTGTCCGGATACCAGCGCGAGCCGAGGCCCTGGCCGTTTTCCCCCTGCCGAATTAGGGCCGCGCCAGGGGCCAGGATGCCCGAACGGCGTGTACGGTTCAGCACCAATGTACGGAAACCGTGGTCCAGGACACTGAAAGGCACCGTCTGTGACAGGGCTTCCACCCGCTCCCGGGTCGGCTCGAAGGCCTCAACCCGTTGGGCCAAGGCCTCACCATCCTGCAGCACCGCGTGCCAAAAGGCAGCCACATCGGGATCCAGATCCAGCATCACGCATTGCTCTACCAGACCCTCCATTACCGCGGTTAGGGATACGATGCCGCCCCCACAAAAGGGTTCCACGAGCAGCGTAGGCTGCACCTGTCGCAGCCAGTCACGTACATGCGGAATCAGCCAAGTCTTGCCTCCGGGATAGCGCAGGGGACTGCGCTGGGGCACTTGAGCCACATTGACGGCCGGGAGGCGTGATGTGGGAAAGCTGTATGCCAGGGGAGCTTGGACGCTCACGTTTTTGGCTCGTAGCGCAAAGATCCGCCAGGATGCCGGGCCGCCTTGCCCAAACCCAAGTACCTGGTGCTCCCTCGTATTGAGAACCGGCCGTTCAACATCGGCCCAGCCCTCTGTATCCAGACATGGCTCCGGCAGTTCATCAGCACCCCGGCCCAAGAGGTCCAGTTGCTGTCGTCAGTTGGCGATGCGAGCCCGACTGTACAGCCTCCCAGCTGCCGCCAACGGCAAATCAACAACGTCCGGGTTTAACCAGCGAATGGCACTCTTTCCATTGGCTGGCCCGACGCGACCACCGTTATCGGACGTACCAAAACATTCGAGACGGTCGTCGATTGGCAACCGACGACCATCCCCCGCTCACTGCCTGTGTAGTTGCTGTCCGGCAGCAAGCCAAACCTATTGGCAGGCTTCGCAGTCCTCGTCGTCCAGGTCGCAGACCAATCCGTCCATGGTGGTCTCGATCTCGCTGTAGAGCGTGGGCGGGGCCGGAGCCACCGGAACCGCATTGAGCCGGCCGTCCGTACCCTGCAGCGTGCTCTTCTCCACTTGGGTGGCACCCTGCGTCCGCAGGTAGTAGGTCGTCTTCAGGCCCTGTGTCCAGGCCAGCTGGTACAGCTCGTCCAATTCCCTGCCGCTGGTGGTGGAGACGTACAGGTTCAAGGACTGGGACTGGTCAATCCACTTCTGGCGCCGGGCTCCCGCCTTGACAAGCCAGGTGGGATCGATCTCGAAGGCCGTGGCATACAGATCCTTCAGCCGGTCCGGAACCCGCGGAATGTCGCGCAGGCTGCCGTCGTGCAGCTTGAGATCGCTGATCATCAGCGGATCCCACAGATTCAGTTCCTTCAGGTCGTCCACCAGATACGGGTTGACCACCACGAAGTCGCCGGACATGTTGGCCTTGACGTACAGGTTGCGGAATACCGGCTCGATGGATGGGCTGACGCCGCAGATGTTGGCGATTGTCGCCGTCGGTGCAATGGCCATGACATTGGAGTTGCGCATGCCCGTGTGCTGAACCCGGCGGGCCAGGCTGTCCCAGTCCCGCGTGGCACTGCGATCCACCTCGAGCTTCCGATAGCGCGCCTTGTCCAGATCGTCGAGCGAGTGCCAGGGCAGCTTGCCCTGGGCCCAGAGCGAACCCTCGAACGAAGAGTAGCTGCCGCGTTCCTCGGCCAGGGCGGCGGATGCCGAAATGGCATACCAGGAAACCGCCTCCATGCTGATGTCGGCGAACTCCACGGCCTCGTCCGAGGCATAGGCGATGTTCAGCTTGTGCAGGACATCCTGGAAGCCCATGATGCCCATGCCGACCGGCCGGTGCCGACGGTTGCTGGTATGCGTCTCCGGGATGGTGTAGTAGTTGATGTCGATGACGTTGTCCAGCATGCGCATCGCGGTGGTCACGGTGCGCTCCAGCTTCTGGTGCAGGAGCTGGCCGTTCTCAACGTGGTTGGACAGGTTCACCGACCCGAGATTGCACACGGCAACCTCATCCACGGAGGAGTTCAGCGTGATCTCGGTGCACAGGTTGGAGGAGTGCACCACGCCGACATGCTGCTGCGGCGAGCGCAGATTGCAGGGATCCTTGAACGTGATCCAGGGGTGCCCCGTTTCGTAGAGCATGGTCAGCATGCGCCGCCACAGATCGCGGGCACGGATGCGCTTGGTGACCTTCAGCCGACCTTCGGCCGCCTGCTGTTCATACAGGAGATAGCGGTCCCGGAACTCGAGACCGGTGACCTCGTGCAGGTCGGGCACCCCGTCCGGCGAGAACAGGGTCCAGTTCCCGTCCTCCTGGACCCGTTCCATGAAGAGGTCGGGCACCCAGCAGGCGGTGTTCATGTCGTGGGTGCGACGCCGATCGTCGCCCGTGTTCTTGCGCAGGTCGAGGAACTCGTCGATGTCGATGTGCCACACCTCGAGGTAGGCGCAGACCGCCCCTTTGCGGCGCCCGCCCTGATTGACGGCCACGGCCGTGTCGTTGGCCACCTTGAGGAACGGAATGACCCCCTGGGACTCACCGTTCGTCCCCTTGATGTGGGCTCCCAAACCCCGTACCTGGCTCCAGTCGTTGCCTAGGCCGCCCGAGAACTTGGACAGTAGGGCGTTGTCCTTGATCGCCTTGAAGATGCCCGCCAGATCGTCCGGCACGGTCGAAAGGAAGCAGGACGAAAGCTGCGGGTTGACGGTTCCCGAATTGAAGAGGGTCGGCGTCGAGCACATGAAGTCGAACGACGACAGCAGTTCGTAGAACTCGATGGCCCGCGCGTCCGGCTCGGCCTCCCGCTGCGCCAGTCCCATCGCCACGCGCATGAAAAACGCCTGCGGCAGCTCGATGCGCGTGCCGCCCGAGTGGAGGAAGTACCGGTCGTAGAGGGTCTGCAGTCCAAGGAACTGGAACTGCTGGTCCCGTTCCGGTGCCAGGGCCTCGGCCAGCCGTTCCAGATCGAAGATTTCGGCCAGCGCGGGTTGTAGCAGTTCGCAGTCGATGCCGGTGCGCACATAGCGCGGGAAGTAGGCCCGGTACTGCTGGCGGTCGGTCAGTTCCCGGATGCCCGCCACGTCGGGACAGATAAAGGGGAACACCTCGTCCTTGAGCTTGCGCAGGACCAGCCGTGCGCTCACCTTCGAGTAGTCGGGTTCCTGTTCAACCAGGGAGCGCGCCGCCATAATCTGCGCCGTGCGCAGGTCTATGGGCGTGATGTCGTTGTACACGTCGCGCGCCAGAACCTCAAGGACATCGTCCGCGGAGACGCCGTCCAGACCGTGGCAAGCCTCCTCGATCTGCACCTTCAGGCGCTCAAGATCCAGAGGCTCGCGCGTGCCGTCGGGCAAGGCCACCATCAACTCCACGGGCAGCAAAAGCGAGGTCGTCTCGGCCTGGACCGCCCGTTCCCGGGCACGATCCTCGCGATAGATGATGTAGCGCCGGGCCACTTCCTCATGGTCCGACTTCATCAGGACCAGTTCGACCTGATCCTGGATTTCCTCGACGGCCACGGACAGCGAGGGGCGCCCGAGGGCTCGTTGCGCCACCCGTTGCTCGACTGCATCCACAATGGGATCCACCCTGTGGTCGAGCGCTTCACCCTGCAGGCTGCGCTGTTCCGCCAGGAAGGCCTTCATGATGGCGTTGCGGATCCGCTGTCGGTCATAGGGAACCATGCCGTCCGCCGGATCGCGCTTGGCCACCCGGACGGCATCCAGGTCAACGGCGGCTTGCATGGTCGGAACCGCACCTCCGAAACGGTCGATCCCGAGTTGGCCTGTTCCCATCTGTCCGACTTTCATGACTGCGCCCTTTCAACCAAGTGGTTCGTGCATCGCGTACCCCAGGCACGCACCGGCACCGCTGCTTCACTACACATGATAGCAAAAAAGTTCTACGTTTTTCAAACGATAGCAACGGGGGACGGCGGCTTTGGTGTACTGCGACGTAAGGAGTGATCGTGCCGCGTGCCCTTCCCGGATCGACCTGGGGGGACGAGGACAACCTCCCGCTGGCTGCAGGGCCAAACGGAGATCTGCAACCGGTATTCATCAAATTCTAGCAGTCCCCATGAGCCCGCGCGCCCTGCTGGCTGCGCCGTCAGATGCCGGTCCGGAATCTTCCGACCGTGTAGGTTCTCTCTACGCGCCGAACAGCTTCCGAGAAGGCAAAACGGATGGGATTCAGTGACGAATTCACCCCAATGGGCCCTGCGCGCGCGACACGTGTACCAAGTTGATGGTACCGCGCGCAGAATGCCGGGATCCCGGCAGGTTTGGCCGGTTGGTGTTGGTTCGGCAGTCGGGTGTTCCGATCCCAATCAGACGAAGCCTGCCGGTTCCGGCCCGCCAAAGGCCAGGCACCTGCCGGCGGTCAAGTGCGAGAGAGGACGCCCACTCCGGACACCGTCCTCATCCGGCTTGGTAAAACGTTTGCCGAAGTGCTGGCACGACCGGGTCCGTGGCTGGCAAGTCAAGTGACATCTTCGTCGGGACCAGCCGGCAGACAGGCTGATCCACCCGTTTCAAGCCGTGTGCGGCTCCGGTCCGCGGCTGCAGACGGCGGCCGGGGCAAACAGCTTCCTACATCCGATGACTGCCGTCACGGTTTGAAGCAAACAAAGCGGCTTGTTCCAACAAAGCGCGCCCCACTGCACCGCCGCGCCACGGTCACGATTCAGGATCCGTCCGGGGCCGCCATCAGGGAACGCCACTCCTTGGGTGTCCGCTGCACGGCCAGGATGCGGTCGAGCACATCCGGTGGCAGGCCCTCTTCCCGCCAGACCGCCTCGATACGCTTTCGTTTCGGCTGGGCCAGTTTTGTCCGTAGAAACTTGTGCAGCACGGCGATGGTGGTCTCCAGGGTGCCCTCGGCCCGGTACTGCTCCTCCTTGTCGGTCTCGTGGTCGCGCCAGCGGCTTTCCACGGGGTCGTGCCACTGAAGCCGCGCCATCTCCCAATCCACCCCGTTCATGCGAATGTGCGTACCGAACACGTCGCTGAAGAAGGCCGGCTTCTCCGGTTCCGACATCTGCGGATCGCACTCGAGCTGCCGGTAGGCACCGTCCTCCAGCTTGAACACCAGCAGTTCGGCCGGCGAATCGTCGGCGCGCTGGCCGCCGGTGTCGTAAACCAGGTACTCGCCGATCCCCAGAAGCTCGTACAACCGTTTCTTCTCGCCCAGATCCTTGTCCGCCGTGCCTCGCGACATGATCTCTATCACCAGCTCCGGGGCAGGATCACCCCGGTCGATCCGGAACGACCTATCGTCGAAGGGCCGCTCCTGGCCCTCCGGCAGTTCCATTGACTGCGGCAGTACCACCAGATCGGGTACCACCGCGTTCTTCGGGATTCCCTGCCCGGTGATCAAATCCAGGTCCATTGCAATCTCCTCATCGAAGAACACCCTGAAGCCCCAGGCCACGCGGTTGCCAAGCCGGGTGCTGACCGCGTGTTCGGCACTGTTCTGAACTCCCGACAGAACCTCGGGCCTGGTGTAGAGCCGCATCCCGTTCCCATCGTATTCACGGATGCTCACGGCATCGACAACGTAGTCGGGATCGGATGTCCAGTCCTCCAGGTATTCGTGGTTGATGTCGTAGGGGTAGTCCGGATTGTGGTGAAAAAGACTTGTGATGTGGCGCTGCCACTCCGCGAAGTGGGTCAGACGCAGCTTGGCGCGCGCCCTGCGCGCCCGCTGCGTCATGGCTGATTCGACCTCGGCCCGCGATGACCGCATCCTTCTGTCGCGTTTCGACGGATTCCGATCCTCGAGCATGTCATGCATATCCACTGCCACCTGCCGCATTGCCCAAAGTCGATTCTATAGCCTCCACCGTACGGAGCAGCCGCAATACGGCAAAGCTTCGGATTGGGTTTTGATTCGAGGCCATGGACAGGGCCCTGATTGGCCTGTCCGGCACTCCGGGAGACGCGGCTGCCAACGGGTCCGGATCGTTGGCGTGCACCTGTGGCCTGGCGTGTCCGCATCGGCCATCCGAAGGAAAGATCGGTGGCTGGCTCGGGACCACCGCATCCGCCACGACTCCTGCGGGGACAACACCCTACAGGCAGCAAAGACAAGGCCCCGGCAGATGCCGGGGCCTTGCCGGTTTGGCTCTTCGGGGCCTGTCTAGCCGTCGGCCGTCTTGACCTCAATCTGGCGAGGCTTGGCAACTTCGGACTTGGGGATCGATACCGTCAGGATGCCCTGATCGATCGCGGCCTCCACGCCTTCCGTGTCCACGGCTTGCGGCAGGCGGAAGCTTCGCTGCCAAGCCCCCCGCATGCGCTCGCGCCAGGTGTAGTTGGCGCCCTCGCCGTCCTGCTCCTTGTCCTCCTCGGTGGCGATGGTGAGCGTCCTGCCCTCGAGTGTGATCTCGATGTCCTCGGGGGACACGCCGGGCAGCGCGGCCTGCACCAGGTACCGTCCGCTTTCCTCGGCGACATCCACGGGGAACCCCATCGACGTGTTACTGGCAAAGGATCGACGAAGCGGTGCGTTGAAGGAGCCCGGTCGGCGGATCAACTTGTACATTTGCCTTCTCCCTCTGATTGGTTCGGCGATTAACGACTGCCGGAATTGTGGGAGAAGGCCGGGCGGAAAAACGTCTGCGGTGTGTTGGATCTGCGATCGCGGAAGGTTAATGCAACGCGGCGGTCCTTCAGTCCGCCAGCAGGGGCCGGATGGCGGCCATGCCTTCCCGGAACCCGCCCTGCCAACCATGGTGTCCTGACTGTACGAGCAGAGTCCTGCACGCAGAATCCCCTTCAAGGGTGCGCCCCACCAGCGTGGTTGTACCGGATCTGTGGTCCCCACGAACAAAAACACGGGACCCGGCAGCTGCCGGGTCCCGTGCTGGCTGGGCTTGTTGGGTTGGCTTAGCCTTCGACCGTCTCGACGTCGTTGGCGGCCGTCTTGACCTCAATCTGCCGGGGCTTGGCCATTGCGGACTTGGGGATCGACACCGTCAGGATGCCCTGATCAATATCGGCCTCCACGCCTTCCGTGTCCACGGCCTGCGGCAGATGGAAGCTTCACTGCCAGGCACCCCGCATGGTCTCGCGCCAGGTGTAGTTGGCCCCCTCCCCGTCGTGCTCCTTGTTCTCCTCGGTGGCGATGGTGAGCGTCCTGCCCTCGAGCGTAATCTCAATGTCGTCCGGAGACACGCCGGGCAGCGCGGCCTGCACCAGGTAGCGTCCGCTTTCCTCGGCAATGTCCACGGGGAACCCCATCGACGTGTTGCTGGCAAAGGACCGACGAAGCGGTGCGTTGAAGGGGCCCGGTCGGCGGATCAACTTGTACATTTGCCTTCTCCCTCTGATTGGTTCGGCGGTTTGCGACTGCCGGAATTGTGGGAGAAGGCCGGGCGGAAAAACGTCTGCGGTCTGTTGGATCTGCGATCGCGGAAGGTTAATGCAACGCGGTGGTCCTTCAGTCCTCCAGCAGGGGCCGGATGGCGGCCATGGCTTCCCGGAACCTGCCCTGCTGGCCATGGCCCGGGAACGGCACCGGTCCCGTCTGCACGAGCGGCACACCCTCCGCACGCAGGGGCTCCCCAAGGGCGCGCCACACCGGTGTGGCAATAAGAACCACTTGGGTCGGCTTGCAGTCCGCGATGGCTTCCAACACGCGGTCCTTGTACTCCTGGACGTGCGCTTCCCGCCGTTTTTTGTGGATTGGCTCCGGTACGGCCTCGATCATCCAATAGCCGTCGGCCTGGAAACGGGCCAGCCATTCGGCCTTGCGGGCCCGTTCGTTTTTGGTCACACCGAACTCGTCGCCGTAGAGCACCTTGGTCAGTTCCACCCAAAGCGTGTCCGCGCGCGGGACGTTGGGAAAATAGAAGTGCCGTTCCTCGACATCGGGCGGCGACTCGGCCACAAACAAGACCCTGACCGGATCGGGCCTGTACCGGTCGGTGGCAGCCTGGCGCAGGGCGATTGCTTCGGACATGACAAGAACACCTCGGAACAACGCAGGGCGGCACGCGGCAACAGGAATGCCGCGGCGCGGGGATCAGGCAGCGGTGGCGGGAGCCAGCCAGGCCGGGTTGGGCCGGCCGTCCAGGCTCAGCCGGCCGGCGTACAGGAACCGATAGACATCGCTGACATAGAAGTGGGGGAACGGCTTGGTCGGCAGACTGTCCAGGACACCATCGTGCACCCGTTCGGCCATGGCCTCGTCCAGGCCGTTCGACACTTCGTAGGGGAAGTAGATCGCCAGGTCCCGCGCCGGATCCTCGATGATGCGCGAAACGCCAAAGGAGGCGGGATAGCGATAGGCCGGCGAGAGGCGCTCCATCAGGAACGTGCCCATGGCGGCCGAATTGATCTCGTCGCCGTGGGCGTAAATGAAATTGACGGTCTGCTGGGCGTCGTCCAGGGTCTCCCCCGGAAATCCAAAGAAGAAGAACGTGTGGTTCCAGATGCCCGCGGTGGCACTTTCCTTCAGGATGCGGCTCATGTGCGGCAGTTCGGTGCCCTTGATCATGTGGTCGATGATGGCCTGCGACGCACTTTCCAGGCCGAACATGATCATCCGGCAGCCGCCGGCCCACATCTGATCCAGCAACGGTTGGTCGATCACCTTCTCGAACCGCACGCAGCCGCCCCAGTGAATGGGTTCGTCCTCCTCCCGCAGAATGGCCGACAGGCCCCGCAGGTTGCGCGGCGTGATGGCCTCGTCGGCGAAGAAGATGTGGCGCGTGCCGTACTTCTCCCTAAGGGTCAGCATCTGGTCGGCCAGCGAACGGGCCGTCAGCTGGCTGAAGGACTCGGCCTCGCCGTAGCCCACGTTGCAGAAGGCGCACTGGCCGAAGTAGCAGCCGCGCGCCGTCATGAGCGGCAGCACCAGTTCCGGTGCCAGGTAGCGGTCCAGGGGAAAGCCGTCGAAGTCCGGCAGCGGCAGGTTGCGGATCTTCTCCGGTTCCTTGCGCTCCGTCACCTGCAGCGTCCGGCCCTTCCGGTAAATCAGGTTGGAAACCCTGTCCAGGTCGCCGCCGTCCACCACCGCACAGGCCAGCTGGTACAGGGGAATCTCCCCGTCGTACACGACCGCGCTGTCGATTAGTTCAAACAGCGCCGGCTGCTTGGGCAGGACATCGTGGAGCATGCTGATGTGGGGACCGCCAACGGTGACGTGGCAGTCGATGCCCGCCTCCCGCACCAGGTGGGCCAGGGTGAACCCCGCCAGAACCTGTGCTTCCGAGGGAATGGAGATGCCGACCACATCCGGTTCGAAGGCTTCCAGGTCCTCGAGCACGATTTCCTCGTAGATGTCGAGGAACATGTTGTGGTCCCGATCGGAGACCCCGAACAGCAGGTTGCGGCTGCTGTCCACCGGCCGCGCCGCCTCGTAGCTCTGCAGATGGAGGTGGGCGGGATGAAAGGGCAGGGAGGCCAGTTCCAGACAGTCGGCCAGGATCTGGAAGTTGGCGAAGCCTTCCGGGCCGTCGTAGAAGGCCGGGCTGCGCACCACAGAACGCACCAGCTCCGGGCCGCGCGTCAGGGCCCAGTCCACCGTTTCTCGGCTTGGCGCTTCCAGCACCCCTCGGCCCCGCGCGGAACCGGAACCCCACCGGCGGCGCACCGCCGCGACGGAACGCCGCAGATACTCCGGGGTCAGGATGTAATCGAAGACCTCGGCATTGAGATCGCGCTGCATCACCGCGACCCTCTTCTGGCGCAGGTAGGCCGTCAGCGACGGCAGTGCCAGGTGGGGCATGGTCGGAGTCCAGTTGGGCGGGAACAGCAGTGCCACCCGCGGTGGCCGCGGCAGATCCGCGACCTTTGGCAGTTCCTGGCGCGGGGAAGCCTGGGCCAACCGCCTTGCGTTCAGGGCAATGACTGGGGAAACGGCCACGACAGGCTCTCAGGCCTGCACGCCGTGCAGGTCCAGTTCCGCCGCGTAGTGGCAGCGCACAAAATGCCCCTGCTCGACCTGCTCCAGGGCCGGCGTCTCGGTCTCGCAGCGATCGCCGTCGTTGTATCGGCAGCGGGGATGGAAGTAGCAGCCGGCGGGGGGATTGGCCGGATCGGCCACATCGCCCTCCAGCACAATCGGCTCGCTGCGGTCCCTGGGGTCCGGCTTGGGCACCGAGGCCAGCAGCGCCTCGGTATAGGGATGCTTGGGATTCGTGAACAGCGTTTCGGTGCGCGCGTGTTCCACCAGCATGCCCACGTACATGACCGCGATGCGATCGCTGATGTGCTCCACCACGCTCAGGTCGTGGGCGATGAACAGGTAGGTCAGGCCGTACTGTTCCTGCAGGTCCTGCAGGAGGTTCAGAATCTGGGCCTGCACGGACACGTCGAGGGCGGAGACCGGCTCGTCGAGGACAATCAGCTGAGGGTTCAGGGCCAGGGCCCTTGCGATGCCGATGCGCTGCCGCTGGCCGCCGCTGAAGGCGTGGGGATAGCGGTTCAGGTATTCCGGCCGCAGTCCCACCACGCGCAGCAGATCGGATACCCGTTCCTCCAGTTCGTCGCCGGAGGCCACGCCGTTGACCAGCAGCGGTTCGCCTACGTTCTGCAGCAGGTTCATGCGGGGGTTGAGCGAGGAATAGGGATCCTGGAAGACCATCTGCATGTCCTTGCGCAGATCCTTGACCTCCGCCGAGGACAGTTCGGCGATATTGAGGTTGTTCTCCTCGCTGCGCCGGAACCAGATTTCACCGTCCGTCACGTCGTAGGCGCGCATGATGACGCGGCCCGTCGTGGTCTTGCCACAGCCGCTTTCGCCGACCAGGCCCAGGGTTTCGCCGGGCCGGATGTAGAAGCTGACTCCGTCGACGGCCTTGACGTGGCCGACCGTCTTGGACAGGAGGCCGCGCTTGATGGGAAAGTGTTTCCTGAGGTCCTTGACGTCCAGCAGCACCTCCTGGGAACCTTTGGCAGAGGAGTTTGGACTGCTGCTCACGCGCGAATCTCCGTTGGCTACCGGTCTAGAAAAACCGATTGACAGCATACGACAGGCTGATCAGGGCCAGGAGAGGCGCTCCGACCCTGACAATGCGCTGCCAGAACAGCCCGCGGGCGGCTCCGTTGCGCAAATAGCCTTCGATCAGGAAGACAAAGACGATCCAGCCAATTCCCAGGACGTAGACGGACCACTGGCCGATGGACCGCAGCCGCCAAGGGTTGACCATGCGGCCAATCAGAATGTCCTCGACCACGTTGCGCTGGAGCAGGAACACCAACACCAGAGCCAGCGTGAAAAGAACGAGCCAGCCGCCGTACACCAGCAACACCTGCTGCCAGCCGGACTTCATCATATTGGGGGAATCGGTAACTGCAGCCCGCCAGCGTTGCGAACGCCTCGGGCGAAATCGCCGCCAATTCTAGGGTGCGACGCGTGCCGAGTCAACAATTCCGCACCTTGGGCACTTCCCGGCCTTCGCCGTACGCGCACAGCCCTGAAACCGTGAGACCGGTCCTGTGCGGAACAACATGGTTTCCGTAGACCAGACGTCCCATCGGACGGTGCACAAGCCCCACAGGCAATGCAGCCCGACTCCCAATGCACCGCCACGGCCCTATAATTTGCCGCCTTAGCCATTTGTTCGGCACGCTGTGCCGGCCCTGCCCATGACACGCCAGTGCGACATCCTGATCATCGGCGCGGGCATCGTCGGCGTATGCTCGGCCTGGTATCTGACCCAGGCGGGATACCGGCCCCTGGTGATTGACCGGGGCGAGGTGGCCGGCGGCTCCTCCCACGCCAACGCCGGCCTGCTGGTCCCCAGTTCCTGGCTGCCCATGGCCGCCGGCAACGGCATCGAGCAGTTGCTCGAAAAATGGCAGGATCCCGAGGCCTCGATCTATCTGCCGGCCGCCGGCGATCCCCACCTGTCCGATTGGCGGCGGCGGTTGCGCGCGGCCGCCGAACCCGTCCAGTGGCTCAAGACCACGGCCGCGCTGCACAGGTTGGCCGGGCGCAGTGTGGAGCTGTACCGGGAACTGCACCGGGACCTGTCCTTGCAGGACCATTTCCGCATGGATGGTTCCCTGAACGTATTCTCCACGCAGGCCGGCTTCCGGCAGGGCGCGACCCACGCCCTGCGGCACCGAAGCATGGGCGGCATTGCGGCCCTGCTCGACCGGTCCGGTGTCCGCCACTATCTGCCTCAGGCCGCGGACAAGATTGTGGGGGCCGTCCTGTTCCCGGAGGATGGACGCCTGTCGCCCAAGGCCTTCGTCCAGAGTCTGGCGCATGAAGCCGGCCAACACGGCGCCGAGTTCCGGTCGCATGTGACCGTGACCGGCATCGGGGGGATGAACGACGGTCAGATCACATCCGTGACCACGAGCACGGAGGACATCGAGTTCGATGTCGCGGTCCTGGCAGCCGGTGCCTGGTCCGGTGCGCTGGGCAAGGACTGGGGACTGGACGTGCCGGTCGTGCCCGGGCGGGGTTACAGCTACACCATGGCACGACCCGAAGGCTTTCCGGACTTCGGGGTCCAGTTGATGGATGAGGGTGTGGCCGTGAACCCAATAGGGGATCGGCTGCGGATCGCCGGCCGGGTGGAATTCACGGGCATGGACGACCGCGTGGACGGGGCGCGTGCAGCCCAAGTTGCGCGCGCCAGTCGTGACCTGCTGGGTCTGGACCCGCGCCCCGAGGACGGACAGCCTTGGATGGGTTTCCGCCCCATGACCCCGGACGGCCTGCCCATTGTCGACTGGAGCACAAAGTACGAGAACCTGTTGCTGGCCTGCGGTCACAACAAGATTGGCATGACCCTGGGCCCGGCCACCGGTGAACTGGTGGCGCGCCGGATCACGGGAACTCCGGCCGGTCCGGACGATGCCGCCCTGGCACTGAACCGCTTCGCTTAGGCCGGTGTCAGGGCGACACCAGGAGCCAATTCCACCTGGCAGTTTGGTTGCAGGGACCGGTCGCTGATCAGGGACGCGGTGCCATCCGGCTAGTGGATTTCCAAGACTGGGATTTCGCTGTCTTCAGACAAACCGAAGCGCAGCACAGGACTACGACCGGACAGGTGTCCGTTGCCGTTCCCCAGTCGTTCTGCCATAGTGCAGGCACTGCGGGCCGCGGGGATCGGCTACTGGCTAGCCGTCAAGGACAACCAGCCTCCCTTTCCACATGGAGATGGCCGCGGCCTGTACGGACGCGGAGAAGAGCACTTTCGCGCCGTAGGTACAGGACTGTTACGAAACATGCGAACCGAGCGGTGTACCTGCACAATAGTGTGCAACCCCAGCTTCCATGAATGGTTGGCGGATCCAGTCCTGTAGCCTGGGCATGCGCAGTCCCATCCGGGTGCAGATGAAGCGCGTCCCGTAGCCGACAAGCCGACCTCGTCACATTGGCGACCATCTGCCAGTACCGACGAAATCCCTGCCGCGATTGGCTTGGACATCACTGTGTTTGGCCGCCGTGGATTCCCCTATCCAACTGCCTGAATCGGTTCCCTGGGTTGCACCCGGTCAGCGATCTCTTCGCCTGATTCGATCTCCGACTTGCGCAACTCAAAGGACTTCTGAAGGTTTAGCCAAAACATAGGCGTGGTGCCGAAGTAGCGGGACAGGCGCAACGCCGTGTCGGCGGTGACGCCGCGCTGCCCCTTCAAAATCGCCGTAATGCGGTTGGCGGGGACATACAGCGCATGAGCCAGCGCGTTGGCGGACAGGCCCAGCTCTTCCAACTCCTCAGCCAGAATCTCTCCGGGATGTACTGGGCGCATACCGTTGCTCACCCTCATCTCAAACTCCTCATCGGTGATAATCCACAATCTCCACATCGTACGGCCCCTCGTCACCCCAGCGGAAGCAGATACGCCACTGGAGGTTGATCCGGATGCTGTACTGGCCAGCCCGGTCGCCGGAAAGTGACTCCAGCCGGTTGCTGCGCAGGCCCGCGAGATCCCGAAGGGATTCCGCGTTGTCCAGGATTGTCAACCGTCGTATCGCCTGATCCCTGAATCCCTGGAAGTTCCGGACTGACCGACCAGCAAAGAACCGCTCGGTCGCCCGATCCCTGAAGCTCCCAATCATTGTTCCGCCTTACGCAAGGGATACATTATCTTCCCATACTTCTACTGGTGTCATGGATGATTTGGCAACCAATCAGGGTATACGGACACAAGGCATCCGGTGGTGGTTGAGCCAGCGTCCTGTCATCACAGCGATGTCGTACTTTTGAGTCGTGCACGTCTGCTGTATCCGCACTCCAGGATCCATACCGGGACTACGATGCCGAGCACCGGCCAAAACCAACGAAACTGAAATTGTGTCGAACACCGCTGCAAGTTCCAGACCGGAATGGAGGAACTACTGCGGATCGCAGGTCGGGTGGAGTTCACGGGAATGGACGACCGCGTGGACAGCACAGGTGACACAGGCCAGCCGCGACCTCATGGGGTTGGATCCGCGACCCGGAGACGGGCGACCCTGGATGGGTTTCCACCCCATGACCCCCGGACGACCTGCCCATTGTCGACTGGAGCACAAAGTACGAAAACCTGCTGCTGGCCTGCGACCACAACAAGATTGGCATGACCCTGAGCCCGGCCACCGGCGAACTGGTGGCACGCCGGGTCACGGGCACCCCGGCCGGCCCGGACGATGCGGCTCTGGCACTGAACCGCTTTGCATAGTCGGAGCGGGACCGTTGTGTTGAACCACGGACCGCGCCGTGTAGCCCAACGGCTAATGGCGCGTCAGCGGGAGACTGCCACCCGGCTATTCGGCTGCAGGGACTGACCGCCGATCAGGGACGCGGTGCCATCCGGCCAACGGACTTCCAAGGCCAGAATTTCGCTGCCCTCGGGCAGCCCGAAGTGTAGCGCGGAGCTGCGGCCGGACAGATACCCGCTGGCGGCCTGCACCTGCCGCCGATAGACGCCCGTGGTGGTCTGCAGACGCACCTCCGCACCCAAGGCACGTGTGTTGCCCGTCACGGCCTGGCTCAGGTGCACCACCAGGGATTGCCCGGAGCACAGCTGGTTCTCGAAAATGCGGGCCGGGGATCGCAGGTTGTTGATCAGCACGTCCAGGTCGCCGTCGCCATCCAGGTCGGCCAGGCCCATGCCGCGGCCGCCGGCCGTGCTGTTCAGGTTCCAGACCGGCTCCGATACGAAGTGCCGGCCGTTCTCGTTGCGGTAGGCCTGGTTTTCCTCGACCAGCTCGTCGTTGGGCAGGTGGGAGAACAACTCCTGGGCGGTCATGCCGTTGACAATGTACAAATCCAGAAAGCCGTCCTGATCCAGATCGCCGAACTGGGCCGACCAGCTCCAGCCGCTGTAGGGAATGCCCCATTCGGGAGCCCGGTCAACCCAGTCGCCGTCGCCGGTCCGGGTTTGCAGGACGTTGGCCATGGTCTGGGGCGCGTGGGCGGGATCGGGCGGCGGCATCGTCTGCAGGACCGGCTCCCACTGGCGCATAATCCCCGCTTCCTCCGAGTAGGGGTGCATGTCCGCGGCAAAGAGTTCCAGGGCACCGTCGTTGTCGATGTCGTCCGCGTCGAAGCTCATCGTGCTGAACGTGGTCCTGGCAAAGGGAGCCGCCAACTGCCAGCGGCCGTCGGCGGTGGCCAGCAGGAGGAGGTCCTGCATGTCGAAATCGTTGCCGACCAGGATGTCAAGCAGGCCGTCGCCGTCCGCGTCCAGCAGGTGCAGGGCCAGTGCCTGGGCCTGGGAGGCGAGCCGCTCGGCTTCGAAGCGCCCATCGTCGGCCTGTGTGTAGACGAACACCCCGCCCAGGTTGCTGGCATCCAGCGCCCGACGGCCGATTTGCTTTTCCATGGAGGCGTCGTAGGAACCGGTGACGAGGTCCAGATCGCCGTCCCGGTCCAAATCCGCCCATTGCAGGGAGTAGGCATAGCCTTCCACGCCGGGCAGGCGGGCGGGCCGCTGGTCGGTTTGGAACGGAAGCTCGGCATCCGTTCCGCCGACGTTGTGCCACACCAGCACGCTGCCGCTGCGACTGGTTGCGGTGATGTCAAGCCAAGTATCACCGTCCACGTCGACCAGGGCCACCGCCCGCAGGCTGCCGTCGAATAACACCTGCGGCCGGAACTCCATGCCGCCCTGGTTCCAGAAGATATGGTTGGGACCCAGGAGATTGGCGAGCACGAAATCCTCGTCGCCGTCATTGTCCAGATCGCCGATGGCCAGTCCCGCACCGTTGCTGGCGAAGTAGGTCACCCGCTCAAAGGTGATGCCCGTGACGTGGGGCAGTTCATGCTCGACAAAGGAACCACCGCAGGGAGAGTGCGTCGGCAGGGGCTGCACGTCAACCCGGATCGCCACCGGCGACACGACACAGGCCGCCAAGGGCAGGGACAGGATCACACAAAGACAGAACGCCAGGCACGGCCGCCGCAGTCGGCGCGCCGGATCGTTGGAATTGCCGTCCACCCGCAGCCTTCTACCCCTTCAGACCGGTCAGGGAAATGCCTTCGATGAAGGTGCGCTGCGCCAGGAAGAAGGTGGCGATGATCGGCAGCGCCACGATCGTGCTCACGGCCATCAGATAGGGAATGCCGTTGCTGAAGTTGCCGATGTCGTTGGCCCGTTGCCTCAGTTGTTCAATGCCCAGGGCCAACGGGTAGCGTGTTTCGTCCCGCAGGTAGATCAGGGGCCCCAGGTAGTCGTTCCAGGCCCAGATGAAGCGGAACAGCGCCACGACCGCCAGGGCCGGCTTGGTCAGCGGCAGGATGATGCGGAACAGGATGCCGAATTCCGAGGTGCCGTCAATGCGGGCGGCATCCGAGAGTTCCTCCGGCAGCGTCATGAAGAACTGCCGCAGCAGGAAGATGATGTACGGGTGCCCGAACAGGGCCGGCACGACCAGCGGCCGATAGGTGTCCAGCCAGCCCAACCACTTGAAGGTGATGAACAGGGGCACCATGGTGACCGCCCAGGGCAGCATCATGGTCATCACCACGAACCAGAAGAGCGTATCCCGGCCGGGCCAGCGAATGCGCGAGAAGCCGTAGGCCACGATGGTCGACGACAGGACCGTGAACAGCACGGCGGGAACCGTGTAGAGCACGATCGAGTTGAACGCATAGCGGGTAAAGGGCAGAACCTGCCAGCCTTCGATGAAGTTGCGCGGATGCACGGGCATCGGCAGCAGGATCGGCGGAATCGTGTAGACCTGCGGGTCGATCTTCAGGGCCGAACTGACCATCCAGTAGAGGGGAAAGGCAAAACTGAGCGTCAGGGGAATCAGGATGGCGTACTTGACCAGGGTCACGGCCGCGCCCTGCAGGCGAACTTGGACGGGGCTCGGGGGCCGGGTGGGCGAGGCGGCGCGGATCACTTGTCGCCTCCGTAGTAGACCCAGCGGGCCGAGGAGCGGAAGATGACAAGGGTGAAGGCCACGATGATCAGGAACAGGATCCAGGCCATCGCGGAGGCCTTGCCCATGCGCAGGAACCGAAACGCATTGCGGTAGAGGTGCACCAGGTAGAACTCGGTGGAGTTCATGGGGCCGCCCTCCGTCAGCAGCCACGGGATTGTGAACTCCTGGAAGGCGGTGATGAAGCCCATGATCAGGTTGAACAGAATGATGGGCGACGTCAGCGGAATCGTGACGTTGAGGAACTTGCGCCAACCGCCGGCGCCGTCCACGGTCGCGGCCTCGTACAGGGAGCGGGGCACGTCCTGCAGGGCGGCCAGGAAAATGACCACGGCCGCGCCCTGCGCCCAAATTGCCACGAGAATCAGGGACGGCTTGGCCCAGGCCGGGTTGGACAGGAACGGAATGATGGGCAGGCCGAACGAACGCAGGAGGCCGTTGACGGCACCGTACTGCACGTTCATCAGGAACTGCCAGACCATGGCCGAAGCCACGGCCGGCACGATGGCGGGCACGTAGATCACGGTCCGGAAGAAGGACCGGGCCACGATGCGGGAATTCAGCAGGTTGGCAATCAAAAAGGCAGCGACAACCCCCAGGGGCACACTGAAACCCACGTAGTAGATCGTGTTGTACATCACGTTCCAAAAGTGGGGGTCCGTGGTGAACAGCGTCGTGTAGTTCTCGACGCCCAGGAACACCGGCGGCCGCAACAGGTCGTAGCGGGTCAGGCTGTAGTACGCGGACGCCAGCAGGGGATAGACCGTGAACAGCAGGAAACCCAGAATCCAAGGCGAGACAAACAGCAGCCCCAGACGCAGGTTGCGCCATTCGCGGGGCGTATAGCGGGATGGTTTGGCGGCGACGGCGGCCATCTGGATGTCCGGGGCCACGGAGGGGAAGCGGCAGGGGCTGGACAACGAGTGTATCGTCCCGCCCCTGCTCAGGGCGGGAAGGTCAGGACAGGCCCTGGGCCTCCCATTCGTTCTCGGCGCGCGTCTGCAGCTCCGCCACCGCCTCCTCGGCGGTAATCAGATCGCGGTAGACCTGTTCGCGCAATTCCCAGAGCTGGGTGTTGACGTACCAGTGGAGAGGGGAGCGGCGCCCAACCAACCAGTCGGTCACCTCGTCGATGCCGTCAATGTAGAAGCGCAGGCCGGGATAGGCGTCCGCATCGATGGTGGGCAGCCAGGACTCAATGCCCATGATCCAGCCGACCTCCTCAAAGATGATCTGGCAGGCTTCATGGTTGTGCAGGAACTCGGACACCTTGAACATCCCTTCGGGGTTCTGGCCGTCCCTGAAGATCTGCACCATGTGGGGGCCGGTGGCCATGATCTTGGCACCTTCGCGGAAGGCCGGCACGGGTGCCCAGGTAGCCCGGTTGTGCACCGCGACCTCGGGCTGCTGGATGGTGGTCTCGCCCGCGTGCCAGTAGCCCTCGATGATCATCGACTGCGCCTCGGCGTTGAAGGCGCCGCCCCACGTGCCCTGACCCTCCACGGACCGGAAGCCGGCGAAGTTGTCGGGACCGATGTGTCGGAAGAACTCGGCCTGCATTTCGATGCCTTGGACGAGCAACTCGTGGTTCAGGTCGATCTCCTGCGTTTCGTCGTTCCACCACTGATGGCCGTAGGACAGGGAGATGAAGTCCGGCTCACCGGCCATGGCGTCGATCGGATCGAGGCCGATGCGGGTCACGTTGCCGCCGTCGTCGAACTTGGACAGGGCCTTGTGCCACTCGAAGATGCCATCCCAGGTCAGGGGCGGATCATCCGGGTCCAGGCCCGCTTCCTCGACGTGTTGGGCGTTGTAGTTGAGGCCGTACCACAGGAACGATTCGATGGACGGCACGCCAATCAGGTTGCCGTCGTAGAACCCGCCCTGCCAGACGGCATCCACCACATCGTCGGGATCAATCACGTCGCTGCCGTCCACCCAGTCGTTGCAGGCAAAGACCACGCCGCGCGTCCAGAGGTTGGGATAGTCCATGTTGGAGCCGCCGTCGGGCGGATCGCCGGCCGCCAGGGCGGTCAGGGTGGCTTCCGTGTTGGTGCCGCCTCGGAAGTCCAGGGTGGTGTCTCCGCCCATGTGGTCCCGGAAGCTCTCCAGACCGGAAATCGTCTCCACGGCCGGATCCAGATTGCTCCAGCCATACCACCAGGTCACAACTGCGGGTTCGGCAGCCGCGGCTGCGTCGTCGCTCCCGGTTGCGGCCGGTGCCGCGCACGCGGCCAGTGCCGCGGCGCCCATGGCAAAGCCCGTTGAACGCAGGAAGGCACGGCGGCCCACTAATCGCTCGGCCATTCGGAATACCTCCAAAATCTATTATTCAGTTGGGTTCACGTGCATATACGATACAGGATCACGGCGTTGACAGGCCGGCTTCCGGCACCTTGGGTTCCGGGGTGGCCCGTACCCGAACCGCTTCCCGGGACACCGCCGGTTATACCGCCTTGTAATATAGGATTCCCATTGGTACCGTCATCCAGACAGGTCTCCAACCCTCTCGCGCCTCTCCCAAGATGTCCCCGTGCGTCCGCGGGCTTCACTTGACGCCATGAACGAAACAGACAATCTGGCCGGTCTCGTTCTCCAAGGCCTGACCGCCTTGGAGAACGGTCTCAGTTCACTGTTGCTCACCAGCGAGGATCAGTCGCGCCCGGACGAGGACCGCACGGTGCGTCTGCAGGCCATCATCTCGGAGATTGACAGCTACTACGGCCACGATTCCCGTACGTTCCTCCTGGCCCACTGGGCCCTCCAACTGCACCTGCTCCTGCCAACCCGCGCCTGCGAGCCGACCCTTGAGACCACGCTGTGCGACCTGGAGCGCCTCAGGGAACTGGCCGAATTCTTCAGTCTGCGGGACGTGGCGGACGAAATCCAGGGTCTGGCCGACCGCCTCGCCGCGGGCTCCGGCGGGATCACCCCTTTTGCGTCCGTCAGCGGCGGGTTCGCCAACCTGCAGGACCTGACCACGGTCACGCTGCGGGCCATCGGCGAACGCATGGAGTTGCTGGGCGGCACCGCCTTCCGCGAAGCCGTGACCACGGAGGTCGAGCTGCTGGAAACCCTGGCCAGCGAGGAATTGGTTGGACGCTACATCCTGGACGCCAGCCAGGACCGCATACGTTGTTGCGTCTGCCTCGCCACCATGGTGATGGTGATACGCGAGCTGCTGCGCATGGGGGAGACAGGGTCCACGACGGCCGAAACGGCGGATGCCCAGAGACTGGCGCAGTTGGGGGAGCTGGTGGGCATCACACCCGTGAATACGCGCCGCAACCCGCTGCCCAGGAGCCCGAGCGGCACCGACGGGGAGAAACCGGACACGGAGACGCCGACTGTGGCCGAGCCGCAGCCGGACGGGGGACAGGACACGGTCCTCTTCCCGAACAGCGAACCGGCCGAGCCTGTCAAGCGCCAACCCGCGGCCGAACCGGAAGACGAGGGCGATCTGACGGTCGACGTGGCCTCCAGGCACCTGCCCGAACCGCCGCCGCCCGAGCCCGAGTGGGAACCGGAACCCCTGCCGGAGGATGGGACTCCGGGAGCGAAACCGGACAGGGAACCGGATGTTGCCGATGCCCGGGAGGCTCCGGAGGAGCCCGAGGCGGAGGACCCGGACGCGGAAATTGCGGAGGCCCTGGCGGAGACCGAAGCACCCGGTCAGGGCCTGGGCCAAATGCTGCTCATGGTGCTTATGGTCCTGGTGGGCGTCGGCATCGTGGCCTTGGTTGTGGTGCGTCCGGCCTGGCTTGACAACTTGGCCAACCAAGGCGGAATCGACGGTGTCCAGGCCATCACGCCGGAGCCGGAGGAGAGCGTGGCGACGGTCTTGCCCACCGCCACGGAAACCCCGTTGCCGGCCGTGGAGGAACCCGCGGAGCCGACGCCGGTGCCGCCCACCCCCACCTCCACGCCGGTGCCGGGCTATGCATTCCTGGCGACCACCGCCCAGGTGTACCTGTGGCCCGACGTCGCCGCGGAAACCATTGATCCGCCGCGGGAGGCGGACAGCGGCGTGATCCTGGTCAGGCGGGTGGCGGACGGTGATCAGATCTGGTTGCAGATGGAGGACACCTTCTTCATCCTGGCCGAGACCGTGGTCAATCCGCAGATCGTCGATCAGCTGGATCTGATCGACAAGGCGGACCTCCCCGGCATTCCGGCCGAATACCTCCAAACGCCGCCACCGGCGGACGAGCCGGTGGCCGACGCGGGCGATCAGGACCCGGCGGAGCCGACACCCGAACCGATACCCGACGACCGGACCGTCATTGTGGAGGATGTCGACGCGCGCATCGGCCCCGGCGACGACTTCGAGTCGCTCGGCATTCTGCCGGCCGGGCGCGCGGTGAACCTGCTCGGGACCAGCATCGACGGCTCGTGGTCCCTCATGGACAATTTCCACTGGATCCCGTCCGCAGCCATCGCCAACATTCCGGACGGCCTGCCGGTCCTGCAACACCCGACCACCGTCTCCAACGCCAATCTCCGGGCCGCCCCCGACAGTGGGTCCGCACAGCTGGGCTTCCTGGGGCCGGACACCGCCCTGTTGCTCGACGGCTGGACGCTGGGTTCCAATCCGGACGGGGTCTGGTACCACCTGGATTCCGGGGAGTGGATCTACGGCGACCTGGTCCGGGACGCCTACGCCAACCTGCCCGAGCGGCCCTACGTGCCGGACGGGCAGTAGTCGGCGGTTTCGTTCGCCGGCGGCCCGCCGAACCTAAGTTTCTTCAGGAGACCTACGCTTCCGATATGACCAGTGCGCAGAAATCCGGCCCCAGGGTCGTTGTCGTAGGGGCCGGCAGCCTCTTCTTCGGTCGCCAAGCCATCTGGCAGATGGTCCATTCGCCCCATCTGCAACGCGGGACGCTGGTGCTGGTGGACACCGACGAGGAGCGGCTGTCCAAACTGGTCCGGCTGGCGGAAATGGTGCGCGACGCCAATGCCGTGCCCCTGGGTGTGGAAGGCCACACGGACTGGGTCCCGGCCCTGCCGGATGCGGACTTCGTGGTCCTCAGCTTCGCCAACCAGACCGTCAAGTACCGCGGCATCGACTGCGCCATTTCCGAGAAGTACGGCGTGCGCATGTGCTCCGGGGACACCATCGGTCCCGGCGGCATCTTCCGCGCCCTGCGCGAGTTTCCCCGCATCCTGGAATGTGCCGCCGACGTTGAACGCCTGTGTCCGGATGCATGGGTCGTCAACTACATCAATCCCTCGACGGTGCATGGCATCGGCCTGATGCGCTACGCCCCCGGCATCAAGAGCTTCGCCCTCTGCGACAGCCTGCACATGCCGCACATCAAGGTGCGCCTGGCCGGCATGGCGGGCATCGAGGCCGCGGCCGGAGGCGAACTGACCGAGGCGCTGGACCGGGACTTCGACATGCGCATCGCCGGTGTGAACCACTTCACCTGGCTGCTCCGGGCGGAGTGGCAGGGCACCGACGTGTCGGATGCCATCGCGGAGTCCCTGCGAGCCGGCGCCGCCTACGAGGACCCGACGGTGGAGGGCGAAGCCAAGGGCTGGCTGAACCAGACCATCGGGGCGGAACTGTACGACGTCTTCGACCGGGTGCCGGTCTGCGTCTCGCACACCAAGGAGTACGTGCCCTACTACCAGCAGGCCGGCCGGTCCGGCAACGGTACGCCGCCCCTGGCCATCTGGGACACGGAAACCCGGTACGACCGGCACGAGGCCATGTGGCACCAGATCGACAACTTCCTGGAAGGCACGATCCCGATCGAGGACTACACCGCCCTGCTGGGCCCGGACCACGCCACGGACATCATCGAGAACATGGTGGGCGGCCTGGACCGGCCCTTCTTCGTCAACTGTGCCAACCGCGGCGCCGTCACCAACATGGCGGACGACGCCTTCCTGGAACTGCTGTGCGACATTGACATGGACGGCCCCGTGCCGCGGCCGGTCGGCGAGATGCCGCGCGGGCTGCTGGGCCAGCAGCAGTTGATCCTCGACACCCATGAACTGACCGCCGAGGCCATCGCGCGGG